>JBARMQ010000074.1:0-17645 GCA_049802535.1 Bryobacteraceae bacterium | reverse complement strand
GATAAAGGGCGTCTTTGCTCCAGAAGAAGTTCTTCTGGTATAGTGGGAGCCATGGGACGAAGAAAAGCTCCCGGCGACGGCGGCGAAATGCTGCAAGGCACGCTGGACATGCTGATTTTGCGAACAGTATTGTTAGCACCGGCGCATGGGCACACCATCGCGCATGCCATTGAACAGACATCGGATGAGGTGCTGCAGGTGGAGCATGGGTCGCTTTATCCAGCGCTGCACCGGTTGGAAGATCGCGGATTAATCGCATCGTTTTGGGGAACGTCCGAGAACAATCGAAAGGCGAAGTACTACCGCATTACGACAGCGGGCAGGAAGCATTTGGCGAGCGAGCGGAACCGCTGGAACGAATTGGTGCTGGCAGTGGGACGGGTGCTAGGGCCGGCGACAGAGTAGATATTTATGGGGTGGCGATTCTGGCAACGATCGCGGCGGGATGAAGATCTGACGCAGGAGATCGAATCGTATCTTGCTCACGAAGCCGATCTGCAGACTGGTCGAGGCTTGGCTAAAGATGCAGCGTTGCTGGCAGCGCGCCGCAAACTGGGGAACCGAACAGCAGTGAAAGAGAAGGTCTGGGAGATGAATAGTCTTCAATTGCTCGAGAGCACCTGGCAGGATTGCAAATACGCGGCGCGTTTGTTGCGCATGAATCCAGGGTTCTTCACCATCGCAACCCTATCGTTGGCGCTGGGGATTGGCGCGAATACTGCAATTTTTCAATTGCTGGATTCGGTGCGTCTCCGCATGCTGCCGGTGCCGAATGCCGGCCAATTGGCGGAAGTGAAGATTGCTCCCAATGACCACTGTTGCTCGGGGAATTTCATCGATCGCCGTCCAAATCTTACCTACGCGCAGTGGGACCAGATTCGCTCGCACCAGCAAGCGTTTTCGAGCATATTCGCTTGGGGCGATCAACAGTTCAAATTGACGCAAGGTGGTCCCGCGCGATTCGCGGAGGGCCTGTGGGTGACGGACGACTATTTCAAAACGCTCGGAGTGGCTCCGTTACTCGGGCGGCTGATTGAAGGTGGCGGTGACGCAAACAACTGCGATTCAGCGAGTGCCGTCATCGGTTATTCGTTCTGGCAGAAACGGTATGGCGGAAGCCCTGCCGTCTTGGGCCAGAAGCTGTTGCTGAATGGCCATCCTTTTAGCATTGTAGGCGTCGCCCCTGCGGACTTCTTCGGCGTGGAAGTTGGCCGAAACTTCGATGTTATTGTTCCCCTTTGCGCGGAACAGCTAATCGGCGGCCAAGATAGCCATACGCTTAGCCGGCATACGTGGTGGCTGGCCGCGATGGGGCGGTTAAAGCCCGGGTGGACGCCGGCCAAGGCTGCGGCACAATTGCAAGCGATATCGCCGGGAGTGTTTGAGACGACGGTACCGGAAAGTTACCGCCCGGATCAGGCCAAAGACTACAGGCAATTTAAATTGACCGCTTCGCCAGCCGGATCGGGAGTGTCTTCGCTGCGGGACGACTACGACGGGCCGCTGGTGCTGTTGTTGAGTATTGCGGGATTAGTGCTACTGATCGCTTGCGCGAATCTGGCCAATTTAACGCTGGCACGAGCCAGCGTTCGGGAGCGCGAGATGGCCATACGGCTCGCCATTGGTGCGGGGCGCGGCCGATTGATTCGGCAATTGCTGTCAGAGAGCATGCTACTGACTTTGTTTGGCACTGCATTGGGCATCTTTCTGGCGAACGAGATCTGCCATTACATGGTTCAGTTCCTGACAACGGAACGCAATCCTATTTTCCTGGTGCTGAGACCGGATTGGCGGCTGCTTGGTTTCACGGCTGGAGTTGCGATTCTAACTTGCGTTCTGTTCGGATTGACGCCGGCGATTCGAGCAACGCGGACTGCGCCAGCTGGGGCAATGAAGGCAGCAGGCCGAGGGATGACAGCCGACCGAGAGCGATTCGGTTTACGCCGAGTGCTGGTGGTGGCGCAGGTTGCAATGTCGCTGGTGCTGCTAGCCGTCGCTTTGCTATTTGTGCGTAGCCTCCGTAATCTGTTGACGGTCGACACGGGTCTTGAAGAAAGTGGCCTATTGATCATAAGGGTCGATATTTCCGACCAACATTACCCGCCAGAGCGCCGGGCCGCCGTGTATCGCGACTTGATAGAACGAGTACGGAATACGCCGGGAGTGGAAATAGCCTCCACGACGAATATAGTTCCCCTTAGCGGAAGTGGTTGGAACGAATTTATTGAAATTGCGGGCCTAAAGAATAAGACTCCCATGATTCCGTGGTTCGATCGAATTAGTCCCGACTTTTTCAAAACAGTAGGCACTCCGCTGTTGGCCGGCAGAACGTTCGACCAGCACGATACGGTCTCGTCGCCTGAAGTTGCCATCGTTGACCAGGAATTCAGCCGGGCGTTTATGGCAGGAGCTAATCCGATCGGCCGGCAGATCCGTCTCTTCGTGGGACCTGGAGAGCAAGGGCATCAATACCAGATCGTCGGCGTCGTCAAGAATTCGAAATATCAAGCGTTGCGGGAGAAATTCCAGCCGCTGGTTTACGTTGCTGAAGCGCAGCACAAGGAAACCAGCGACGCAATTAACATTCTCGTTCGTTCGCATGTGGGTGCGGGAGCGTTGACGGCGGCTTTGCAGAAGGCGGCTGCGACGGCGGATTCGGGCATGTCCATTTCCTTTCAGTCTTTCGAAGCGCTCGTGCAAGATTCGTTGGTGCGTGATCGATTGATGGCGACCTTATCGGCGTTCTTTGGCTTGTTGGCGGCCATTCTCGCGACGGTAGGACTATATGGCGTAATCTCCTACACCGTCGCGAAGAGGCGTGGCGAGATTGGGATCCGCATGGCATTAGGAGCATCGCGCAGAGGCGTCATGGCGCTGATTATGAAGGAAGCCTCGGTACTGTTAGTGGTGGGTTTGCTCGTGGGTACGGGACTGGCACTCGGCGTGAGCAGGGCCGCCCAAGCTTTGCTCTACGGCCTTCGCTCCACAGATCCCTCAACCATATTGATGGCAATCGCATTGCTGGCCTGCATCGCTCTGGTTGCGAGCTTTGTACCGGCATTCCGGGCATCGCAGACGGAACCGACAGCCGTTTTACGAGACGAATAAAAGGGCGGCCCGTAGAAGCGCAAAGGGTACGGCTGCGTGCCACCAAACAGGAAAAGAGCCCACTAGTTCTTCGGGGGGCACGCTCGATCCCGTGCCCGTTTTGCGCGAGTTCCTAAAGAGTATACTACATAGTATGCTCTTGCGGCTTTGCGCCTTGCTCGGCCTTGTCGGCCTATCGTGCGGCCAAGTAACAACGTCACAATATGACAACGCTCGCACTGGCGCTACGCTCAATGAAAAGGCCCTGACGCCCCGGAACGTCAATGCCAATCAATTCGGCAAGCTCTTCAAATTCGTAGTCGATGGAGACGTCTATGCTCAACCGCTGGAACTGCCGCATTTGACAATTCCCGGCAAAGGCGAACACGACGTCCTCTTTGTGGCGACAGAACGCGATGCGGTTTACGCGTTTGACGCGGGAGGGCAGCCGTCGACGCCTCTATGGAAAGTGAGTTTTGCGAATAGTGCGCGCGGAGTGTCCCCCGTGGACTCGAATGCCCTCGGATGTCCCTTTATCGCGCCAGAAATCGGAATTACTTCGACACCGGTGATCGATGCGCAGAGCGGCACCTTGTATGTGCTCGTCCGCACAGCAGAGATAGAGAGTGGCGGAGCCGCACGATTTTGGCAGCGGTTGCATGCGTTGGATGTCGCTACGGGAGAGGAGAAGTTCGGAGGTCCCGTCGTGATTCAGGCGACGTTCAGCAGTGGCAGCACGGGCCTGTTCGGATTATTTCAAGGCACGATTGCGTTCGCTGCGCTGCATGAGAATCCGCGTGCAGCCGTGACCTTGACGCACCGCACGGTTTATCTGACGTGGGGCTCCTCATGTGACATCGGCCCATACCATGGATGGATCTTGGCATATGACGCGCATACGCTACGCCAAACGGGCGTCTTCAACACGTCGCCGGAATCATCGCAGAGCGGCATCTGGCAGAGCGACACGGGTCCGGCGGCCGATGATGCCGGAAACCTGTTCGTCGCGACGGGCAACGGCAGATTCAATGCCAGCTCGGGCGGACATGATTATGGCGACAGCCTTTTGAAGATGGCTCTCACTCGAGGCAACGGACTCACGGTGGCAGATTACTTCACGCCATCGGAACAGGCGCACCTAAATGCTACCGATGGAGATCTCGGTTCGGGCGGACCGCTGCTGATTCCGGAGCAGCCTGGCTCACGCGCTCATTTGGCTGTTATCGGCGGCAAAGGTGGAGTGATCTACGTTGTCAATCGCGACCGAATGGGAAAGTTCCTTGCGGGCAATGATCCTCAAGCGGTGCAGACGATCAAGGTGGGCGGCGGAATTATGGGAGCGCCGGCCTATTGGAACGGCCACGTTTACTATTTTCCGAGCAACGACACGCTGAGCGACTACGCGGTGGAGGGTGGTCATTTGTCGAACGGACCGGTGATTCGCGGGACGACGAAGATCGTTGACCCGGGGGCTACGCCGTCGATTTCCGCGAACGGCCGGAAAGATGGCATCGTTTGGGTGATTGAGACCAAGGGTTGGCAATCAACCGACCGGTCGGCGGTTCTGACCGCTTATGAGGCGGCGAACGTTCAGAATGAAATTTATAGCAGCGAACAAAACTACAGGAGGGACAGAGCGGGAACGGCGCGCCGCTTTGTCTCGCCGGTCGTTGTCAACGGACGTGTTTACGTCCCTGCCAGCGGAGAGGTCGATGTGTACGGTTTGCTGCCGACGTCGCAGAAGCGCGTTAAGTAAGGACGTGCGCAGCCGGTGTTACGCCAGAGCTAAATTCAGGTTCTGAATCGCTTCGTCGATTTCCGCAGTGTTTTTATAGCCTACGGTAACCGCATCAACGCCGGCGTGCTTAAAAGCAAAACGCATGGCGGCCTGACGATCTTCGCGCTTGGTAAAGGTGCCTTCGCCGACCAGCTTCATGCTGATGACGCCCATGCCCTCGCTGTGGACCTGATGCACATGCTCGACGACTTCGGGCACATTGCCGGGTTGGCTGGTATTGTAATCTTCCCCATCCATGCGAGTGCCCTTCTGATTCATACGGATCATGGCGATTTCGAGCCACTGGTTTTCGGGGAACTTGCGAAGCGCCGGAAGGCCGTGCACAGAGGCGCCGCGCCCAATGACGGCATGTTTGCGCTGGGCTTCCTCAATGCCGTCTTGCCATTTTAGGCTCGCGGTTGGCCAGTCCGCGGTGTGCTGCCAATGCAGCAGCATGACGTCGAAATACTCGGTGTTGGCGAGCTTGCGCAGCTCATCGATCTTCACCATGGGATCAACATCACCGTGCGTGGTGATTTTGGACATCAGGCGATAGCTGTCGCGCGGAACACCCTTCAGCGCGATGCCAAGCATCCGGTGCATGTCGCCGTAGGATTCGGCCGTTTCGAAGAAACGGATGCCATTGTCGTAGGCGTAGCGAACCAGCCGGTTGAACTGATCCTGTCCCAGATCACGCTGCACTTGTCCGCTCATGGTGCCGGTGCCAAAAGCGAGGCGCGTCACTTTGACGTTTGATTTTCCCAGCGTCACCCAATCGGTCGCGGTCTGGCGCTGCGCAAGTAGCGGCAAACGGCCGGCGGCTGCAAGAGTGCCGGCAGCAAGCCCGGTCTTCAGGAAATTACGTCTGGAACAGTGGGCCATTCGTTTACTCCGATGCCGTGAATTTTATCACGTTTCGAGCCGGCCCTTACCAAAGCAGCTTCAGTCCAAATTGAATTTGGCGAGAGGTGGTCGATGTGCTGGTAATGATTCCAGCGGTGGGTGAAACGCCGGCCGGCGTGAAGACGACTGCATTTGGAGTATTAAAGTTTGCTCTATTTAGGACATTGAACAACTCAGCGCGAAATTGGAGATTGGTGCGCTCGGTTAGACGCGTGTTTTTGAGGAATGAGAGGTCCCAGGTCGCCAGCCCCGGGCCGATCAGCGTATCGCGTCCCAAGTTTCCGTAGAAGCCACTGCCATTCGGAGGAGCGAGGAAGGCAGCCGGATTAAACCATTCCGACGGGCTGCCTAAGATAACGGGGCCGGTGAAATCAGGATTGACATAGGGCCGCACAGGGTTGCGGCTGTCGCCATTGTTCGACGGATTGTAGCTGAGCTGAGGCGTAAACGGAAAGCCGCCCTGCAATGTGACGATTGATCCGATGTTCCATCCGCTAATGAGAAAATTTCCAAAGCCGGTGACGTTGCCGGCAAAATGAGCACCGTGGCCGACGGGCAACGCGTAGAGGGCGCTAATGACGGCAACGTTGCGCACGTCGAAGTTCGCAAGTCCGCGATCGGCAGGAAGGTCGAAGGGGTTAGAAGCAAGCGCCGGCTCGCCACCGGATGTCGTTGCGTTCAGCGAATCGCCATCGTCGATCGCCTTTGAGAACGTGTAGGAACCGCGTAAGGCAAGGCCGCCGCTGAAGCGATGGTTTAACTCGACTTGTAAGGCCTGGTATGAGCTGACGCCTTCGGAAAAGTAAGTCCAGGTATTTGCTAGGGAAGGATTCGCTCTAACCGCCGTTGGAACATAGTAAGTGCCAGCCGGTACCGCAGCCCCAGCCAGTGGAGCAGGGAAGGTGCTCGGGTAAGTGGCGGGACAAGGCGACGCAGGGCAGATGACCGGGAAGGGTTCGTTCGCATCGATTCCGATCAATTCGTGATAGCCGTGGGAGCCGACATAACCTATGGTCAAGGCGGTGTTTGCAGTAAGCTCCTGTTCAATCCGAGCGCTCCAAGAAACTAAAGTGGGGGTTTGTAAGTCGGGCTGTACGCCGCCGGGCACAACCTTGGCTGTTGCCGGAGTGGCGGCGCTGGTGACGACCGGCAGGTTGGTCAGATTCGCATTCGGCAAGCTGTAGGTCGGGTTGAAGGGTGGATTCTGATCGGTGCGATATCCTAACGTGTCCTGTAGGTCGCTATAGAGGCCAAACCCCGCTCGTAGGACTGTCTTTCTGGAGCTGTCGAAGGGGCTCCACGCCAAGCCGATACGAGGTTCCGGCAAAAACTTCGCATTGTTCCAAGTGAACACGGAGCTGCCCACTTGCGGCTGACTCGAAATAATGCCGTTCGAGTAGATGTAGTTCGATGCGCGGCCGTTGACCTCATTCCACCCCGAGCTGGACTCGCCACGGAAGCCGAGTGACAGATTCACGCGAGAGCCGAATCGGATCTCGTCCTGCAAATACCAGGCGCCAAACCAGGAGCGCCAGCCCATCTCGGTCGGCGCCGGATCATACAACAAAGAACTGGCGACGCCCTGCAATAACGTTTGAAGGCTGGTGAAGGTGGCTTGGCCGTACTGGCTAAGCGCGAGAATCTCATTGGATTGAAATCGCTGGAGCCAAACGCCGCCAGTGATTTGTTGATTGCCGCGGGTAAACGAAACGCGATCTTCGTAAGTAAATATATTGCGATTGACGTATAAGTTACTACCGTTATTGCTTCCCGCGAGACCGATTTGTGCCGTCGGATTAGACGCGGCGCTGCCACCTACAACCAACGCGCCGATCGGGTCGCCGGAAATGAAGCCAGGAAGGGACGCCGCGGGGGTGCCAGGAGTAGGCTCGCCGGTGAAGAACCAAGAGGCGCGAGAGAACCCCGCAGTCGCTTGATTCAAGACCGCCGGAGAAAACACGTGGGTCTCGGAAATGCTCGCGACCTGCTCCCGCATATGATCCACGTCGGTGCTGTATAAATTGGTGTTGGTCGGCGTGAAATCCGCGCTGTCGTCTACGGTGTAAACAGCGTTCATCGTGTCTTCTCCTGAAAGCACTCGATCGAGCCTTACCGTTCCGAAATCATCACGGATCGTTTGCAGGGGATTGTTGAAGGCCTCCGAGATGCCGCCGAAATCTGGCGCATTGGCGCTCGCTACTGGCCAGGCGTTAACCAGCTGTGAGACGCCCACAAACGCCAGCCCAGAAGCTGGACACGCTGAGGGTTTTGGTGTTACGAGCTTACAAGGCAAATATCCGTTTCGCGCATTATTGTCGGGAACAAGATCGACACCGGTTTGATGAAGATGCTGCGAAACGCCTTCAAAGTTGACGAAGACGAAGGTTTTCTCCTTTTGAATGGGCGCGCCCAATGATGCACCGAATTGATTGCGTTGAAAGCCCGGAACGGAAGCGCCATCGAAAAAGTTTCGCGCATCCAGGTCGTTGTTTCGGAGGAATTCGAAGGCGGACCCATGCACTTCGTTGCTGCCGCTTTGGGTAACAATGACCACCTGCGCGCCTGGCCTTTGCCCATACGCAACACCGTACGAATCGCGGAGCACGTTGAATTCACGCACCGCGTCTACCCCTAATAGCAACTGGCTTGTGCCGCCCGGTTGCATATTATTCTCCGCAGCGCCAGTGAATTCGATGCCATTCAACAAGAACAGATTCTGTTGCGGGCGATTGCCATCGACGGCGAAGTTACTGCCCATGGTGGAGTTGGATACTCCGGCGCCGCCCGTCTTTTCCGATGTGAAGTTAACGACGCCAGGGTTTAAAATGAGAAGTAAGTCGAAGCTCCGGCCATTTAGGGGAAGATTTTTGACCTCCGTACTCGCCACTAAGCCTGAGATATCGGCGTTAGTCGTATTCACAACAGCAGCATCTCCGCTGACTGTGACTTGTTGACTCGATTCGCCAACACGCAAGCTGAAATTGACTGCCGCATCTTGACCGACCAAGAGGTGAACGCCAGTGCGGACTTCTTCTCTGAAGCCCGGCTTTTCCACGCGGACCTCATAATTGCCAACATTCAATGCGCCAATTTGGTAGCGCCCTCTTGAGTCCGTGGCCACGGCACGTTCTGTGCCGAGTTCGAGGCTCTTTGCAGTAACTTGCGCCGCGGGAACGATAGCGCCTGTCTGATCCGTTACGGTGCCGGTCAGCTCAGCGGAAGTTTGCGCAGCAAGGGAGAACGAAATGACCGCTGAGAGGAGTACTAGCTTCAGTGAAACGGAGGAGAACCAACCAAACGGAATATTCTTCATGTCCTGTTAAAACGATAGTGTAGCGGATACAGGACACATGCCATTTAAGAGAGCAGGAGAACGTCAACCGGGGACAAAGGATGCGGAAGTGTCTGAGGCGTAGGCCGTCTGGCGGCGACCCCCCGGCGACATTTGTCGAGGCGGGAATGCTTCTTATCGTGGTTGCGGCGATTGCTGGATATATTCCCGCGCGGAGAGCTTCGCGAGTTGATTTCGTACTGCAGTTCCAGCGGCGCCCGTATTGGCGACAGTCCCGCCACCGGAACCGGGAAAGACTATGAAGGTGAAGGCCCCCTCGTTTTCACGGCCGACTGCGAGGTAGACCGCACCCGAACATTCGCCGAGCCGATGACTTCCGTTCTTGGCCCCCGAACTGTCCCCACATACGTATGGGGTACTGGCGCCGGTTTGATTTCGGATCACGAGACCGTAGTCGCCTAATTTGACGCCGCTCAAAGCAGGTAACACCGAATAGGGAATAGCGCTGGCGTCGAGATACGCATTGGGGTCCCAGAAGTCCTTGCTCTTGTCGCGCCAACTGGTGGTAGACACGTAGTAACCCGTTTTCATGGTGGTTGGTATTTCGGCGATCTGGACGATTGGGAAGTTTCCATCGCCGGCCGTGTTTTCAAGGCTGTGTCTATAAGCCGTCTCCGTGCGGTTATCCCAAAACCTCTTGAGGATTCCCTGCGATGCCGCCGAAAGGTGGTCGGGTCCCTTAGCTGGTTTCGGCGGAATCAAACCATACTGGCGGAGGATGTGAATCGCTTGTTCCCTAGAGCAGTTGTAAATCCCGACCCATTCCTGGCCCCAATCCGCCCCTCTACGCGCGTTGCCAAGACCGCCCGTCCGTTTTTTGGGGTTCTCACGAGGATCCAGGCCAGTCTGCCCCGGCACGCCCGCCCGATCCAATCCATAAGCGTCGGGCGCTCCGTCCCAATCCACGTTGAGCGGACACACGTATACAAAGGCGGAGATAGCCAATGCCAACTGCCTTACCGCATGACAGCGGCAGCCCTTATTCTGTTCGAAGGGCCTTCATCGGATCGATGGAAGACGCACGCCGAGCCGGCAAATAGGACGCCAAGAGGGCTATCGTCAACAAAATTACGGCAACAGACGAGATTACTAATAAGTCCATTGATTGAACATTGAAGAGCGTGCTTTGCATAGCGCGACCGACAAAGAACGCACCGGCGACGCCTACGCTGAGGCCTACGAGCGCAAGAACAAGGCCCTCCCGGACGATTAGAAAAGTGACATTGTTGCGCCGGGCCCCAAGAGCGATGCGCAGTCCGATTTCATGAGTACGTTGAGAGACGCCAAACGCGATGACGCCGTAGGTGCCGATGCCGGCAAGGATCAAAGCCAACAGAGCGAAGGTTCCGTAGAGTAGTAGCACGAAACGGTCCCCCAGGAACAGCCGATCTTTGACAACGTCCATGGTGCTGACCTGCGCCACGGCAATATCGGGATCAAAAGAATGAACGGCGTCGCTAACGGCTCGAGTCAAGGCGGACGGATTAATTGCTGTACGAACGCCGACCGTAACACTCGGGAGAAGCGATTGCGAAAACGGCACGTCAATCTCGGGAACGTCGTTACGCACGCCGAACGACCGCACGTCGTGGAAAACACCGACGATTTGCCATTCGACGAGAGGGCCAAGTTGCGGGACGCCCGGGACGATTTGCTCAATCATCAGACGCTGAGTAAGCGGATTGGCGCCTTTCAGGTACTGTTTAACGAACCGCTGATTGACCATCGCCACGCGTGTGCTGGTGGCGGTGTCCTGATCGGTAAAGTGGCGTCCTTGAAGAACTCGAATGCCAAAGGTATCGAAATAGGCGGGTGTCACGGATTGAAAAGGCGCTCCCGGCCGCTGGGCGAAATCGACGACAGGTTGGCCGACGACTGAGAATGGCATTCCGTCGCTGGTTCCGAGGAGGGGCGCACCCGTCACGGCGGCAATGGACGAAACTCCCGCGATGGGACGAATGCGATCGAGGATTTGGCGATAGTAGAGGTCAATTTGATCCGGATTTTTGAAGCGGTGGTCGGGCTGGTTCAGGCTGAAGACCAGCACATGATCGGTCTTCACACCAAGATCGACGCGCGAGAGATTCCACAAGCTATGAAGCGCCAATCCGGCGCCGGAAAGCAGCGCCAATGCGAGCGCCAATTCCGAAACGACTAACGTGCGACGCAGCCGATTGCGATGCTTGCTCATTCCCGCGCGGCCGCCTTCCTTGAGCGAATCGCCTGGGTCGATCCTCGATGCATACCAGGCAGGTGCGCATCCGAAAAGGAGTCCGCATAACACCGTTGCTCCTAATGCAACCGCGAGGATGCCAAAGTCCAACTGCAGGGACGCCTCAGACGGCAATGTGCCTTGGGGCATAACGACGATCAAGGCGTGCAGCAGCATCTTTGCCACCCCGACGCCCAGAGCGCCGCCGAGCAACGCAAACAGAACACTCTCCGTCAGAAATTGTCCAAAGATCTGCCGGCGGGACGCGCCCAACGAGCTTCTGACCGCCACTTCACGCTGGCGAGCGGTGCCCTTGGCAAGCAGCAGGTTAGCAACGTTGACACAAGCGATGAGAAGAACAAAACCGACCGCTCCCAATAAGAGCCAAAGAGTCTGAATGCGATCCTTTGGCAGAAAATCATTTTGAAGCGGTTCGACGGAGGCGCCCCAGCCGCTGTTGCTCTTGGGATGTTCGGCAGCGATATGCGCTGTCACATTGGTCATGTCGGCTTGGGCCTGTTGAATGCTCACGCCGGGCTTTAGCCGTCCCATCGCGAGAAGCCAGTGATAATCGTGATTGATCTGTTCCGGCCGGAACGCAAGGGGAGCCGTGAGTTGCGCATCGAAACGGTCGGCAAGACCTGCCGCGGTGACGCCGACTACGGTGTACTTTCCGCCGTTGATGCGGAGGGATTGGCCAATGATATTGCGATCGGTGCCAAGCTGCGCCCAAAGTTTATGGGTGAGGATGACAACATGATCACGGCCAGGAGTGCCTTCTTCCGGCAGGAAGTCGCGGCCCATCAGGAAAGGCAAGCCCATCATGGTCAAGAACCCCGGCGTCGCTTGCCGGCCATTGATCTGTTCCGGCCGTTCCTTGGTGCCGAGATTGAAATTGCCGCCGGTGAACGCGCAGAGGCTCTGAAACGATCGGCTTTCGCGTTGCCAATCGAGGAAGTCGCCCGCTGAAATTCCGTTTCGACCACCCTGGATCTTCGACCAAACCATCACTAGCTGGTCCGGTTTGGGATACGGCATCGGAGCGATCAAAGTGGAATAGACCACTGTGTAAATCGCGGTCGTTGCGCCGATTCCAAGTGCCAGCGTGACGATTACTGCCAGCGTTAGGCCGGCGTTTTTCCGCAACATTCGTAGACCAAATTGTAGATTCTGTAAGAAGTTTTGCACTCGCTTGTGTCTCCCGGCTTATGGCGCTCGACATCTATTGGTGCACTCGTAGGACCTTTCAACAGAGAAGCTGTCAGACGGGAGATCCGCTGCCTTTCGATCTCCCTAGTTGTTCGGAATCGCGAAAGCCTGCTCGTTTTTGAGAAAGTGAATTCGTATTTCGCTTGAGGAGGCGAACGGCGACCGGATAGTCGCATTGCGAGCGAGTGGAGCGCCGTGCTGGGTTGCCGCGCTCAACAGCTTGCGCTTATCACTTAATAAGAAAAGGCCACTTCGGCACGTAATGATAGTGGTAGTAGTAAATCATTACAGCGAGGACGGCTGCGGTAATCACAAGCAGGCCGCCGACCATGAGCGCTAAGATGCCCCACGGGAATCTCCTGCCTTCGCGCCGCAAGATCAGCAAGTAGCTGGCAAAGAGGCCGACAAAGTAAAGAGCAACCATTGGCACCGCGAAAATCATCATGTTGAAGATGTCGGGAGTCGGTGTGACGATGGCGGCGAGAATGGTTATTCCCAAGATGGCGTAGCGCGAGTGCTTCAGCAAAAATCGCGGAGAGGCCATCCGGAGCAGCGTCAGGAAAAAGATAATGACCGGCATCTCGAAAACGAGGCCGACACCGAGCGTGACGTTTACAAAGAGATCGAAATATTCGTTGATGGAGACAAGGGGCGTGACGTTGACGTTAAGCCCCAGCCCGAGCAGAAACTCGAGGCCGTAACGGAATGCGACAAAGTAGGCGAACAAGCCGCCTGAAATAAACAGCCCAGCGGTGCTGAGAATGAAGGGCGTGGCCCATCGTTTTTCACGGCGATACAAACCGGGGGATATGAAAGCCCAGACTTGATAGAGAATCCACGGGGAACCGATGAAGATGGAAACGAGCAACGGCAGCTTGATATAGATGACATTGAAGCCTTCCATCGGCGTAAGCTGAGCCAAATTGGGAGGCTTAACGCCAAGATGTTTTAAAGCGCCCACTGCCGGCGCTGAGACGATACGCCAGAGGGGATCGGCGAAGGCGAGCGCCGCGATAAAGGCGACAACTACTCCGATAATGGATCGAAGGAGACGCGTACGCAGCTCTTCCAGGTGATCCATGAAGGACATGCGCAGCATGCCTTCCTCTTCCTCGTCTTCAGGCTCGGCGGCCGGAGGAGGCGGCGGTGGTGGAGGGGGCGGTGTTCGTGGGGCCAGCGCTTGCGGACTGCGTACCGGTGGTGCCGGGGTCGAGGGAACGAGTGCTCCCTCAGCCGCCGGCGATGGCGTTATGTCGATAATTGGGGCCTCGGAGGACCCGGAGTTCAATTGCGTTGCTGGAGGCGAAGACACACCTTCGCTGGCGGGCCCCTCTGGGCCTGTTGTTTCATCAACCATTCAAAACCTAAGTCTACGAGGCGGCAGGATGATGCTCTTCCGCCGGCTCGGGAGCAGGCGAATGAAATCCGTTCGAGCGGGGAACAGATCCAGGCGGTGCTTGAACCGGGGGATCGAGCTTTTCCTGATGGGCCGGGGCGTCCTGAGGTGCGGTAGCGCTGGCGAGAGATGGTTGTGAGCCGTCGCCATTAGAAGACTGCGTGGTAGGCGGCTCGTTATGGGGTTGATATTCCGGATCATAATGACCGTACTCATAGTCCGGATAAGAGTAAGGTTGGGTCGATGGAGTGGCTGGTGGAAGGGACGGCTTCTCGTTGAGTTGCACGTCGCGCTCGAGCTCGCGCATATGCGTTTCGAACGTCGTCTTGAGCTCGTTTTTAGCGCGGCGGAACTCCGTGAGACCCTTCGCCAACATGCGCCCCAGCTCGGGTAGCTTCTTCGGTCCAAACAGAAGCAGGGCCAGGACAGCGATCGCCATCATCTCGGGTATGCCAATCGGTCCCATGATGTTTCTCTGGCTTTATGATAGCGCGTTAATTCAAGTTGCTTACCTTCGCAGTGAATTGCCCTATTGAGGCAGTCCACTTGGCTGTGGGGGGTTTTGCGACCCATTAATGCCCAACAATTCAATCTCAAAAGTGAGTGTCGCGTTCGGCGGAATACCTTGAGGCGGCTGCGCGCCGTAGGCTAGATTTGCCGGACAGACCAAGACAGCCTTCCCGCCGACCTTCATCATCTGAACGCCTTCCGTCCAGCACTTGATCACCCGGTTCAGCTGAAAATCGATGGGCTGGTTCCTCTTATAGGAGCTGTCAAATTCGGTGCCATTCATGAAAGTGCCGCGATAGTTCACTTTTACGGTGTCGGTGGCTTGAGGCGACGGCCCTGTGCCAGCGACAATGCTACGAAACACAAGCCCTGAGGGAGTCGTCACCGCGCCGGGCCGGGCAGCGGCGGCGCGAATATAAGTTTGAGCTTGAGTGGTTGCTCGCGATTGTGCGAGCGGTTGAATCTTCGGCCCCCATGTTTCCAGATCTTCCGCTGGTTTGTTGGCGGCGGCGTCGGATAGCGCGCGCTTCAGGATGTCGAGCTCGGCGGGCGACAGGTTGAACGGCGCGAGCGAACTATAGATGGAGAGACCAAGTGCATAGATCGTTTTCTGATCGTCGGTGGTCAGTGGAGGCTCCGGTTTGGCAGCTGGGCTGGTTCGTTTCACGGTACTCGTCCTTGCAGCGGGAGTCGTGGCTTTATGGGTAGTCGTTTGCGCGACAAGCGCAGCGGACATAAGGAACAACAGAGAGCGCATGCGTTTTCAGGCTAGCATCCAATTGGGCAATTCTGTCTACGATCCTGCAAGAGTTCGAATGGTCCAGTGGTGTAACGGTTCTTCTCCGCGCAAGCGGCGTAAATCTTGTGTGGCGCGTAGGACATAACTGACAACTGCGAAAACGAGAACCACGGCCAGGGCGCCATTGATCGAGTCCTCGATTCCCGCAATGGCATTGGGAGCGAGGGCCGGAGCTATGATCGACACCCAAGGGTGGAACACTATCAGCCCACCCGCCAAGGTAACTGCGGCGACGTCTACAACCAACCGGGCGGCGGACTGCGCGCGCGTCCAAACAGGCCGAATCAGTTGAACGGCTGCGATCAAACCGAATAGAAAGACAGCCACCACGATGGGCCAGTACAGTGGATGCCAAATCGGACCGTACGTCAGTTGAATGCCTGGGACGTTCGGGATGTCCACCCAGCCGCGCCACCAAGCCATAAAGACGAGAGCCGCGGCGAGTTCGCTACCGGATTGCGACCTTGGAACCTGCCGAAAATCCTGCACTGGCTTTAGTTTTTCGGGGCTCCAATGATCTAAAAGCCCGGCTCGTTCCTGCAGGCGCTCTAGCAGCGCGAATACGACCGTAATCGCAAGGAATAAACCGCACAGTACAGTCCACACCAAGCCGAGCGGATGCAGATTTTCGATTACGGCACGGCCTACCCAGAGAGTCGGGCTGAATAGTAGAGCGGATAACCAGACCACCAACGTTGGAAGCGCAAAGGCAGGCAGCGCGATCTTCAGGACCAGGCAATAGATCGGGAACAACCGAGGACCTATGAGGAAGCGCTGTGGCAAGTAACGTTGGGCAATTAAGAGCGGATTGCCGCGGCGCTTCAGCAGCGCTTCGACGTCTGATTTGGTAAGCGATCGGCCAAGCTCCAGCTCGCGTTCTTCGATTTCGGAGTGAATGTCCTCCCGCAATTCCGCAGTGATATCGGCGCGTTGCTCCTCCGGCAGCCAAAATAAGACAGCTTGTAGGTAACGATCAACTATTTCCATGCTTCACTCCTAAACTTTCGTGTTCGACGATACGTTCGATTGCCTGGTTAATACCGCGCCATTCCTTGAGAAGTTCCTTGAGGACGTCGGCGCCCGCGTCAGAAAGGCGATAGAACCGCTTCTTTCGCTTGTCTTCCTCGCGCCATTGACTTTCGAGGAGGCCTTGCGTTTCAAGGCGCCGGAGCAAAGGATAGAGGGTGTTCTCATCAATATCAATGCCGAGGTCGTGCAAGGACTTGCGCAGGACATAGCCGTATTGCTCCTGGCGAAGCTGCGCCATGACCGCGAGGATGAGTGAGCCGCGGCGGAGCTCGAGGCGGAGGTTTTCAAAAACGTCATTAGTGGGTGGCACACAGTATATATTAGATACTGTACGCGACACACCCTAAGTTTGTCAAGTAGCTCGATACCGTTGCTCTAGGGCTCAGGAGAGGGTTACGCTGGCGGGCAGCTGGAATCTGCCTGAGAGTCGCAGCAGTGCGACTTTCAAAGCAGATTTCGATTCACAAACAATTTCGTACGGCGAGTTCACATGCGATGCTGTGTACAGAAATGTACCACCCCTTGACACGATAAAAGGATTAGGAAGAGTTGACATGTACAGGTATAGGGCAGCTTGTTTCCTGGTTGTGATCAGTGCCGGCTTGGTTGGGTTAGGGGCGGCGGCGGGTACCCGCGGCGAGATCCCGTTAAAGCCCGGTGACTACGTTTTGGACGGTACCGGATGTGGAGACGCGCCATTCGCGGCGATGGCGAACTGGGACGGAATCGGCTTTGGGGGCGCGCATGAGTCTCATTGCAAGACGACGATCCTGCATCAAAGGAAACGCGTGTTCGATGTTGAGACGACTTGCTCGGCGTTAGGCGATGGAAGTCCGGCGACGCCTACGTCGTGGAAAGAACGAATCACTGTGTCGAGCGAGACGTCTTTCTCAAGATCTGCGCCAGGCCAGGCTGTTAGGAAGTACCATTGGTGTGCGGCGACTAAGGCCAGCCAACGGCGTTGAGACCACGCGGTCGCGGCGCTCTGCTCCACCGACGCCAGTCCGTTCAAGAGGAATTAAAAAGGGGATGTGGGTAAGTATCTCTTTCCTCTAGGCAGCCATCCCGTGATCACGCGTTCGTTCTGACTTTGTGACTCGATGTACTCCAGGCTAAGTACACCCGCTACGTTATTCGGGCAAGTTTCGAGCGCAATTCACGCAGAGGCGCTTCAAATCGCTCGCCCAGGTGTGGATGCACCCTGTGAACGGATTCGACTAGTGCGAGCAATTTAGCGGATTGGCTGTGGTCTCCCGTTTGCAAATCAGCGAGAGCCAAAGCCACGCGCGAGGGAATTAGCTCGGCGCTGGGGAAATCATACATTTCTTCGTCTAATTGAACAGCGCGCTGCAGTGGCGGCACAGCTTTTGA
>JBARMQ010000073.1:0-8333 GCA_049802535.1 Bryobacteraceae bacterium | reverse complement strand
CAAGATAGGCCTGTAATTCCGCGTCCAGGTCCTGTTCTCTCTTTGGCCGCTGAAACCAGGTCCGAAGCGCGCTACTCCGGCGGGCGAAAAACATGGTGGCTCACTTCACGGCCAGAGCCGCCGCGATTGCAATCGAAATGCGGTTCCATTCGCTCGTTTCGGCCTCCAATTGACGGCGGCCGGTGCGAGTCAGGTTATAGAATTTCGCTTTCCGATTGTTCTCCGACTGACCCCATGACGATTTCAGCCAACCGGATTCTTCCATACGATGAAGAGCGGGAAAAAGAGACCCGGGCTTCACATCGAATGTCCCCCTGGTTATTTGCGCGATGCGCTGGGAGATGCCCAAGCCGTGCATCTCACCTAACGCCAGCGATTTCAGGATCAACAGGTCAAGCGTTCCTTGCAGGAGATTTGTCGGCATCGTTCTATAGAGGGCCTATAGGAATTCTACACCTTTCCTACAGACTGTCAATAGGAGAGGCCGCACGCTCAGGCAGGTTTACGTTTTACTGGCAGAAGCTGCATGATGGATAACGCAAGGCCTGCCGCGAGACAGCCCCAGGCAAACCAATCCCCATGCTTCGCGTAAAAGGTCGTCCCGGTAACGGCGCCGTATTGGACCTGCGATGCCAGTTCCCGATAGGGCGGCAACGTCTTGATGATCCGGCCTGCGGGATTGATGACGGCAGTGGTGCCGTCGTTAGTTGCTCGCACAATAAAGCGGCGATTTTCGACGGCCCTCATCTGTACCAGTAGCAGGTGCTGCTGCCGCGCTTCGCTATGACCGAAATAGCCGTCGTTTGAAATGTTGATAAACACGTCGGCGCCCGCTTTTGAAAACTGGCGCACCAAATGCGGGAAGGCTGATTCGTAACAGATGAAAACGCCCACACGGTGGTTGCCCATTGGCGTCACCTGAATTCGATTGCCTGGCACGAAATCGCCGGACTCGTGCGTAATGCGATTGACCCAAGCAAACATCCGTGGGGTGAATTCACCGAACGGCACTAGAAAAATTTGATCGTAATGGCCGATTTCTTGCCCCTGCGGACCAAGCATCACCGCTGAATTCAGTGGCTCTCCACCGGCGTTCATCGTCACCGTGCCGAAGAGAAAATATCCGTGCCGGATTGCGATCTCTTGCGCTTCGCGATGAAACGCCGGGTCGGAATAGTAATAGAGTGGCGCGGGAAGTTCAGGCCAAATCACCAAGGGAGCCGGGATGAGCCTCGACAGCAGCATTAAATGTGACTCTTCCGAGGTGAGCGTGCCCGTCGTCCATTCGAGTTCAGGGTCGAGGTTGGGCTGCACAATGCCGGCGGTTAGGTCGGCGGGATAGTTCTGCTTGATTGCCGGAAAAGCGGCCAATAACCCCAGTGCCAGAAGCGGCGCTAAATGCACCCGCGGCCTGCGCAACACCACCAGTGCCACGGCGGCGGAAAGCATGCAAAAGACAAATGACAACCCGTAGACGCCAACGTACGGAGCCAGGCGCAATGGAACCGACATGTTAATTCCGGCATTCCCCAGCGCCAGCCAGGCAAAGCCGAACGTCCCATGCGTCCGTTCAAGCCCGGTCCAAAGCGCCGCCACCGCGGGGATGGCGTATGCGCGATTCAATAGTGGGCCTGCGAGAAGGCTGAATAGCGCAAGATGCAGCGCCTTCAAAATGCAGAAGACGAGAAAAGATCCCCAGCCGCCCCAAACGCCCATCTGAGCGTGTACTTCGAGAACGAATTGTATCCACGTGCATAAGAAGAACCAATAGACAATTCCGGCGCCCCAGCCGTAGATAAATCGTTGTCCGGCGCGCGGAGTAGCAGCCAGCGCAACCAGCAAAGGCGTCAGCGCAACAGGGGCAAGTAAGCGCAGGTTGAAGCGGGGAAATAAGGAGACTAATATCAGGGCGGTCAACAGCGCGAGCGCCGCGCGCAACGCGATATCGCGCCTACGCATTCGCGTGAACTTCAGCGTGAACTCGGTCAGCCATGTACGAACTGCGTACGAAAGGACCGCTAAAGACCATCTTGAAGCCCAGCGCTAGCCCGGCATCGCGATAGGCGTCAAACTGCGCAGGACTAACAAATTCGGCCACCGGCAAGTTTCGCCGTGTCGGCTGCAGATACTGGCCGATGGTGGCGGCATCGGTATTCGATTCGCGGAGGTCGCGCAGTACCTGCTCCACTTCGGAGGGATCTTCGCCAAGTCCAACCATCAAGCCAGACTTAGTAAGTGCTCCAGGACGATAGCGTTTGGCGAATGCCAGCACATCTAGCGACTGCCGATAATCCGCTTGCGGCCGCACACGGCGATATAGGCGTGGGACCGTCTCCATATTGTGATTGAAGACGTCAGGCCCAGCGTCCAGCACGCGTGCAACGGCATCCAGATCGCCGCAAAAGTCGGGCGTCAACACTTCCACCTGCGCCTTCGGCAATTGCACGCGAACTTGTCGCACCGTCTCGGCAAAATGATGTGATCCGCCATCCGGCAGGTCGTCGCGATTCACGGAAGTGATCACCACGTACCGCAAGTTCATCTTCGCCGCCATCTCTGCGACATGCCACGGCTCATCGGCATCGAGAGTGAACTCCTTCTTCGCCGGAGACCCTTTGGGAACAGAGCAAAATCCGCACCCGCGCGTGCACAGATTGCCCAAAATCATGAAGGTTGCGGCGCCGCGATTGAAACATTCATGGATGTTGGGGCAACGCGCCGATTCGCACACCGTGTGCAATTGTCTCTGGCGCAACTCCGTTTTCAGCAGGTGAACCGATTCGAAATGCGTGCGGCTCTTGCGCAGCCAATCCGGCAAACGAGGCTGCGCAGATTGGCCTTTTATCTGTACGAGTGAGTCAGAAACCACAAAAGCTCATCTTCGCACGCAGCTAAATCTCTCCCGCGCTGAGTCAAGTTCGTCTTTGACGGCATCGAAGGGCTTTACAGAAATTAGTTAAGGCCTTTAGGATTTTCAAATTTCGATGGCAACCGAAGCCCTAGCGCCTCCCCAAATCATCCCCAAACGCACCGTTGCCGCTCCTACACAGGAATGGAAACCCGCGGTAAATCCATGGATTATCGCAATGTCCGTGATGATGGCGACGTTCATGGAAGTGTTGGACACTTCAGTTGCCAATGTCGCATTGCCACATATCGCGGGCAATCTCTCCGCCAGCAATGACGAAGCGACTTGGGTGCTGACCAGCTACCTGATGGCGAACGCCGTCGTCCTTCCGGCCACGGGTTGGCTTGGCAGACGTTTTGGACGTCAACGATTTCTGCTGTTCTGTTTGGTGCTGTTCACGGCATCCTCATTTTTGTGCGGATTCGCTGTCAATCTGCCGATGTTGATTTTCGCCCGTGTTCTACAAGGGGCTGGCGGCGGCGCATTGCAGCCGATTGCGCAAGCCGTTCTCATTGAGAGTTTCCCGAAAGAGAAACAAGGTCAAGCCATCGGCGTATATGGCATCGGCGTAGTAGTTGCGCCCATCATTGGGCCCGTCCTAGGCGGTTGGATCACCGACAATTACAGTTGGCGGTGGGTCTTCTATATCAACGTTCCCATCGGCGTTCTGGCCTTCTTCATGCTGCGTCAGTTTGTGCAAGATCCTCCGTGGATCAAGAGTGCGCGAGCGTCTATCGGCGCCATCGATGGGCTTGGATTCGCACTCATGGCCCTTTGGTTGGGCGCCCAGGAAGTGGTGCTGGACAAAGGGCAGGATGACGATTGGTTCAGTTCCAATTTCATTCGCGGGTTGGCGATCACGGCGACTCTGGCCTTAGCGTTCTTTCTGATTCGTGAGCTCACGGCGAAGGGTCCCATCGTGGACCTGCGAATGTTGACCGATCGTAATTTTGGATTCGGCACGCTCTTGATTGGCGTAGTTGGAGCGTTACTGTATGGGGTCACAACGCTGTTACCACTCTTTATGCAAACCCTCCTGGGATACAGCGCTTATTCGAGTGGTTTAGCCATTGCGCCGCGAGGCATCGGAGCATTGTTTGGCATGGGCATATGCGGCAATCTAGTGGGCCGAATTGACGGTCGATTGCTGGCGCTGTTCGGCTTCGTTGCCTGCGGAGTCTCTTGCTGGCAATTCTCACACTTGAGCCTGTCAATGAATCCCGGCACGATTTTTGTGAGTTGCTTGATCAATGGCATGTCGACAGCGTTCATGTTTGTGCCGCTCAACACGCTCTCCTTTGGCACCTTAAGCCGGGAACAAATCGGGAACGCAACCGGTGTTTATAACTTAATGCGCAACGTGGGTGGAAGCATCGGAATATCCATCATTTCGACCATGCTGTACCGCCGTGCGCAAGCGCATCAGTCGATGATGACGGAACATCTTTCGCCCCTCAATCCTCGCTATCAGGAAACTCTCCGCGGTTATGCCGCAGGCCTGGCACATCAAATGTCTTCGAGCGATGCGTCACAGAAGGCACTCGGACTCCTCAATGGGGTCGTTCAGCGACAGGCGACTATGGGCGCGGTGATCGATATCTTCCAGGGTGCGGTTCTCATGGCTGGCGTTGCCGGAATCCTTGTCTTCATTCTGAAAAACGTGAAGACTCGCGGACCTGCTGGCGCACATTAAGTAGTAATCGAAATGCGGGCACGGTAGAAATTCATAGATACCTACTATCGTGGAGGGAGTCAACGTTACTGAGGTAACAAAGTGAAACTCCAACAATTGCTGATTGATGAGCTGCGCGATCTTTATAGCGCGGAAACTCAACTGATCAGTGCGCTTCCCAAGATGGCAAAGGGTGCTTCGACCGAACCCCTCCGGAACCTGATTGAGACCCATCTCGAGGAAACCCGCGGTCAGGCCGAGCGGCTCAAGCAAATTTTTGAAGAGCTGAAGGAGAAACCCGGCGGCGTTACATGCAAAGCCATGCAAGGTCTTGTAGCGGAAGGTAGCGAGCAGCTTGAAAAGAAGGGCGATGAGGTCGGCGACCTCGCCATCATCGGAGCATGCGTGCGCGTTGAACACTATGAGATGGCCGCCTATTCGACCACCATTAATTTGGCCAGGGCTTTGGGCCACGAACGCGTCGCCAGTCTCTTGGAAGAAACATTGAACGAAGAAAAGGAAGCTGCCAAGAAATTAGTGGCTAACAGTAAACCTCTGATCGAGCAAACAAGCAAGGCTAGCGGAGGCGAGGGCGCCAAACACAGCCATTCGGCGACTGTCGGCCACCATTAATCCTTCAGGCCATTTTCGCTTCTAATTCGGCCCAGCGCGCGTATAGGTCGTCCACGGTGCGCTGGGCAGTATCTATTTCTGCGTTGATCTGTTGGAGACGACGCGGGTCCGATACCACTGCTATATCTTCCAGCTCTGCTTGTTTTGCCTTTAGCTGCTGTTCCGCTTCGGATATCCGTTCTTCAATCGACTGGTAATCGCGTTGGTCCAAGTACGATAATTTCCGCTTAACTGGCGCGTCGCGCTGAGTCACGGCCGGAACACCGGTTTTCGATTTAGCCCGCTCGCGTTCGGACAGCCATGCGTCCCATTGCGAATAGTCCGCGAAAGTCCCAGCGCCGCCTTCGCCATCTAAACCCAGCACGACCGTAGACACGCGATCCAGCATAAATCGGTCATGGGTTACCAGCAGCAGCGCTCCATTGAACTCGAGAAGACTTTCTTCCAGAATTTCCAGCGTCGGAATATCCAGATCGTTGGTTGGTTCATCAAGCAACAGAACGTCCGCAGGTTCCAGCATCAGCTTCGCAATCAAGACTCGTGCGCGCTCTCCACCAGAAAGCCGGCTCACCGGTTGGTTCAATTGTTCAGTCGAAAACAAGAATCGCTGAGCCCATGTTGCGACATGGATCACGCGGTCGCGATACAGCACTGAATCTCCATCAGCCGCGAGGGCGCGGCGGAGCGTCAGGTTCGGATCCAGTTGCCTGGTCTGATCGAAATAAACCATGCGTAAGTCATCCGCACGGCGCACAGTTCCGCTCTCGGGCTGCATTTCGCCCATCATCAACCGCAACATCGTCGTCTTCCCGCTGCCGTTCGGGCCCACCAATCCAATCCGTGTGCCGGCCTTTACTGTGAAATCGAAGTTCCGGAATAAGGTTCGTCCGCCATAACCGTACGTGACCTGCTCTAGCTCAATCAGGCGCTTCGTCTTTCGACCGCTCTCGCTAAAGTCAATGCCCGCTGTTGACGAGCGGCTACGAGATTTCAGATCTACCAATTCAGCGATCAAAGCATGCGCATTGTCTATGCGCGCCTTTGCTTTTGTAGCGCGCGCCTTGGGACCGCGCCGCAGCCATTCAATCTCGGTTCGCACCCGGTTTTGCAATGCTTCCTGATGCTTCGCCTGCGCCGCGAGAAAATCATCTTTCGCTTCCAGGAACTCGCTGTAGTTTCCTTTGACTCGGTATAGGCCGCCCGGATAAATTCGGTTTAGCTCTGCGACGCCGGTCGCGACGTTCTCAAGGAAGTAGCGATCGTGGCTGATCACTACACACGCAAAGGACGCGTTCACCAACAGCTTCTCCAGCCATTCGATCCCCGCAATATCCAGGTGATTGGTCGGCTCATCCAGCAACAGAATGTCCGGGTTCTGGACCAGCGCCGTTGCAATCGCCAGTCTCTTGCGCCAACCGCCGGACAGTGCGGACGTATTCGTCTCAAATTCGGTAAAGCCTGTCCGTCCCAGCGTTTCGCCTTCGCGCTTCGTCCAATCCGACTCAAGAATATTGGCTTCGCGAAGCGCCTTTCGAAGTACTGAGAGTACTGTATCTTCCGGCTCGAACTGCGCTTCTTGCGCAACATAACTCAGCCGGACATTCTTTCGAATCGCAACCTCTCCGCTATCGGGCTCTCGCTTGCCGGTCAAAATTTCTAACAGTGTGGACTTACCAGAGCCGTTGGGACCGATCAGGCCCAGACGCTCGCCATCGAAAACACTAAGGGAAATGCTGCGAAAAAGCGGAATGGATCCATATGTCTTGCTTAGATCCTGCGCGTTGATCAAGAGAGCCACTACACTCTAGCTTCGCGCACCGGTTCGGCCTTGCAGAATAGGTGCGTATCCCAAGTAGTCCTTCGGATGTATTTCCTCAGAAATTTCTCACGTAATCGAACGGCTAGTGCGGTTTGGGTATTAGGTGAAATCGCGGTAAGCTTAAGCCAAGCGCTGAGCTGCGACGACCAAGGGGTGAAGCTCGGCATTTCAAAAGTACGGCCGGGAGTGGCTCAATGTGCCCTGAATGCAATTCAGCAAACGTCAGTCGTTCGAAGCGGTGGAAGATGCGTGATACGTTCATGTCCTTTCTCGGAATGAAGGCATACCGCTGCCGCGATTGCCGTTTTCGATTTTATTTACCGATGCGTCTCGATAGCCAAGTTCGCCGTCAGCGCGATTGGCTGCTCTCTGTGCACGACGCCAACACTACCCCAAAGCTGTAAACCCCAAGCCATCCGTGGCCTTTAAACCCGGATGCTCCGATATAATATCGGGATGTTGCAAGCTACCGGGAAGATTTGGCACAACGGGCGATTGATCCGTTGGGATGACGCGACGATTCACGTTCTCTCGCACGTGGTCAGCTACGGCAGCGCGGTATTCGAAGGCATTCGTTGTTACGATACGGAACGCGGACCGGCAATCTTTCGCGGACGCGAACATATGCGCCGCCTGGTGGATTCGGCCAAGATCTACCGGATGCAAATCCCTTACGGTATCGAGGAGTTGATGGACGGCATGCTCGAAGTGGTGCGCGAGAGCGGCCTGTCTTCCTGCTATGTACGGCCCATCGTTCTGCGCGGCTATGGAGACATGGGCGTGCTGCCGCGAGACAATCCTATCGAGACGTACATGGCTTGTTGGCCGTGGGGCAAGTATCTGGGTGAAGACGCCATTGCGAACGGCGTCGACGTATGTGTTTCGTCATGGACACGCATGGCCCCGAATACTCTGCCCGCCCTATCGAAGGCGGCGGCGAATTACATGAACTCGCAATTGATTCGCATGGAAGCCGCGCAAAACGGTTATGTCGAAGGCATCGCGCTGGACGACTCCGGATATGTAAGCGAGGGTTCTGGTGAAAACATCTTCGTTGTGCGCGACGGTAAAATCCTCACTCCGCCACTAGGCGCATCGGTTCTCCCCGGCATAACGCGCGACACTGTGGTGAAGATTGCGAGCACGTTAGGCATACCGGTAGTTGAGACGATCATTCCGCGTGAGCTGCTCTATATCGCCGATGAAGTATTCTTCTCCGGAACTGCCGCGGAAGTAACGCCCATCCGCTCGGTCGACAGGATCATCGTAGGTGCGGGGCGCCGCGGCCCCGTTACCGAGAA
>JBARMQ010000072.1:0-3287 GCA_049802535.1 Bryobacteraceae bacterium | reverse complement strand
GACTGGGCCCACCGGACGGTTCGACGCATGGAGGCGAGTGCCGAGGCGTGGTCCGCGGGATAGGCAAGACATTCGTCAAGAGCCATGAGGATGTCGCTGCCGAAGGCTAGCTGCACGTCCACCGTGCCTTCGGGGGTAAACAGATGAGGGTCGCCGTTAAGATGCGAACGGAACAGCACGCCTTCATCAGTCACCTTGCGCAGCGTATCGAGGCTAAAGACCTGAAAACCGCCGGAGTCGGTCAGGATCGCGCGGGGCCATGCCATGAATTTGTGAAGGCCGCCGAGGCGTTCGATGCGTTCATGACCGGGACGTAGAAATAAATGATATGTATTCGCCAGGATGATGCGCGCATCTAGATCGTTCTGGAGATCGCGCTGGGTGATCCCTTTGACAGTTGCCTGGGTACCGACCGGCATGAAGACAGGCGTTTCGATGGTGCCGTGAGCCGTATGGAGGAGGCCAGCGCGGGCGCCGGTTTCGGGACAAGTGGCTTGAATTTCGAAGCGAAGGGCGGAACTACCAGTCACTCCGAGAAGATCTCGCTGACGGGCAGATGGCCGGGTACGACGGTGAGCGGGATCTCGTCGCCTGTTTGGAATAGCGTTGATTTGCCGTCCGGGGCGATGAGGGTGACGGTCCGGCCGTCGATATCGACGATCCAGAAACAGTTACAACCGTTCGCGAGACAAAGCGAGGCAAGCTCGCGCAGTTGGCGGCGGGTGTTGGACGGCGACTTGATTTCGATGACCAGTTCAGGGGCGCCGCGGAGGTTGTCGTCCGGATCGGCGGCATTCCAACGGGCGCTCGAAACGGCCACGACATCAGCTCGCCGTAATTCAAACTGGGAAACGGGGCGATACGCCATCTCCATGCCGACTTGCCCCCAACTCGCAAGCCTCGACCCCAGCAGTTGAACCAGTCGATGCTGTAATTTCCAGTGTTTTAAAGCCGGTGCGGTCACCGGAACGATCGTCCCATGATGCAATTCGCAACGCTCCGGCGTGTCTATGGTGAAGAGTTCCTCGACCGTGATGAGTGCGGGAAGTGCTGCCATACGTATAGAAAAATAGGAACACAGGCTGCCAATGTTCCCGCTCTTTAGATTGGAACACAGTTATCGGAACAGGAGCGCCGGCTGTAAAAACCGGTGATCTGGGAATCCTCGCTTATGCCTGTTCGTCAAGCTGTCGCCACACCTCGTCCAGGGCCACCGCTGCCCCGTTAGGAAGTAGCAATTGTGTAACCGCTTCCAGACTTCCAGAATTCCACTGCCAAGCCAACTTTTCGACTGGATCCAGCACAAATACTCTTTCAGTGCCGATCCGCTCGTAGTGATGGCATTTCTTGATGATGTACATCAACTTGTCCTCAGGAGACAAAATTTCCACCACGATTTCGACTGGTTCAGTTGGATAATCGTTAATTGACTGTAGCGTAGCGATTACGTCCGGAACCGGTTCCCATTGGGGATCGATTCGCAACTCCACCTCGGAACCGGATTTGTATCCGGCTCGCCGCAGAGCCTCGCGCATGATTCCCTGCAGCACGGCGTGCAACCATGTCGGCATTGTCTTCTGGATTGCCTCTCCGAACCAGTATTCGAAACAGGGCTTTTGCTGCCCATATCGGGAGCGAAACTCTTCAAGCGTGAGAGGGTGTGTGACGGTCGCCATGGCTTCAACCCGTGATGACTCCATCATAAAGCGGCATCAGCCGGTTGGCTGCTCCGTTACTCCTCAACGCCCAGGAATGCTCTTATTTAGAATCAAAAGCTCACAGGAGGGCGTAAATGCTAACGGAGGATTCCGGTTGGATGTAGCTACCACCCCTCCAAAGACTCCTGAGTAGACAGAAGCTGTTAGTGCTTTCGAGCAATGGACCGGCTGGATCGCTTGGAGACTGCGCTCTTCGGCAATCGCGGAACAACCTGAACGCCCGCCCAAAGCGTTGCGATCGTTTGCTCGACCACGAGAGTCTGGTCAGGCAAGTCAGGCACAACCCCTTGGATGACCATGAGTGCGGCGAGGCCAAAGATCGTGTACCACCAGGTGTGGGCTACCACTATGTCATCCCTACTTGGCAATCCTTCATCCTTGGCAACATCGAAAAAGAGCTGCACGAAACGTCCGAACAACGGCGCGCCAATGTCGTTAATGTATTCTCCAGCGCGGGTGCCGTTGCGGTTCTCAGGCCCGAAGAAGACATTACGGAACTGCTGTGGATGGGCCGTGCAGAATTGAATCAAGCCACGTGAAGTCGCAAAAAGACGCTCTTTCGGTGCAAGATGTTTAGCGGCAATCGCGTCGAAGTTCTCAATCAGTAGCCCGATCGTCTCGCTGCTCAACTCGGCAAGAATGTGCCATTTGTCCGGAAAATGCTGGTAGATCACGGCGTGCGTATAACCGATCTCTTTAGCGATCGCGCGAAGCGTCACGGCTTCGTAGCCCCGATCGGCGAACATTTTACTGGCAGCCGCAAGGATTTCGCCCCGCAACCTCTCCTTGCGCTCTACCCGGCGACTTGGTGATGCGGATGTCACTTCAATAGCTTAGTCCCTTTTGACGATTTTTGCGACCAATTGTTGCTATGTAACCAATGGTTATATCACAACCGATGGATGACCGAGGCGAACATAGCTTGGGAAAGTCTTTCAGTGTTCACATGCGTAACCACTGAATCATTTGCAACCAATGGTTATCGTCGGCCTCTAATAGTCAGCTCGCTCATTTGTATGGGCGGCCATATACGAGGCAACAAGAAGGAGAAAGCGATGAAAGTTCTAGTGATTGGAGCAGCGGGTAAGAGCGGAGAAGCGCTGGTCAATGAGGCGCTGGTGGCCGGACATAATGTGACGGCTTTCGTGCGCGGTGCCGCGCAGTACAAGAAGGCGAACGTCAGAGTTGTTGCGGGCGACGTGCTGGACGCGGCCGCGGTCGACGTTGCGGTCGCCGGACAGGATGCGGTGATCGACGCACTGGGCGGCAAGACGCCGTGGAAAGTGACGACGATGGAAACGAGCGCGGCGCACAATATTGTGGACGCGATGCGGCGCAATGGCGTGCGGCGATTGCTGAAGATTTCGGTGGTTGGTGCGGGCGAGAGCGTCAAGAACGCCGGCTTTTTCAACGAGCACCTGCTCATGCGGACGTTTCTGCGGGGTCTGCTGGTAGACAAGGCGGGCATGGAGGCCGAGATCGAAGGCAGCAACTTGGACTGGACACTCGTGCGGCCGCCGATGTTGACCGACGGCGAGAAGACCGGCGTTGCCAGGGTGCTGAGCACGG
>JBARMQ010000071.1:0-11905 GCA_049802535.1 Bryobacteraceae bacterium | reverse complement strand
GTGTTTGGGTGCTGCGCAAGGTCCTGAATCCGCTCTCGCCGGTGGAATCGATGGAATTGCTGCTCGACAAGCTCGGCAAGACTCGTTCGAACGCCGAGTTTCTCGCGGCGATGAGTGGTTGACGCGTCCCGCCACGATCACCCGGTAAATGGGCCGCATCCGCATACTCTCTGACAACGTCGCCAACAAAATAGCGGCAGGCGAGGTTGTGGAGCGGCCTGCTTCCGTCATCAAGGAACTGCTTGAGAATTCGCTCGATGCTGGCGCCAACGAAATTCGCATTGACGCCGAAAATGCCGGGCGGCGCCTGTTGCGGATTCAAGACAACGGCTGCGGCATGATGCGTGACGATGCGCTGCTGGCATTCGAGCGCCACGCCACCAGCAAGCTGAGCGATGTGAAGGACCTGCTGGCCATCGCCACTCTCGGCTTCCGCGGCGAGGCGCTACCCTCGATCGCTTCCGTGAGTCGTTTGCTGCTTGAAACTAGATCGGACGACGAACCAACAGGCGCGGCGGTCGAATTTTCGGGCGGTAAGCTGCTGCGCTGCGATGAAGTGGCGCGGCCTGTAGGAACAACGATCAGCGTCCGCGACTTATTCTTCAATGTCCCCGCACGTAAGAAATTTCTGCGGTCCGATCCAACGGAATTAGCGCACATCGGATCGCTTGTCACGCATTACAGCTTGGGACACTCCGACAAGCGGTTTGAGCTATATCACGAAGGTCGCGAGCTATTGCATGTAACACCCGTCACGCAATTGCGCGATCGTGCTTTTCAGGTCTTTGGTGGACCCATCGTGGACGACCTACTGGATATCGGCGTTCGGACTGCCGAGATCCGCCTTCCGCCGCCATACGTTCCTCCAAACGCCCGGCCTCACCCGGTTCCGGCTAAGCCGGAAGTAGCCACGTTCACGTTGCAGGGCCTGGTCTCCGGGCCGAACGTGCAGAAGCTGAATCGCAATTCGCTGTTCCTGTTCGTCAATGGCCGGCTGATCCGCGACAAACTGCTACTCCATGCCATCTCCGCGGCGTATCACAACCTAATGCCGCCAGCCTGCTATCCATTTGCACTTTTATTCTTAACCTGCGAACCCGGGGAGGTAGACGTTAACGTTCATCCGTCCAAAACGGAGGTACGGTTCCGCCACGGCTCGCAAGTTCACGATTTCGTTCGCGATTCAATTCGTGAAGTCCTCATGCGGCAGCGGCCCGCATCAGCCATGCCGATGCCCACGTCACCGATTGCATCGCCCCTTCCCATGCCGCGGCCTCCCCTACAGCGTGCAGCGGCCCTGCCATTTTCCGAGTTTTCCGCGGTGATCGAAGCTTTCATGGAGGAGCCGGTCGAGAGCCACCCCGCTGACACGCGGAATGAAACGCCCGAACTCGCCGTCTATCCCGTTCCACATCCGGACCCGGACTCCCCAACTTCAACTCTGGCCGCTCCCACGCCATCTTTCGCCGTTGATCCACCTCGCCCAACCAGACATGTTCCGGAAACGCATGGGGCGCTCGAGAGCCTGCCGCCGGACTGGGACCGCGTCGATAGCCTTTCCGCGTTGCCCGATTTGCGGCCGCTAGGTCAATTGCACGACAGCTTCATCATCGCTGCCGGCCGGGACGGCCTGTGGATCATCGATCAACACGTTGCGCATGAGCGAATTTTGTTCGAACAAGTCTTGCGGCAACGCGCCGAGGGAACGGTTGAGGTGCAGCAGCTGCTCATGCCGGTGGTCCTTCAATTGACCCCAACGCAGCAATTCGAATACGGGAGAATTGCCGACGAATTGACCGCCCATGGCTTCGAAACGGAGATGTTCGGCCAGCGTACAATCGCGATCAAAGCGGGACCGGCGGGCGTGGGCGCTGGGGACATTGAAAAGATCGTGTTCGAGATTCTCGAAATCTCGGAACGCGAACTCCGCTCCGCATCGCTTGATGAGATCCGCCGCAACGTCTGCGCCACCATCGCATGTCGCGCCGCCATCAAGATCAACATGAAGCTCGAACCGAAGAAGATGGAGTGGCTCTTACAAGCCCTAGCACGATGCGAATATCCGATGTCGTGCCCGCACGGCCGCCCCATCGCGCTTCGCTACTCCATGCGCGATATCCTGAAGAGTTTCCATCGCATCTGATTGCCGCTGTGCCTAACGGAATACCGGAACAGGCACCTTAACAACCCGAGGCGCCTTCGCCTGTTGCTGTTTCTTGAAATTTGCCATTAGCTGTAAGGCCAGAACGTCGTTCGCAGCGCCTGCAATGTTTTTGAGATGTTGCCACCCAGTGGGCGAATATGTCTGCTCCATCGTTGACACGAACGGTTGTTGCTGCCCTTGGAAAAGCAAGTTGCCCCAGTCGGCCGTGACATCTTGGAACATCGCCCGAACAATCCGCTCGCGCTCCTGGTGCCCGCGTTTTTTCGTGTCTTTGACCAGAGGAATACTCTGCGCAACCAGAATGTCTTCAGTGACGCACTCCACCAAACCTTCCAGCAAACCCACACCGAGAAATTGAATGGCCGTGCTGTGGTCGCTGGTGTTCGCGTCAACCGGATGCGAGACCAGATGAACGCATTCGTGCAGCGATGCTCCTAAGTAGGACTGGCCGCTATTCTGCCCCTTGTATTCGAGCATCGTGATCGTTTGATGGTATTTATCCGTCACGCCGGGAATACTCCGCGCATTGCCCGTGATTTTCAATCGGTCTAAGACCGCCTGGTAGTCCTTCTCGCCCACTACCTGAAACGAAGCTCGGGAGAGCTTGCTGTGCATCTGCTTTAAGTTAGGCTCGATAAATGCTCGCCAAGGCGAAGGACCGCTAAGAACCGCCAAAACATCGTCGAAGTCGTCTGTGTATACCGCATCGTCGGCTGACGAATACTTTTTGCTCATAGAAAGTGGCCCCGACCAATGGTGAAATTCACCGGCGTGCTGTTACAGTTATTGGCAAAAAACTTTGCGGCACCTATTCACCGCACTTCCCGGCTCAGCCAATCGGCTGCGCGCTGGACGACCGGATCCTGATCAGGAGGGACAATCTGTGCCACTCCCTTGACCTCTTCGTCGGGATTGAGGCCGTTCATGTACTGCTTCCCTGTGCGATCCGCATCGACGCCGATCGTCAACCACATGGCCGCTCCGTCTGATAGGACGAACACTTCGTTTGCTGTCGAGGCGCCTTCAGAATGTTGCCCGAAGAAGCGTGTGCGAAGACGGGCCCGAAACGCGATTGCTAATGCCTCGCCAGCACTTCCCGTGCCACGGTCGATCAGAACAGCGACCGTCGGCGTACTTGTCAAGTGATATGGAGATCCCGCAACAGGTGGGTATGGGTTTTGCTTACCGTCATCTTCGATTTCAGATGCTATGCCGTTCCGGTACTTCCATACGGAATGCCCTGTTGTCGCAAAAAACTCCCCCACATCGTCACTTTCGCCCAAGACCGGACCTATACCGGCCAGCATAGGCCACATATTTCCGCCGACATTGCCGCGCAGATCGACAATCCAGCCGTCGGGACGATGCTGATCAAGATTTGCAACGATTTGTTGAACCTGGCTCTCGTACGCAACGAACTGATTCTCATTGTCGGGGAAGCATTTCGTAACCACGACAAGTGCAAAGCGCTTTCCGTTCTTCGTAACTGTTCTTCCCACGGGTTCGTACCGTCCTACGAACGGGCTCGCCGGCTGGTTCGCGATATCTCCACTGATAACAGCGCCCCTTCGTTCTTGTTCGAGCCGTTCGAGTTCAGGAGTTGGGTGAAACGAACTGTGATGATCCTTTAAGCTGTTTAGAGCAAACCGGATCGAGTCGTAAGTATCTACCGTTAACTGGGCATTTGCCGCCTTCTGTAACGCCTGCGCTCGAACAGTTTTCCAATCTACGGTATTGCGGCGCAGCGCGTGCTTTTGGATCTCGTCCAATGCCCGGTTCAAGTACGCGATCGGATCGGATTTTGTCACATCGGGGTTTGTCGCGCTTTTGTCCTTTCCGATAGATTGAGCCGAACATAGCAGCACAAGGCAAAGTATGATTTCCGCAGCGCGAAAGGCAGACAGTCTGTTAAGCGGCGCCCTATCGCACTTCGGCATACACTTCCAATAGCTTCTTCAAATCCTCTATGTCCTGCGGGCGGCAGTTCATCAGTGGTGGACGCACCGGACCCGCTGGCATTCCCAGCAGCTCCATCGCCTCTTTCATAATCGCGACCTCATAACCGCGTGCCCGCTCACGCAATGCGTATAAGGGCTGAACATAGCGAGCCATCAGCCGATCCAATTCCGCAAAATCTCTCCGCATGGCGGCATCGGCCATCCGCAGCGATAGCTTCGGCGCAATGGTGGAAATGCTGGATGTGAATGCTTGCACACCAATGACGAAATATCCGGGTACGCAATCATCACCCAAACCGCCGTACCAAGCCAAGCGATCGCCGTTGAATTGCATGATGCGCTGATATCGCCGAATGTCGCCCTGCCCGTCTTTCCATCCGGCAAGTGTCGGCACTCGATCCGCAAGTCGTGCGACCATCTGCGGAGTGAAAACGGCCCAGTCCCGGCTGTAGACAAACAGCGGTAGATCTGTTGCAGCGCCAAGCGCTTCGTAATAGGCGAACAGCCCTTCTTCGGGAGCGTTTACATAGTACGGTGGAAGCGCGAGTATCGCCTGCGCACCCGCTCTTGCCGCCCGCCGAGCAATGTCTTCGCCGATGGCTGCATTGAAGCCCGTCCCTGCGACTACAGGCATTCGTCCATTGACGGCTCTTACGCTCGCTGCGATCACCTGCTCGATCTCATCGACCGACATCGAGTACATTTCTCCGGTCCCACCCGCCGAGACCAGCGCGCAGAATGGATGCGAAGCCATTTCGTCCACATTGCGTTCAATAGCGGCAAGATCGAGCGACAGATCTTGCCGGAACGATGTCACTGGAAAGCCAAATACGCCTTTTAGTTGGGCCGCGAAGTCACGCGTGTTCACGATGCCAGTATAGTGGGCCAAGGTGCCTTACCGCTTTTCCGGCGACTACCCCTGGGCGCCCCCACCATCAACACCGACGGGCCGGGTTCTGATTCATCCGCGCGAGTGTCGCGAGATTTACGCGTATTGTCCCGACTCACGAAACCGAATCCACGTTACCGCGGCTGCGATCTAATTTCCCAGTTGAAACCGGCCGCCTTACTGACGGCGTCAAGGAAGGCATCGAAGTCCGCCTTATTCTCCAGTCGGAATGACAGCGCACGCTCGTTGTCCTTCTCGCCGACTGTCTCAGGGTTGGAGAGCCTGGTTCGCCAGAAATCGAGGTCTCCCGAAAACCGGCGATACTGCCAAACAGAAGCGAATCGTTTCCGAATCACGACAGACCACGCAACCTTAGACCCCACTACGTATCGAAAGGCGCCGTTCTTCTCGTCATAAGGTGCCTTCGCGCGCTGCCCTTCGAAAAAGGTGGAGACATCAGCATTCGCGGCTGTTTTCAAGATCTCGGTTGGGCCGCTAGGCGGGGGCGTGTCCCCCCGGTTCTGAGCACGCCGTTGCACGGCGTGCTCTTCAATCTCGATGGGTGGGTAAACGCGCTCGCACACCAGGTACTCTGCGCCGCTTGCCGGATCTCTAGCGACCTGAAGCCGGATGCACAGGATCTCGAGGTTGTAGGTCTCCACAAGCCATTCCGCAGTCGTGAGGACCTCGTACTCGAAGGCATCCGCAACAAGAATGATGCGCTGGTAGCTATTGATCTGCGCAGCGTCGTCAAGATCGGGGCTCCCCTTCTTAAGGAGTGCTCTGAATTCATCCCCCTGCCATTTGGAAATCATCGCCGCATAGGATATTGCTTGAAGCAGGTGCAGTTTATTGCCTTTGCCACGCTTAAGCTCAATGACGATGACGGCTCCGTCCTTGTCGAGCGCAAGCAGGTCGATTCGATCTCCTACCATGTGGCGAGCGGGCTGGACTTCTGTGCCCAGGAGAACGGCCTTCCCTAAGCCGATCTCATCAAAGAATACCTTCGGATTCCTTTCGATGAGGTCTTGTAAGTCTTCCCTCTCCTTGAGCCCGGCTTCGATGAGCATCTGCGGCAGAATCAGTTCAAGCGCGCGGTTCTCACGATCAATCTTGAGCATCGGCCTAAGATTATCTCACCGATTTCAAACCGTTCTGCGAAAAAGGAAGAGGGAACTTCTAGTCCTAAGCAAGGATTCAGACGGAACAATGCGCCCCTAAACTTTAAGCGCGGGATTCGCCAACCTCTACCAGCGCGGCAGCACGCGGCGCCATCCGGGATCGACGTTCCTTCGCATTTCCGCCTCGTCGTCACGTTTGCGAAATGGAATCTTGTCATAACGCTCTCGACCGCGCGCAAGCTGGTCATAATCGAGCTCCACACCTAATCCCGGCTTGTCCGGAATTTTCACGGCGCCATTCTCAAAACGAATCCGGCCTCCCGCGACCACCTCATCTGTCTCCGTCTGCCACGGGTAATGCGTATCACAAGCATAGGTCAGGTTGGGGCAGGCTGCGGCCACGTGGGTCATGGCCATCAAGCTCACGCCCAGATGACTATTGGAATGCATCGACAAGCCCATTCCCAACACTTGGCAGAGATGCGACAGATACTGCACTTGCCGCATGCCACCCCAGTAATGCGGATCCGAAAGCACAATCTGCACGGCATCCAGGTCGCGAGCTTTCGGCACGTCCGCAAATGATGTGACAGCTACGTTGCTCGCCTGCGGCGTGCGAATATCTTTCTCAATGCATCGCCGCCGAACCTCCGCCATGCCCTCGAGCGTTGGACAAGGATCCTCCAAATATCCTCCACCTGAAAGTTCTTCCACCAGCGACTCGCCCACGTGAACCGACGTATCCACCGACCAGGCGCAATTGGGGTCGATCCGCAGCGGAACCCTCGGCCCAAATTCGGTGCGCAGTTCTCTAATCGTTGCAATTTCCTCGGCAGGTTCCAACACGCCGCCCTTGAGCTTAATCTCTTCGAAGCCGTACTCGTCAATCATCTGGCGGCATTCTCGTACCGCCGCGCGAGCATCCAGCACCTCCCCATATTTGTCTTCGTATCGGCCGTTACCGCCGCCTCCGCCATGCTTATAAAAAAGATAAGCGGAGAAGGGAACCCGATCCCGCACACGTCCGCCGATCACGTCGCAGACCGGCCGGTTCACGGCCTTCCCAATGATGTCCAAACAGGCGATCTCGAGTGCGGCGTACGTACGGTTGTGACGATCCAGCGGATTCTCTCCGGGAACCAGGTAGAGCTGGCTGTGCCCTCCCGGCTCTTCCGTCGCCACCTTCAGCCGTGTCCGCATTTCGTCTTCGAGCCCCGCAAGTTGAAACGGATCCCGCCCTATGATGTAATCGCGAGCTTGCTCCAACGCGGCTCGTGGACCATCGCCCCCATATGTTTCACTGATGCCGCGAATGCCGTCGTCAGTCTCAAGCTCCACGATGGTCCGTAATGCCCATGGGGCATGCAGACCGTAGGAGCTACGTAATGGCGGATCGGCGATTGCGATGGAATGCAAGTGCAAAGCGGTGATGCGCATGAATGACGTCCGCAGTATACCCAAGGGGAGACGCGCCAAAGGCGACAACGTGCTCTAATCGAAACGGGTCCCGGCTGGACCTCTTCGAATTACGGAATGAAGCGCACGCTCAGTCGCATTCTCGCTTTCTTCGTCATCACCGTCGCGGTGGTGTGGGTCTGCGATTATCTGTCGGTTATTTTTAAGTTTCCTAATAAGCAGCCCTTCGGAACGGTTATGGTCCAAACCTACTACGCCGTGCCGCAAAAGGATGGAAAAACACAATTCTTATTCGATCAGCCGCAACAACAGTCGTGCGTGCATTCGCTTTTTCCTCATACCGGTCTCGAGCCTTGCTGGTACCTATCCAGTCACACCCAAAAACGCGTTGACATGTAGCGTCAACCTGAGGTCTGACTTAACGATGAGAGACTTTCGTTCGCGTAGTCACTCATTATTTGGTGACGCATCCCGGTCTAGCTTGTGGTCCGCTTGTGAAACAGGCCGCGACCCCCGACAGCGAGATGATCGCCTGTGTCGTTACAACAATTCAAGCTCCAACCACTGCGGTTCGTGAGTTAGCCCAACAAAGTGGGTTGCCCGACAACCACTTTATTGCAGTCGGAGATCGCAAAAGCCCGGCGAACTTTGAGTTAGCCAATTGCGAGTACTATTCTCTGGCGCAGCAACATGAGACCGGATTTCTCACCGCCTCCGCGGCACCTGAAAACAACTACAGCCGCAAGAATCTTGGTTACCTCCTTGCCATCGAAGCCGGCTGTTCGGTTATCCGCGAAACCGATGACGACAATCGGCCAGGCCCTGATTTCTTCGATGTTCCTTCTAGGCGTATCCGTGCCCCGCACATCAGGGGAGGAGGCTGGGTCAACATTTATTCGTATTACTCCTACCAGTCGTTTGGTGATCAGCCTTTATGGCCGCGCGGCTTCCCGCTGACCGAATTACAGACGCACCCTCCGATCTACGACACACTGGTTGTCAGCGACGTCTATTGCCCAATTCAACAGGGTCTTGTAGCGGGTGAGCCGGATGTCGATGCAATTTCCCGCTTGGTTTTTGGCCCCCGCCATCTCCGCTTTTCAGGGAGGAGTGTTGCGCTCGGCGAAGGTTCCTGGTGTCCTTTCAATAGTCAAAACACCACCTGGTGGTCCGACGCTTTCCCGCTGATGTACCTGCCGGCCCACTGCTCGTTTCGCACTACTGACATCCTACGTAGCTTCGTTGCCCAGCGTATCGCCTGGTCCCAAAACTGGAGCATTCGATTTCACGAAAGCGAAGTATTTCAGAATAGAAACGAGCATGACCTGCTCATCGACTTTGAGCAGGAAGTCCCATCTATCTTGCTAGCGCACGGATAGCGCAAGAACTTGAGCGAACCGACATTCCGTCCGGCGTTAGCAAGATCCCAGACGCGCTTCGGCGTTGCTATGAGGCTCTCCTTCGCATTGGGGTCGTCGTACCCGATGAGCTGATAACGCTAGAGGCATGGCTTACCGATCTCGCATCCATCGCCCAACACACCTCGTATGAGCAGATCCCAGTTTCTGACCATCTTCCCGTCCTTTGAAGACCTGAAGACCATCCAGCAGACGCTTCCGACGATCCTTGAGGAGGTGCAACGGAACGATGCAGCTCTGATAGTCCACGATTCTAGCGTCCGGCAGCGCGAAGAAATCTGGCAATGGCTCCAGGACTTCAATCAGGGGCGCTACTTTCTTGTTCTAACCGATCAGCTTTCCATGGCTTCCGCAAGGAACATGTGCCTGCAGCTGGGACTAGAGCGCTTCATTCCCGAGTATGTCTGCATGCTTGAGGATGACCACGGATTTCGCCCCGGAATGATCCCCAAACTGGTCGAAGCGATGCAACGCTATTACGGCAAGCCATGCCCCAACGGCCTTCGCTATGGATTATTCACAGGCTGCAGGAAATGTTGGTCCCACGTGCCGTTCATCACCACGCCAGAAGGCTTCGCCTATCCCGATCCCAATACGCCTTGGTGGGTCTTAGGAGGCGCCAACAGTTGCATGCGTTGCGCTCCCGCCGGCCACTGGCAAGCGGTGTTAAAAGGGTACGATCCCGATGAGTACATGATTTCGAACTATCAGACACGCCACCTAAACTTTCGGAACTATTCGAATGGTTTTACAACCATGGTCGTCGAGGACGGCACTCTGATTTTGACCGTCGATCGTGTCGGCCGAGGCTATACGCAGACGGCGGAACTGCGTGGGTGGGATGAAGAGTATACTGCCAGCGATCACCGCAGCCGTTTTCGCGGCAAATTGGGCCCTCAGGCTAACTCATAGATCGCACGAACAGAAACGCGCGCGACTTTGTCTGAAGATCGATTTTGTATGGCGACGCCGCAGCCGTGGCGCTCATTTTCGAGTGTGATCCCACCGCCTATCCCATTTGTTTTGAGAACACTTAGCCCCTACGGCGACTCATTTACTGAGAAGAAATGGGAACCGCCGCTGCGCCAGCTTCGAAAATAGAAAAGACGATCTCTGTCGACCGCAACTCCCGCGTTCCGTTCTACCGGCAAAGCTATGACGCGGTGCGTCAAGCCATAGAGAACGGCACCTTTCCCGCAGGGTCGGCGCTGCCGTCTCTAACCAGCCTGACTTCCGAGCTGGGGATCTCGCGCAAGACCGTGCGGCGTGCCCTCATGACGCTTCTGGAAGAAGGCGTCATCGCTGGCGATGTCACCACGGGCCTGCGTGTGCCGGATGCTAAGCCGGCCGCCCCCGCGAAGCTAGCCTCTCAATCGCCGTCTGTTTCAGAGCCGAGCTCCACTCCAGAAACAAAGTCACCCCCGAAAGTCATCCCAGCGCCTGCCCCTAAGCCAGTAGAAGTTTCAAAGGCTCCCGTGAAGCCGACCGTGGCTCAGGCGCCCGCCTTGAGGCCCGAACCCCCGGCTGCCGAAGCTCGCAAAGCGCCAATTGTCCGGGTCAAGAAGGCGGAGCCAAGCCCAATCGCGGCGGCTGTTTCGGTGGAACTCATCGAGGAAATCGTCGCAGAGCCAGAAGCGGAAAAGATACTCCCTCCGGCGCCCCGTGCACCGGATCCACTACCTGTTCTCTTCAATCGCCGCTCAACTCTTGAACACATCGATTTGTCTCGTCTTCGCTCCCAAGGCGAACTGCGCCCGTTCCGGCCTGGCCTGCCAGATACTCGCGAGTTTCCGCTCGAGGTCTGGGAAGGCCTACGCGCGCGACTTTTGCGAGACCGCGGCGCGGACCTGCTCGATATTCCCGAGACGTTCGGATATCAAATGCTCCGCGAGGCAATCGCCTCACGCCTTCGCAACAACCGTGGTTTGAAATGCACGTCCGACCAAGTCATCGTTTGTCCTGGCATTCAGCAGGCCCTTCAACTCGCCATCAACACGTTGGTCTCTCCGGGCGACCTGGTGGGGTTGGAAGAGCCCGGCATTTATGGCGTCAAGGCCGCCTTCCTGCATTCGGGAGCCAAAGTTGTTCCGTTGCTGGTAGATGATGAAGGCGTCAATGTTCCCGATGCGCGGCGCCAGAATCCGCCCGTGCTGATGTACACCACGCCGGCCAACCAATTTCCTCTCGGTTCAACGCAAAGCCTTACCCGCCGGCTCACGCTGATCGACTACGCGCGCCAAACCAGCACCTGGATCCTCGAAGACGATAGCGACGGCGATTTCTGCTATACCAGCCGCCCTGTCCCCAGCCTGCAAGGGCTCGATGACCAAAAGCGCGTGATCTACCTCGGCACCACGGGCAAAACTGTTTTCCCATCGCTTGAAATCGGCTATCTGGTGGTGCCTCTTTCGCTGCTGGAGAGCTTCTCAAAAGCGAAAGAGATTATGGGCGGCAGCCCCTGCGCCATCGATCAGGCGACGCTTGCGCACTTTCTGCTGGAAGGTCATTTTGAACGGCATTTGCAACGGATGAACGCCATCTATTTCCAACGTTTGCAAGCCTTATCGCAGGCAGTTGACTCCGAACTTGGCGGCTATATCGACCTTGAACCGGCCTCGGGGGGACTACACGCCGTCGGCTGGTTGGCGCGCGGCTTGGATGAAACCGCAGTCGCCAACTCGGCCGCTAGCGCGGGCATTGAGCTGCCGATTTTGTCGAGCTACGGGAGAACCGCACTCGTGCGGCCCGGCGTTTTATTCGGATTCGCGTCGTTTGCCGAAAAAACCATTCGCCAAACCGTTCAGCGCCTAGGCCAAGCCTTACGGGCCCCCGAGCCGAACTATCGCGCGCTCTTACCGGCTCCATTGCCGGCGCCAGGCGCTGAAAAGCCAGGCTTTCTCCGCCGCCTGTTCCGTCCTTGATCCCTGCCGTCGATCTGG
>JBARMQ010000070.1:0-11882 GCA_049802535.1 Bryobacteraceae bacterium | reverse complement strand
GTCCGAAGTAGAGCTTGCGATAGAGCGGATAAAGCTCTTCATAGACAGCAACCGCCTCCGGCTGCGGAAGAAAAGTGCGATGGGGAGGACACAGCGCCCTTTGGGCGGCCTCGATAGACGGGAAAGCGCCAGCCGCCAGAAATGCGAAAATCGCTGAGCCGAGGCTCGTGACGTCGCCTTCCGGCACCAGAATAGGTTTATTCAAGACATTCGCGTAAACCTGATTCAACGTATCATTCCGTTGCGGAATGCCACCACCGTTGATGATGCGTTGAACCGAAGCGCCGTGTTCTTCCAAACGCTCTAAGATGATGCGGGTGTGAAAAGCAGTTCCCTCAACGGCTGCGAATAGTTCGTCGGCTGCCGTGGTCGTCAGATGCCAACCGAGAGTAACGCCGCCCAATTCAGGATTTACCAGCACGGTGCGATCGCCGTTGTCCCACGTGAGGCGCAGTAGACCGGTTTGTCCCGGACGATGCATCGCAATCTCTTTCGACAACATGCCCGCGCTTGAGCTAGCGCGCTTTGCGATCGCTTCGAAGATGTCGCCGACGGCCGAAAGTCCGGCTTCGATGCCGGTCAGTTGCGGATCGACGGAGCCGGGCACAACACCGCAGACACCTGGCACCAGCGTTGTCCGGGCGCTCAATCCAATAATGCAGGTCGATGTTCCAATCACGTTGACGACATCGCCAAGAGCCACTCCTGCGCCGACCGCATCCCAATGGGCGTCGAAGGCGCCCACAGGAATTGGAATTCCCGCCTTGAGCCCGAGCTTCTCCGCCCATTCGCCGGAAAGCCTGCCTGCAATGGCGTCGGACTTTAAGTAGCGGCCGCCGAGCTTCGCCCGCACGCCTTTAAGCAACGGATCGACAGCGACGAGGAACTCTTCCGGCGGCAAACCGCCCAAAGATTCGTTCCACATCCATTTGTGCCCCATGGCGCAAACACTGCGGGGCGATTGCTCGACATCGGTTATGCCGCAGAGCACGGCGGCCACGTAATCGCAATGCTCGAATGCGGAAACCAGCTTTCCGCGCAGATCGGGATTGTGTCGCAGCCAATGGAGCAATTTCGAAAATCCCCATTCGGAGGAATAAACGCCGCCGCTCCAATGAATGGCGTCGAGCCCCCATTCGTGCGCCTTGGCAGTAATTTCGCCCGCTTCCCGCCAAGCACGGTGATCGCACCAAAGATAGTATTCGTCGAGCGGTAGAAGACCTTCGCCCACAGGGATTACGCTCGACCCCGTGGTATCGAGAGCCAATACCTCGACTCTCGATCCTTCGACCTCAGCCGCCTCCAACGCTCGTTGCATCGCTTGGGCTAAGCCGGCCATATGATCACTGTGGCTTTGCGTCGCGTAATCGGGGTCGTGTGCCTGGCGATGCAGCGGATACTCGGCTGTACCGGATCCGAGACGGCCCCGCTCATGATCAAAAATAGAAACGCGAACGCTTAGGGTGCCGAAGTCGACGCCCGCGACAATTACGCTCATGCCTTATGCCAGTACACGTCCCAATTCAGGTACTTGGTCACGGCTTCGTAGACTACGGGCGAAGTGATCGAAAGGTTGGCGGCCACGTGATGTTCAAATCCGCGCTCGCAGATATAACGAAGTAGCTCCTGCAGCCGGGGAATCTCCACGACACCTGCGCCGCCAAAGGTTTCGAGCGGATCCTCCGTAAAGCGGCCATCGCCCACATAGCCACGCATCTTGCCGTGCAGATCGTCGGTCGAAAAACGCGCATAGCTCATGGGAGCGGCTTTCACACGGCCGACGCAAGTACCGAATGTATTGAGCTTGCCCACCGTGCCCGCGATAATCTCCTGAAAATCCATTTTTACGCTGGTAAAGAAGTGTTTGGGCAAGTTACTGCAATGGAAGCAGACGGCTTTGTTTGGGTCGTCGCCATAATTGTTGTTCCAATCGAGCAATGCGCTGGGCGTGCCAGACGCCAGGCGCAGAGCATGCATTCCCACTACTCCTGCAATATCCACTTCGCAGGCACTGGACATGAGATTCTCGCTCATCATGCTCATCACTGTGCAGGGCACAACGCCGAAATATTCTTCAAGCGATGTCCAGCACTGCACGGCGCTGATGGTGAGCTCGGCTTCGCGCATCCAGCCGTCGATCACCGCTCCGAGTTTGGCCATCTTTAATAATGAAGGGGCGGGCACATCGGCGGTTGAAACGTATTTGTGTATCGCCTGCAGCTTCTCTTGAGCGGCGTGGTCCTCATCCTTCATCCTGTTAATCCTGCCGAGGATTTCTGAAAGGTCGATGGTGATGATGGAAATGCCGTTAGCCTCCAGCAGCTTTTCGCTATAACGTACGGTGTTGAAGGCAGCCGGACGCGCTCCGATAGCGCCTACCCGCAGGTTGCGCATTCCCCGGACCACGCGGCATACCCCGACAAACCAGATCAGGTCTTTGGCAAATGTCTCCGATGAGGGTGATTCGGTGTGCAAGGTAGTCAGTGAGTACGGGATGCGGTACTGCATCAGGTTATTGCAGGCAGACATCTTGCCGCAGAAACTGTCGCGGCGGTCTCGAATGGTCATTTTGCCGGTTGAGTCGGGCGTTGCTTGAACCAGAACAGGCACATTTAGATTCGCGAGCCGCAATGTGTCGGCAATAGCCCGTTCATCGCCAAAATTTGGAAGCGAAACGATAATGCCCTCTATCGTGTCGCGATGTTTCTTGAATAACTCCGCACATCGCCGTGCCTCTTCAAAAGTTTCAACCGCACCGAATTTTGATTCTTCCGGCGTCAGGGCGACAACTTCGATTCCGGCCGCCTCCATGACACGAATCATTTCCTCCCTACCGGTCGCGGCCAAGTGGTCCGGAAAGAAGCCGCGATTGCCAACGATCAACCCGAATTTTGCGCATGTCCTGATGTTCGACATTTACTTGTTATGATCCCTTGGATAAAAGCGAATGGTATAGAAGAGCCCGATCAGCAGCAGCACTGCACCCCACCAGATGCCGGCATGCAAACGAGCAAGTACCACCGGATGCTGGGGGGGTGAGGATAACTCGTAGATTCCGCTTCCCGTGATCAAGACGCCATAGGCGAGTAAAAGCGCGCCGATGAAAAACCAGATGGAGATTCGTCCGTGATGCATGGCAATTCCTTTACCAGAAAATCAAATTCAGCGCGACGAAGACAATCGACACTATAGCGGCCCAAAAGATTGTCCGGCGGTAAATCGGAAGCGCGCCTTCGGACGGAATTTCTGTGGCTCCGTAGACCAAACCGACCAGTTCTTCAACCGGTTTAGGCCGGGTCGCCATGCTGACCAATACGGTCACCGTCACGCAAATGATCCATGACCAGAGGGCACGATACATGTTCTCCGCCATGTCCTTGGCGTATGGAGAGATCGCGATAAAGCGCAGAGCTGTTGGGTCCACCTTCACCCACAGCCACATGCCGATGGAGGAAGCGGTGCCAATCAAAAGTCCCCAGAAGCCACCAGCCGGCGTGGCACGCTTCCAAAGCATTCCTAGCAGGACGGTTCCAAAGAGCGGCGCGATAAAGAAACTGAACAACGCCTGTACATAATCCATAATGCTGAGGAATTGCATGACGAGATAGGCGGTACCGATGCTAATCAACACGCCGACCACTGTGCACCATCGCCCCATCGATACGTAGTGGCGGTCGGAGGCGTCCTTGCGGATCAAAGCGCGGTAAATGTCATACGTCCAGACAGTAGAAAAGGCACTGACGTTGCCGGCCATGCCTGACATAAAGCCGGCAATCAATGCAGTAATTCCAAGCCCGAGAAGCCCCGGCCCGCAATACCGGGCGAGCATTAATGGGAGAACTTCGTTGTAACTGTGGGCGCCGGTGGCCTGCGCCTGCGCTTCACCGACCAGGTGTTCGGGCAATACCGCCAACGCCAGCAAACCGGGCAGAATGACGATAAATGGAACCGCCATTTTGAACGATGCACCGATGATGGGCGCCATTTTGGCGCTGCGCAGGTCCTTTGCGGTCAGCACGCGCTGCACAACCAGGAAGTCGGTGGTCCAATAACCGAATGAAATGACGAAGCCGAGGCCTAACACGATTCCCGTCCAATGGATGCCCATAGGGTTGTCGCTGAAGGAGCCCAGCGTGCTCCACAAATGGGTGTAGTTCTGTCCAGGAAAATTGGCATGAATGCGGGCCACCATGCCGCTCCAGCCACCTGTTTCCACTAATCCGATGATGGAGATGAGAATGGCGCCGAGCCAGATGAGAAAGAACTGCAAAACTTCATTGAAGATAGCGGATGTTAATCCGCCCAGAAAGACATAAGCGGCGACGGTAAGAGACGACACCCAAATACTGAAGTTGATGTCCCAACCCAAAATGATCTTCATCACCAGGGCCATGGAGTACATATTGATGCCGCTCATCAGCACGGTCATGAAACCGAATGTGACGGCTGATAACGCCCGGGATGATTCTCCAAAACGCAACTTCAAATAGCCCGGTACAGAGTGCGTCTTCGAAATGTAATAGAACGGCATCATGACCAAGCCGAGGAAGAGCATGGCTGGAATCGCACCGATCCAATACCAATGCGTCGCCAAGATGCCGTATTGATAGGCAGCTGCCGCCCAGCCCATGAGCTCGAGCGATCCAAGATTCGCGGCCACGAAGCTGAGACCAGCCACCCATGACGTCATCTCACGCCCTGCCAGGAAGAACTGTTCGCCGGTGTTCGTAAAGCGCTTCAGATAGAATCCAATGCCCAGCACCATCACGAAATACAAACCAATTACCAGCAGATCGACAGGGCTGAGCGATAGAAGTTTTCCGGAAGAACCGGCGAAAAAGAGCGCGAACGGTGCAGGCATTTAGACCGAAGTTATATCACGTCGGCAAGCGGCTTTTCTGTAAACGCTTACTCGATGACTTCTCACCCACTTGCGCGGAAAAACTTGTTCGGCCTCATGCGATCCTGAATTTTTGCCATGGAACAAAGGATTCACCTGTGCAACTGACAGAAAAGGACGTTCGCTATGTCGCCGATTTGGCGAATCTGGAGCTTTCGGCCGAAGAAGTGCACCGTATGTCTCACGATCTGGGCCAAATTTTGAGTCATATCGAGCAACTGAATGAATTAGACACGTCTGATATTGAGCCGATGGCGCAGGTATTGTTTGATGCGGATGAGATAGGCACCTTGCGACTTGACGTGCCGCACACACCTCTCTCGAATGAAGTAGCGTTGGCCAACGCGGCGGTCAAAGGCGGCGGCTACTATAAGGTCCCGAAGGTGATTGAACGATGAGCCAACTGAAAGAAATTTCGAAGCTGACCATCCCGCATATTCGTAAAGGCCTTCTTGAAAAACAATTTAGCGCGGCTGAGATCGCCGAGGCGGCAACGAGCCATGCTGAGCGGGAGAATCCAAAGACAAATGCGTATCTGACGTTCTCGCACGAACGTGCGTTGAAGACCGCGGCCCGCGTGGACCAACAGATTGCAAAGGGCGAACATATTGGCTCGCTTGCTGGTGTTCCGTTGGGCGTCAAAGACGTTATTGTCACAAAGGATCTTCGGACCACGTGCGGATCTAAGATCTTAGAGCACTACATTCCGCCCTATGACGCGACGGCCGTGTTCCGTCTGGAAGAACAAGGAGCGCTGCTGATCGGCAAGCTGAATTGCGATGAGTTTGCCATGGGATCGTCGAATGAAAATTCCGCGTTCGGACCGGTGCGCAATCCGAAAGCGCTTGATCGCGTGCCCGGCGGATCCAGCGGAGGATCAGCGGCCGCGGTCGCCCAGGGGACGGCGGTTGTAACGCTCGGCTCCGACACGGGCGGTTCCATTCGCCAGCCGGCAAGTTTCTGTGGAGTTGTCGGAGTGACGCCGACGTATGGCCGCGTAAGCCGCTACGGCCTTTCAGCTTTCGCGAGCTCGCTAGACCACATTGGACCTTTGGCGAGAACAGTCGAAGATGCCGCAACCGTTCTACGTGCCATGGCGGGACGCGATGATCTTGATGCCACCTCGGCCTTCGCTCCGGTAGACGACTATCACGAACTGATGCGCCTGCCGGTTAAGGGAATGAAGATCGGGCTGCCTAAAGAGTACTTCGACGGGTTGAACCGTGACACGGGCGACAGAATCGATGCCGCTGTTAGCCAATTGCGGATTCTTGGCTGCGAGGTTCGCGAGATCAGCCTGCCGCATACCAAATATGCACTCTCTTGTTACTACATCATTGCGAATGCCGAAGCGAGTTCAAACCTAGCGCGTTATGACGGCGTTCGCTATACCTCTCGTCAGCCTGCGGACACGCTTGCGGGTATGTATCGCAAGAGCCGGGGCGCTGGTTTCGGAGCTGAGGTCAAGCGGCGCATCATGCTTGGGACATATGTTTTAAGCCATGGATACTATGACGCCTTCTACTTGAAAGCTCAGCGGGTGCGCGCATTGATTGCCCAAGACTTTACGCAAGCGTTCACAGAAGTCGATGCGATTGTTGCGCCCGTTTCGCCGTTCCCCGCATTCAAGATTGGCGAAAAGGTGAACGATCCGTTAGCGATGTACTTGTCCGATGTGTATACCCTAACGGGGGACCTCTCAGGCGTGCCATGCATGAGCGTTCCGTGTGGTGAATCGTCTGAGGGATTACCGATCGGTTTACAAATCTTCACTCGGCACTTCGATGAATCGGCAATGTTTCGACTCGCTTTTCAATACGAGCAGAGCCGCCGTTAGGATTTGGACGGGTACATTGCTCAAGTTAGAAACATTGTGAATGGAGACGGGTCTCCTGTTCGGCAGTACGAATTTGAATGAAGAGGAGAAACGCACGATGAAACGTATGGTAGGTGCTCTGGTGCTAAGCTTTGCGCTGCTAGCGCCGACGGGGGTGATGTACGCGCAAGATCATCCACACCATGAATGGAGTCAAACTGAAGACCCGGCATGGCGCCGCTACTTGCAGGAGAACCACAAAAAGTATCACGACTGGTCAAAAGCGAAAAAGAAGGAACAAGAGTCCTATTGGAAGTGGCGCGATTCGCACCCGGATCCGCATTAGCCCGCTTTAGTGAGTAACAGAAAATGAGCGAGTGAGGGCCGCCTCATTTGGTATGGCGGCCCTGCTCCTCCGATATGAATGATGTAAGCAGTGCAATCGGATCGACTGTAATAGATCTTTTTCCTGACCGGTACACTGGGCGTAACCCTCTTGCTACTCGAAGGAAACTTTTAAATGGGCCTATTCAGGCGATTCATGCTGTTTCTTTGTCCGGTGCTTGCAGTTTCGCTACTTGCACCTCATTTAGTTGCCGCTCCGCAGGCGCGAGCTGAATATGATCCGCGGATCACGTTCGCGCCGCTGACGTTGGCTGAGCCGGTAAATGCTTATCGCTCGAGCAATGGCGCGCCGGGGCCGAGTTACTGGCAAAACGAGGCAGACTACGACCTTCACGCAAGTTTGGATACGGAAGCCAAGCAGCTGACCACAGACGAGACCATCAGCTACACCAACAACAGCCCTGACGTTCTTCGAAGCCTTTGGATACAACTGGAACAGAACATCTATAAGAAGGACTCCCGGGCGAAGCTTATGGGCGGAGGACGGCGGCGGCGCGGCAACGATTCGGCGCAGCCGGAAAACACCACGACAAAAGGTTTCGTCTTGGATAGCGTTGCTATCGAAACGGGCAAACAGGAGACAAAGGCCGATTACCTCGTCTCCGACACGCGCATGCAAATCCGTTTGGCCGAGGCGCTCACGGGCCGGGGCGGCCATCTGAAAATTCACATTCGCTACCACTATCAGATTCCTGGTGTGTGGGGTGGGCGCACGTCGTGGGGGATGTCCGAAAAGGGAGAAATCTACGATATAGCGCAATGGTACCCACGGATGGCTGTCTATGATGACCTGCGCGGATGGGACACACTGCCCTATATCGGATCTGAATTTTACTTAGAGTACGGAAACTTCGACTACTACATTACGGCGCCTTCGGAGATGTTGATCGCCGGCTCCGGCGAGTTAGTCAATGGGCAAGACGTCCTCACAAAGACCGAATTGAATCGGTTGGCGGAAGCACGAAACAGCGATAAGACCATTTACATCCGCACGGCGGCTGAGATCAACGATCCGGCTAGCCGTCCGAAACATGGCGGCACGCTGACCTGGCACTTCCATATGAACCATACACGGGATGTCTCGTGGAGCGCCTCGCCCGTTTTTGTCTGGGACGCCGCGCGAATCAACCTTCCGGATGGGAAAAAGGCCCTTGCCATGTCCGTGTACCCGCCGGAGAGCGCCGGTGCGGATGCATGGGACCGGTCCACAGAGTACGTCAAGGACACGGTCGAACACTTTTCGAAGCAATGGTTCCCTTACCCGTGGCCGACCGCCATCAGCGTGGCCGGGTTCTCCACGGGAATGGAATATCCGGGGATTGTCTTTGACGGCATCAAAGACAAAGGCGCGTTCCTATTTTGGGTTACCGCGCACGAGATCGGCCACGATTGGTTCCCGATGATTGTTGGCTCAGATGAACGCCGCAACGCCTTCATGGACGAAGGATTCAACACGTTCATCGACATCGATGAGTCCGCCACGTTTGAAGGCGGCAAGTACGGGCCGAAGCGCGATTCTGAATACTCCGCAGGTGGGGAGCCACCGGACACGATTCTGAAGGTACTAGACAACCCATTGGCTCCCGTGATCCTGATGAGGGCCGATGCCTATCCGGGCCAGCTTGGACACCCCGTCAGTTACTTTAAGGGCGCATACGGAATGGTGCTGCTCCGCGAGCAGATCTTAGGTCCGGAGCGATTTGATTGGGCCTTCCGCAAATACATACGGGATTGGGCGTACAAGCACCCGTCGCCATCCGATTTCTTCCGCTCGATGGAAAGTGGCGGAGGCGAAGATCTGGGATGGTTCTGGCGTGGTTGGTACATGAATAATTGGAAGTTCGACATGGCCGTCGATAAGGTCGAGGGAACACAAGTCACTGTGAGCAATCGTGGACAACTTGTGCTGCCGGCGACGCTAGAGGTGAAGTTTCAGGACGGCTCGAGCACGCGGATGAAGCTGCCGGTGGAAACGTGGCTCTCGAAAGGGACCTTGGTATGGACGTCACCGGAAGGGAAGGCAATTGCCTCAGCCACGGTAGACCCAGACCACATGCTGCCGGACGACGACCGCGCGAATAACGAGAAGAAGGCCGAGTAAGTCGCGAGACGTGGAGAACGAAGATCAGATCAAGAGAGTTCGTGGAATTTGCCTCGCACTGCCAGGCGCGACCGAGAAGCTGTCCCATGGAGAGCCGACCTTTTTTGTAAAGAAGCGGGTCTTTGCAATGCTCTCTAATAATCATCACAATGACGGCCACGTCGCCGTCTGGATACCAGCGCAGCCCGGAGAGCAGGATGCCCTGGTTGCCAGCTTTCCGGAGGTTTACTACCGACCGCCGTATGTGGGCGTCAAGGGCTGGATCGGAATCGAACTCGACCGCATCGGCAACGAAGAACTGGGAGCGCATCTCAGCGAGGCATGGAAACTGATCAGTTCGCGCTGATGGATGATTTCTTCCAGACGGTTAGCACTTCGAACACGCACCTCTTCCATGCGGGGGACATAGCTGCCGCCGAGTTCGCCAGAGTTCATGAGCTCTTCGCGGACTCGTAAATCTTCGGCGCGCATGGCGAGAAGTTCGTCTCTGAGCGCGGTGTTTGTCACACTTCGAGGCGGCCCATGACTGGATCACTGATGCCGCTCTTTCCGGTTTCGACGCGTCCCGCAAAACGCCGCAGAAATTGCTCAGCGCCGGTGATGGCCAGGCTGACATCGTACCAATGACGACTCTTTTCAAGAGACATCGAGATTGTTTGATTGCTGCCGGGTTCTATGACGACGGTGCGATCACCGCTTCCGTAGCCATGATCTCTGAGGCGCAGTGTCCAACGGCGATCCGAAGAGCTGGCGACCCGAAACTCAATATTGCCGTCGTTTGTGTACTCGCATTTGACGTGTAAGCGCGGGTCTGTGGCATTGCCGGCGAACTCTCGCAAGAAGCCATTGGGTCCGCAGACGCGGAGGTGGTAGACGCCATTTTCGAAGCCGTCCAATTGCCACGAATCGCGGAGGCGGTCGCCGGCGGAAACGGCGTACGAGCGTGTTCGAAGATCTAAACGTTGACGGAACTTACCCGGAGTGTAGACATGAAATGGGGCGCCAGATGCGGACTTGCCGAATGTGCTACTTGCCGCCTCAAGAACAAGTTCGAATGCTGTTAAATCCGCGTTGAGAGCGCCGTGGGCAGCCAACTCATACGGCAACGCCACCGATGGCCGAATGCCGGGTTCCTGCGCCGGCATCCAACCGACTGCAAAGCGATTTTGTTCAAACTGGGTGACATCTTCCGGCGACAGGAGCCGGTATCCCGATGGCATATGGGTATATTGCGCGCGGTTTACCTGCTCGAGAAAGGCGTCCCTGGATGGGAACGCTACGGCGGCGGGACGGCCGTCGAACGGACGAAAGGTACTGGTCAGATCGCCGCACACAGTTCGTCGCCAGCTGCTGATGTTGGTTTCGCGAATGTCTTTTCCGGCGTGTCTGCTTGCAATGTGTTCGAGCAACTGCAAGACAGATGTGTGGTCGAAGACTTGTGAACACACGTAGCCGCCTCGGCTCCATGGAGAGGCGACGACCAACGGCACGCGAAACCCGAGACCTACCGGACCGCCGCGCGCTTCGGGTCCTGGATGCCGGGCGCGATCCTGCTCGAGCGGCAAATACTCCAAACTTGGATCGATACCCGGCGATGTTTTGCCGGACTCGGCATTGCCTGGTTCGGGCGCTACAAACGGAGGGACATGATCGAAATATCCGTCATTTTCGTCGTAAGCCAAGACGAAGATCGTCTTGCGCCAAACGTCGGGATCTTTCGTAAGGATGTTTAGTGTCTCGGCGACATACCAAGCGCCATACCATGGCGAGCCGGGATGATCGGAAAAGCGTTCTGAGGCGACCAGCCACGATACAGCCGGCAGGTTGCCGCTGTCGACATCCTTACGGAATTGAAAGAGAGGATCTGACTTCGGAACTTCCATTTCTCGGGAAGTGCCCTTGTCGTCATAGCGCAATGTCGATAGTTGACGATAATCCGGATTGTCTTCGTTGGTGGTGAAGGCCTTGGCGTGCAGGCTTCGATCCAGGGCGGATAGCTGCGCAAGTGCTTCGGGCGTCCAACGGGCGCGCTCCTCCTTAGCCCAGGCCAGCAATTTTTCTTTTTCCGCTAGCTCCTTTTCCTTGCCGGTTTGGTTGCGAAGCTGCTCGATTTCCGCTGGCAGAGAGGCGAGTAAACGCTGCACATACGCGAGGTGAGTTTTTCGAAAACCAATGTTGTATTGAACAAACCACTCGAGCGGGTTGTCGGTAAAATTTGCGAGCCACGCATCGTACTCGCCTTCCAAGCCCGACGCTACGCTGACCTCGTTCTGATAGACGCGCCAGGAAACGCCAGCCTTTTCTAGACGTTCCGGGAAGGTGGTCCAATGGGCCCAGACACTGTAGTCAACTTCAGAATTGCGGACATTTGGTACGGACGAGGCGGACTGTTCTTCGCGAATTGTGCCGGTCCAAAGGTGCAAACGATTCGGAGTCGTTCCGGTTAGGGCGGAACAAAAGTTCTGATCGCAAATGGTGAAAGCGTCGGCTAAGGCGTAATAGAACGGAAGGTCTTCACGATCGTAATAGCCCATAGTGAACGGCATGCCCAGACAGTCTTTGCGGTGAGAGGCCTTCGCGTCGAGCCAGCCGTCGTGATTTCCGTGGTTACGCGCGTCGGTCTGGTCAGTCCAAGAATGAGGCAACGATCCCAACCAGGT
>JBARMQ010000069.1:0-3380 GCA_049802535.1 Bryobacteraceae bacterium | reverse complement strand
ATGACTTTTTGAGTGGCTGTATACGCGAAGAGGACGTGACCGATAACCAACGGACTGGTCTGGAGTGCGCCTTTCTCGCCGGTGTCGAAAACCCAGGCTCTGCGCAGCTCACCCACATTCTGTCGATTGATTTGGGCGAGAGCCGAGTAATGATCGCTGGCGAGTTCGCCCCCATACACGGGCCAGTCCACCGTTTTCCCAGAGTTTGATGTTGCGCTGTATGCTGCCGCAATTCCGAAGGCGAGCACCGCGCAAATCCCGAGGCAAGGTGCGACAGAAGAAATTCGAGGCCTGGTTTTCATCTTCATCGTGGACGAAAGCAACTCCCCGTCATCGAACTTATTGTGGCGCGACCCAACCGTTACTGAGTTCAACACGAATTGGAACGGTGCCAAGGCTCTTGCCGCCAGACTCAGCGGTCACGTTGAAGTTCTGCCAGCCCGGCAGCTTGGTGGAGGGTGCATCTGCGGTCACACGCGCATAATACTCGGCATGCGCGGGTACTGACAAAGGAGCAAGCGGCCTGACCTTCCACCCGTTCGGTGCTTGCGCGGAAAGATTGACGTCGATTGCATGGTCCAGCGGATTCTCAATGATCAGTGGGATATAAAACACCCCGTCCGTGTGGATTGAAATCTCCAGTGGCACCAGCGTCTTTAAATGCTCCAATCCGTGCGCCCGCCAAAGTTTCTGGTAGAAAGCCCAGGGATCACCGATGAGCAAAGTCGGTTCCGTATATTTCACCGCCTCATATCCTGGTGCGCGTTGGAAAGGAACGCCAACCGGAACAACGCCGGCAAAAACGTCATCGGTAACTCCGGAGGGCACCAAAGACTTCCCGAAAATAAACTTCACTGGTTGCATTGCAAACTTCGTGAGTTCTCCCGGGTTCGTTTCCGCTGTTCCGTTGGCGATCGCCTTGGTGACTTCGCCCCCACCCTGGGTCACATGATGGCTCACTTCCTTGGCGGCTAGCATACCGTAGCTCTGTTGCTGCGAGGGCGAGATATCGTGAGAAGAATATTGCGGTCCCTGCCCCTCAAAAATGTCATGGGTTGGATTGTAGACGTAATAGATTTTTTCAGGCTGCCACGGTCGAAGCGCTTCCGTCATATTCATCGCCACATTGGGATGGATGGCAGGTGAGACTTGTTCAGAGAACACCGTTGAATCGCCGGCCAGATCAAAGGCCTCAGTCGCAAGAACGCCGGCAGCCTGGTGATCGGCATGGTTTTCCCCGGTGGTGAAATCCGGGAGCCAGGTAAGAATGACCGACGGTCGTGTGATCCGAACGATTCTGACCAACTGGTCCAGGCACCCTCCATGGCCGCAGTGCTCGAGCGAGGTCAAGACATTTTGACTTGCTGTGTCGTGACCATTGAGAAACCAGACATTCGTAATTCCAAGTGAAGCGACAGCGGTGCGGCCTTCAATTTGGCGGATATCACCCAAGGCTGCTGCTTGCTCGGGACCCACGTCGTTGTTTCCGCCGTCACCTGGATTTTGAAATACAACCGCGACGCGTTTATGGTGATCATAGATTTCGCGTGCCAAATACGCCGCGACCATGATCTCGTCATCAGGATGCGCAACCACCACAAGGATGTCGGCCTTGAAGCGAGGATCTGGTGGCCGATTATTCCAATCGTAGGCATCAGGGGTTGTCTTGCTTGCGACTGCGTTCTGGGCCTGAGCAGGAAAGCCATACAACGTGGCAAGCAAGGCCACACAAAGAGCCGATCGCACGGCTACTACAAAGCTTGATCGTGTCATAAACCCCCAGGTTCCCTTCATCAAAACTTGATTGGCGCCGCTCAAAAAACTATGTGTTTCGAAATTTTTCGCGGACAAAAATGGCGGCGGATTGAATCTACGGAGCAACACTTTCGGCGGTCTCCATGATTCAATCGATTTAATCTCTGCCGTCTATCCGGTGTCAAGCGGTAAATGCAAAGTCTCAGCATCTCCCAGCACAGTACTCGTTCTTGACAGGACCAGCGTTCAGACAGTACAAGACGTATAAAGTATTAAAACGGTTGAATTGTTCTGCAGATTTGTCAGTCTCTGCCGCGTTGAACCGTTGCGGACGTTGAATAGGTAGTTGTCTTCGATTCAGTGCTCTCAGGCGAGAGTTACATCGATCCAGATACGACGCCTTGTACTACAGGTACTACGCGCGCAGTCGCCATGGCAATCCGGGCTGCACCGTTTCAAGCAGCCCCTCGCCCACAGTCTGCAATCACAGTTGGGCGCGAGTGAGATAATTTTGCTCCGAGAATCATGCTCTGAGTCACATGGTGGTGGGCGCGGTAGCATTCAGCTAGGCTGCACTTGTTACTGAAGAGGATCATTGATGGATCGACGTACATTCGTGAGCATCGCCGGCGCAGCGGCAGCCGCCATGGCAACCGGGATGGGTCGAGGCGAGTCGGAAGTCCCCGCCAATGTTGGAGCCGAAGGCGACGCGGACAAACTGAAACTCCGCTGGCAAAAGCTGGACGACGCTGCGCGGGGATGGTGGGATGGCGACCTGCAACGCGCCGACGAGGAAGCGATTCGGAAGGACGGCTTACCTCACTCGCTCACTCCCACGGGTGAGCCCAACCCCTGGTCGCACAGCCCACCGAAGACGTTGATCTTTCTTCCGTTCCCCTATAGCTCCGGCGGAGGTTCGGTCGCTTCGTTTCCGGAAATGTATGGCTGGGACACGCACTTTATCAACCTGGGCTTGTTCGCGCACGATCGCACCGATATTGTGCGCTGGAATATTCTCAACCAGCTCTCGATGATTGGGCGCTTTGGAAAGGTGCTAAATGGGAACCGCACGTTTTACCTGACGCGGGGCCAGCCACCGCTACTTGCGATGAGCATCGAGAAATATCTCGGCATGAAAAAAGATGACGATGAAGTAGCGATGCTGGCATATCCTCTGCTGGAGCGCTCTTACACTGGATACTGGAATGGGCCGGCCCATGCTACGCCGATTAGACTTTCCACTTGCCGCGACGAAGGCGGCAAGGACTTGCGGCCAGAGCTGGCCTCTGAGTGCGAGGCAGGATTGGATTTCACTCCTATTTTCGGCGGCGAAATTAGTAACTGCGTGCCGATACATGTGAACTGCGCTTTGGTGCGCCCGGCGCAGGTACTGGCTGGCATTGCGGATCGATTTGGCTGGAGCGACAAGGCTGCGCATTGGCGCAATGAGGCCGACACACGGGCGCGTCGCATCAATCAATATTGCTGGGACGACGGTGAAGGCTGCTATTTCGAGTATGACTATGTTCGCAAAACGCGGCTGCCTTATTATTCGCTGAACGCGTACTGGCCGTTGTGGACTGGAATCGCGTCACCGGCGCAAGCCAAGCGCGTAGCGAATCATC
>JBARMQ010000068.1:0-3532 GCA_049802535.1 Bryobacteraceae bacterium | reverse complement strand
ATCGCTTCGGACCCGGCGGCCCGGGTGGACCTGGCGACGGACCGGGCCCGCAATCTGGTCAATAAATCACGCAACGGAAAAGGTAAAGCCTGAGATTCGCAGTCAATGCGGACCTCAGGCTTTTTTCTGTTGCTGCGACGCGGTGACGGCGCACGTACAAGCCCCCGAATCGAGGAGTGACAACCTCGATCAGGTGGCGAGTACATATTTCACTGGCCGCACGCCACGACTGCGGCGGAAAAAGAAATAGATCACCACGCTGACCACCGCGGCATACGCACACCACACGGACGTAAAAGCATAGGACATGATGAGCATCACAATGATGAGGCCGACCATGTTGAGCCATCCCAAAATCACCAGATCTTTAAAGCCGGAAAAGAACAACGCGCCGCAGGTGGCGATCACATAGAGAACCGCCACGGGTTTGGTAGTGGTGAGCACGTTGTTGTAGACGATGCTGTGGCCGTGGGCGTACACCTGCAGCGGATCCATCATCAATCCCCATAAGATGTAGAGCGTAAGGCCCGTGCCAAGCGCGAGGAAGTACATCATGCGACTTCGTCGGTGCCGCGTCGGCTCAATCAGCAGCACACTCAGCGGCAGCAGAAAAGGAAGCAGTCCCTGCGCATATAAAACATAGGCGGCGGCGACACCCTGCAGCGCGGTGTGGGAAATTTTTCCATTGATTCCCAGCCAGACGAAGCCCTCGGTAAATTGGTGCAGCGCAAACAGGCATGGCAATGAGGCAAACAGCAATTCTCGGCGATGCTTTACCTCTGCAATGGTGGCCACCCCGATGGCCCCGAGTACAGCACTTCCGGTAAAGTTGGCGGTCGCTGAAAAACACATAAGATCGTCTCCTAAGATGTACCAAACGCTGCCAATTGAGTTGTCATTACTGTAGATGAAACCGATTGAAATATGGCAGCAAAGATGGAGAGAGAAGCTTCGTCAGAACTGGTACATCAGGGTCGCGCCGCCGTAGGAGCGAATCGGTACGCCGACAATTCGCTCTGTGGGAGTGGGTTCATTCGGCAGTGCAAATGTTTCCAACGTTTGTCCGGTAGCACCGTTGGCAAGCTGACCGCTAAGCGCTGCGATCCAGTGGCCGTCGCCAAATACTTTTTGGAAATAGAGTCGAATTTCTCGCACCGGAACCGCGTTGAAACCGCCGCCCAATGGTTTCTCGCCGACATAGTCGAACTCGGCTTGCCCTTGAATACCCCACGGTAGATGATCGAGTTCGCCAAGCGCGTCGACGATCAGGCGCGGCGCTTCCGGTACAGGCTGATGCAATTGCAGATCTGTCGCGTTGGCCTGCGAGTACGACGCCTGCAGGAAGCCCCAGGGACTTCGTCGCGTGGCGCCCACTGTAAAGAAGCGATTAAGAGACGGACCGAGCGCTTCCTGCAGCCCAGTGTCGGGATCAATATTGGCAAACTCCTGGGAGTTGGTGATGTGTTCGAGCAGGGCGCGAAACTCTGTTCCCGCCAATAGCTTGGTCGCGACCAACTGATAGGCGCGCGAAGTGGTGGTCAGCGACGGCTCGCTGGTGCCCGTGCCGATCCTAGGATCGTTGGCGTGGAAAGCCTTGGCAAAACTGAAAGCTACGGAAGGCAGGTAGTCTGCGTCTGGCCGGCCGAGAGTAACGGAAAGCTTGGGACTGGTGAGGCCGGGCCAGTGATCGAAGGAATTTGCGGGCGTAATACGGTCGACATTGTTGAAGTCAATCTGGTCGCGGCGCACTCCGGCATAGACCTGCAGGTTGCGGTTGACGATTCCGTTCAATGCAAGAAACGGCGCGGTATCGGTGATGGTGAGGTCGTTACTGGTGACCGACTGAAACACTCCGTCGGCATTGACCTTCGCCAGGTCGAGCCCGCGGGGTGCATCGCGCCGAAAATCCAGGCCTCCCAGTAGCGTGTAGTGAGGTGCGAATCTCCAGTCGTAGGTAGCATTGCCGCCGGCAACGGTTCGGAACTCGCTTTGCCGGATCAGGCCCTGGCCAAAGTTCGATTTCAGATCGAGACTGTAAGTCCGCAAATAGCCGGAGAGCTGTAGCTGCTGTGAACCGGACGGCCGCCAGCGATCGGTAAGCACGCTGAGCGTGGTGTGAGTCAGGTCCATCTGACGCGGGTCAATGGTATCGTCCGTCACCGGCGTGGAAAGCGGGATCAACCCGGGAACGCGCGAGAATCCATAGTAAGCGAGAAAGAACGCAGTCAGTTCGTGCTTGCCTGGAGTCCAGGTGCGATACCCGTTGAGCTTGTATTGCTGACGTTCTTCGGGCCGCGCGAGGAAACCATTGCCGATGGAAGCTTCGAACGCCGCCCACTCGCGGATTCTGGAATTCTTCGGGCTCCATGCGCCTTGCAGGTCAACGTCGCGGCCGTCCGTGGTGGCCGCCAGAAACGGACGAAATCGATCGCCCAGATAATATGTGACAGCGAGATTGACCGCGTGATCACCATAGAGCGCGTTGAAGGCCGCGTCATCGACAGTGACAGCGGTCACGGTGGTTGGAATCAAAACATTGGGATCGGCATATCCGTTACCGTGCGCGTTCGCAGTCAAATTGTTCTGGAAAAGAAATCCCGCGATGTTGAAGTATTGGGCGATGGGCACACCGTGGTCCCCGGCAACTCCCGGAGCAAAGTATTGCGGCGCCTTGATGCCACCCGACGCGGTCTCCGCTGGAAAACCAGGAATGGAAAACGGCACCCCAGGGCGGCCCGGGTTGGCAGCGATCAGGTCTTTGGCGTCATAACCGACGGTGGATGGATCGGGCGATTGAATGTCCGCGGTCACTCCTCCGCGAACCACGATCGACGCGTTGGCTGGCATGTGGATGTCGATGGTTTCGTCCTGATCGACCTCGACGATGAGGGAATGATAGCTGCTTTGCGAGGTGTGCACGCGCAGTTCATAAGTACCCCGATTCAGCATCACCTGAAACTTGCCGGCTGCATCCGTCTCCACCTGTTGCTGACCAATCCACACCTCAGAGCGGGCCACCGGCGTGCCGTCGGAGGAGAGAACACGGCCTTGAAGCGTATAGCGAATTGCACTGGGTTGCGCGGCGGATAGAACCGGCGGGGCGATGATGTTCTGGGGGACCAGGGCTACGGGAGAGAGGACAATTGCCAACGAGATGGCTGCGGTAATTCGGACGCAGAAAAGCACGTGGTCCCCGATCGCGAACACTAAGAGTAACACGATCGCCATATTCGTAACACCGTCGGCGGAACGCCCGCTTGGTTACAATGGTTATCCGGAGCCCTGCCATGAAAGCACTCAGCCGAACTGGAATTTCAATTGAAAGCGAACTGTTAGACCAGTTCGACCGCCTGATTGCGGATCGCGGCTACGAAAATCGTTCAGAGGCGCTGCGCGATCTGATTCGGGAGAGCCTTGTTTCAAAGGCGGCGGATAACAATGAAGTTGTGGTGGGGACGCTCACCATGGTTTACGATCACCATCGCCCCAACCTGACGCAGAAGCTGACCGAGGCCCAGCACCACTCGCACGG
>JBARMQ010000067.1:0-2051 GCA_049802535.1 Bryobacteraceae bacterium | reverse complement strand
CTGTCAGGCGAACCTGGGGGTAACTGCAGATGGCCCCAAACTTCATCGCAGGTGTACGACATGATAGGAGCAAGCAGCCGCACCATCGCCAAAGCCAACCGATAGAATGCCGTTTGACCGCTGCGCCGTTCGCGAGAGTTAGGAGCATCGGTATACAGGCGGTATTTGGAAACGTCGTAGTAAAGCGAACTCAGTTCAATGGTGGTGAAGTCGTAGACCGCGCGATAGACCTTGTGAAAGGCGTATTCGCTGTACCAGTCGAGGCAACGCCGCACCAGATCTTCGGCACGCAGCAGAATCCATTGATCGATGCCGAGCAGATCCGCGCCGTCAACGGCATTGATCGCCGGATTGAAATCATACAAATTACTGAGCAGATAGCGCAGCCGATTACGAAGATTGCGGTAGGCCTCGGAGAGGCGCGTCAGGATGGTATCCGAGATCCGCACGTCTTCCATGAAGTCGACAGAGGCTACCCAGAGGCGCAGCAGATCGGCTCCGTAGGTCTTGATGATGTTTTCAGGACCCATACTGCCGAGCGATTTGGACAGCGCGCGGCCATTTTCATCGAGTGTCCAGCCGTGCGTAGCGCATTCACGATAGGGAGCTGAGCCCTTTAATCCAACGCCTACCAGAAGCGAGCTATGAAACCAGCCGCGATATTGATCTCCGCCTTCGATATACATGTCGGCCGGCCACGGCAAATTATTTTCCGGGGTCAGGACGGCCAGGTGACTGGAACCAGAGTCGAACCAAACGTCAAGAATGTCGGTCTCTTTCCGAAACGTGGCGCCACCGCATTTTGCGCATTGATGGCCCGGCCCGATCAATTCTTCCGCAGTACGTGAATACCAAATGTCGGCGGTGAATTCGCGAAATTGCTGCACGATTTGATCGAGAACAGCCTTATCGGTGAACGGCTCGGCACACTGTTCGCAATAGAAGACGATGATGGGCACTCCCCATACGCGCTGGCGCGAGATGCACCAATCGGGGCGCATGGCGATCATGTTGGTCATGCGATCTTCGCCCCAAGAAGGATGCCACTTTACATCCTTGATGGCATTCAGGGCTTTGCTGCGCAGGGTTTCCGGACCAGCCTCTTCGCGATCCATGCCGATGAACCATTGCTCCGTGGCACGGAATATGGTGGGATTGTGACATCGCCAGCAATGCGGATAGCTGTGACCCACTTTGCGTTGGGCAGCGAGAGCGCCATGGGCTTCCAGCAGCTTGATCACCAGAGGATTGATTTCCCAAACGGTCTTGCCGAGTAGTTCGAAAGGCAGTTCCCCGCCCGCGCCTTCGGCGGGGAAAATGCGGCCAGCAGCATCCACTGGGCAATACACGGGAAGGCCGTAACGTTGGCCGACAACGAAGTCATCCTGGCCGTGGCCGGGAGCGGTATGTACCGCGCCGGTGCCTTGATCGAGCGTTACATGATCGCCCAAGATGCCGAGCGAACTGCGATCGATGAAGGGGTGGCGGAACTGCAGATATTCAAGCTTCGAACCAGAAAATCGGGCCAGAATCGTTTTATCCCAACCGAGTTCTTCGGACAAGCGGTCCAGCAGGCCCTCGGCAACGATGACGACGCCATCGGTAGTATCGACGGCGACGTATTCGTATTTGGGATTGAAGCAGATGGCCAGATTCGAAGGGATGGTCCAGGGAGTAGTTGTCCAGATCAGCGCGGAAACATTCTTGCCGGCCAGCGCCGGATCGAGCGTGGCCGGATCTTCGGCGAGACGGAAGCGAACGTAGATGGAAGGGCTCTCGTGATTTTCGTATTCGACTTCTGCTTCGGCCAAGGCGGTGCGGTCCTTGATGCACCAATGGACCGGTTTTAGGCCCTTGTAGACATAGCCCTTGTCGAGGAAATCGACGAACGCTTGTGCGATGACCGCTTCGTATTCGGCACTCATCGTTAAATACGGAGCTTCCCAGCGGCCGAGAATGCCGAGCCGTTTGAACTCGACGCGATGAATGTCGACAAATTTTGCGGCGTAAGCGCGGCATTCGGCCCGAATATCGGCCGGGCTCATGGTGGC
>JBARMQ010000066.1:0-25504 GCA_049802535.1 Bryobacteraceae bacterium | reverse complement strand
CTATTCGCCGGCGCCCCATGCTCCGCAGCCGTCTGCGCAAAGCCGCTCTGCGCCATACCCAGCGTACCCGCCAGTACAAAACATAATCCTAGTGTTAAAGCTTTTGTCATACCCACCAATGATTCAGTGTAATCATTCGCCTCGGTAGGGCCTCGCCGTCACGGCATTTCCGCCAGGTCTCCCGCCAGCGCGACACTTTCCCCAGCCGTTCTCGTCTCACTGGCTGACGATCATGAATACGGTGCGGCAACGTTCTCTTGCGCTTCTCTGGAACAACTCTTCCGGCTGGAGCGATTCGGACCAGACCAGGCAGCTGGTGGAGTCCGTTCTTGGTAGCGACGGATCGCGCGTCACCGTTCGACAGGTTCAGCGCGGTATGAACATTGTCGAGGCCAGCACCAGGGTGGCCGCAAGTGGCGCCGATGTTCTAGTCGCTGCCGGCGGCGACGGTACCATCAACGCTGCGGCGTCCGCACTCATCTATCACGCGACTGCTCTCGGAGTTATTCCTGCGGGAACACTGAACCATTTTGCGCGTGATTTGCACATCCCACTCGGCCCGGAAGAGGCCGCTCAGAGCCTGGTGGACGGTCAAGTGATCCAAGTGGACGCTGCTACCGTGAACGGACGCGTCTTCATTAATAACTCCGTTCTCGGTCTATTTCCTAAATACCGTAGCGTGCGCGAAGCATGGGATCGTCATGGCTTCGGCAGTTCCCGTCTCGGTCGATTCATCGCTATCGTCGCGGCAGTGTGGCGAGTTTTTTGGCGTCTGCCACACCTTGCTGTCTCGATGACGATAAACGGACGCCAGCACAAGTTGCGGACGCCGTTTGTTTTGGTTGGTAACAATGAGCACGAGATGGAAGGATTCGCCTTCGGCCGCCGGCGGCGCCTCGATAAGGGAATGCTGTGGGTTTACTCAATGCGGCCTTGTACGCGTTGGAAGTTGCTGCGGCTAATCGTCGGACTCGTATTCGGCCATGCGCCCCGCGAATCGATCTTCCACGTCTTTCGTACGCCGCAGGTAACGATCGACTCAAAGCGAAGACGTATTGGTGTCGGGATTGACGGAGAGATGGTACGGATGAGAGCGCCATTGCATTTTGAATCCTTACCGGGCGCCCTAAAGGTGATCGCTCCCTCTTCCTATTTAGCCATCGAGTGATGCATGCGCCTGATCGCTCACATTTCCGATCTGCACTTTGGGTACAACGACCCGGTTCTGGCTAAAGCGCTGACCCAGGTCCTGGCCGAGATCAACCCTCATGTCCTGGTCGTCTCCGGCGATCTTGTCGAACATGCCACCGACCCTGAATTTTCTAGCGTACGTGACTTTCTGAAAACGCTTCCTGGGCCGCAAATCATCGTTCCCGGTAATCATGATCTGCCCTTTTACAATCTCTGGCGCCGTTTCACGGAAGGCCTCGCCAAGTACCGGCAGTTCATTACGGCCGAGCCGGAACCTACCTTCATCGACAACGAGATCGCCATTGTCGGCGCCGATAGCGCCCATCTCTATCCAGTGAAAGGCGGTAAGATTACCGATTCCCAATTGGATCACTTAGTCGCGAGGTTTTCGACTTTTCCGGCCGGTCTGATTCGCGTTCTTGTCACTCATCATCCATTCGACTTGCCCAAACCGTCCAATCCGCATTTGCTGATCGGTCACTCGCGTCGGGCGGTCATTCGTCTTTCGCCTGTGGTGGACATCTTGTTGGCCGGCCACATTCACCTTAGTTCTACCGGCAGCACGAGCACGCGATATAAACTCGAAAACCACGCAATGGTCTTCGTACAAGCTGGCACCGCGATCTCCGATCGTAATAAGGGCGAGGCCAACTCATTCAACCTCATCCAAACCGGCTGCACCGACGGTCAGGAGAAGCAAGTGGTCGTCCACCGCTACTCTTGGGTCAAGAGCGACGGTCGCTTTAACCGTACACATTCCGAAGAGTATCGGCTTGGCGAACGAGGTTGGGCCGGATTCCAGCCCTCCCCGCAATCTGCCATTAAAACCTCAGAATAAATCCGGCTTCTCCCGAGAAAAACTGCGGAATGACGACACTCGATGGGGTAATGAAGCCGGTGGGCTGGCCGAACGTGGAGCTGCGGATGTTCCCCTGATAGTTCCCCCCAAAATTGGCGCGATTTGTCAGGTCAAACGCCTGGAACAGAAACTCCAGATTAGCCTTTTCCTTAATGTGAAAGACCTTGCTGAAGCGCATATCCAGTTGATAGAACGGACTGCCCCGCAACGCATCGAACGACGAGGTGTGGCAAGTGTTCGCAGCCAGGCATGCTTGAATTTGCGCGGCCGTATAAGCCTTGGTTGCGGTGTAGTTACCGGGAGCGCTGTTCAGTAGCACGGCGAAGTCGGTCGTGCTGCTATTGCCTACGCCGTAATAGTCGATTCCTTCCTTTGCCGAATACGGCCGGGCGGAAGCTAGCTGCATAATGGGCGCGATGTTGATCCCCCAAGGCAGGTTCACAACTCCACTGGTAACCCATCGATGCCTCTCATCGGACGGTGCAGGGCCGAAGTCATGAGGAGCAAAGATGTTGGAAGGATCCGTGGCGGCTTGGCCAAAGTTTGCTGCCGAACCGTTATAGGCGAGAGCTTTGGACAGCACGTAGCTGGTGTTGATGCTGAACCGCGAAGATAACCGCCGGGTGTAGCTGAAGTTCAGACCGTCATAGCGTGATCGCCCGACGGACTCGAAGTCCGTGATGCTACCAAGAACCGGCTGATCCGCCGCTTCAAATTCCGAGTCCAGTAAACGTCCTGAAAAGGTCAATCCCTTAGGGTTCAACTGGACACTCTTCGATTCATGCAAGCTCAGCACGTGAATATAGTCCACTTGAATTACGTTCGATTGGTCGATCGCCCACGTGTAGCCAATGTTGTATTGCTCGGTATATGGGTTGCGGTACTTCGGATCGATTAGGCGCCCCGTCGAACCGGCTGGAAGTTCAGTCGGCGCAGCCGGCACCGCGGGTATGGGATCGACTCCATAACGAAATTGAGAAAGCAGAAGGTTAGTCCCGGGAACCGGGTCGGCGTTCGCATCGCCTGGCCCGACGCTGTTTAGATTCAGAACCGTGGCGAAAATATTGGGATTCGCCTGTTGAATCATGAACAGCGTGATGTTCTCGAAAATTTGTCCGTAGTAAAGTCCGAACCCGCCGCGAAGAACATGTTTTCCATGGCCGGTCAAGTCATAAGCAAAGCCAACGCGCGGACTGAAGTCCTTGTTGTCATCGTGAGGCAAGCCGCCGGCGTACGGGCTCCCGATCGCTTTCAATTCCTCGTAGGTGCGAGAGCTGGCCTGGGTTTGTCCCGCCACCAGATTGAAGTCTCTATCCCAACGGAGGCCAAGATTCAGAGTCAGCCTTGGTGTTACTTTCCAGTCGTCTTGAAAGTAAATCCCAAACATGTTGGTGCTCAACATGAAGTAGGGGTCGCCCGTCGCCTCAGAAATATTGGTGATTAAACCGGGAGTTGAGAATCCTTCTGGATACATTGTGGGGTTCCCAAGAATCTGGCTAGGATCTGCGATAAAGGTAACCGCCGGAGTCGGATTGAATTCGAAGAAGCCGCCCAGCGTTGGCTCATGCACCCAATCGACGCCCACCTTGAAATTGTGCTTGCCGCGCGTGATGGATAGGTCGTCTTTAAATTGCCACTTTTTCTGAAACGACTGTTGCGGGACATTCCCGTTCGTTCCAAAATATTCGCCCGAGGCGAACGTCACGGTTGGATCGCGAATATGCGAATCGATGACATTGTTCCAGTATTGATAGCCAACGGCGGCTGCGTTCACCACGTTCGGCGTGATGACGGAGTTGACATTCAGGCTGGCCAAAATCAGTTGATTCGTTGTGAAGTTGCCGGCCGTCAAGTCGTTGCCGTTCCCCGATTGATCGTTTAAGCCCGTATTGTTCTGGTTGGTGTAGCTGAAGAACGCGTTGTTCTTCTCGTTAAAGGTATGATCCCAACGTCCGTTGTAGCGCCAATCGAAGTATGGCTGGGGAATCGTCGTGGCAGGCTTTGCGCCCAGCGGCTCGGCAAGCACCAGTTCCTGATACAGTGTCGGATCAACGCTCAGGCTAGTCGCTTCGCGCTCTCGTTCCAGAGTGAAGAAGAAGAAATCTTTGTCTTTGCGAACAGGACCACCGATTGATCCACCGAATTGCTGGCGTGAATAGGCCGGTTTCGGATTGCCTGCTTCTTTGTCGAAATACCCGTTCGCATTCATGATTTCATTGCGGTCGAACAGATACAAGGAGCCGTGAAATTGATTCGTGCCGGACTTGGTAATCGCGGTAATTGCCGCGCCTTCGCTGCGTCCATTGGCTGCCGAGAAACGTTGCGTGCTGATTTGAAACTCATAGACAGCATCCAGCGGCAATTGCATAACCGGACCGCCCACAGTGTTGTCTTTGTCGTCGATTCCGTTCACCGTAACGTTCACGTTGCGGCCGCTCGATCCGTCCACCGAAAAAACTCCAACGCGGTTCTTCGTCGGATCGTAAGAATTGACCGGCCGCGCGCCCGGCGCAAGATACGCCAGATTGACAAAGTCGCGTCCATTCAACGGCAGATCTTCAATCTGCTTACTGGAAATAGGAATGCTAACATCCGTCTTTTCAAGATCGACGATCGGCGCGCCCGAGGCCTCGACTGTAACCACCGAAGCTTGCGCGCTCGGCGTCAAGGTGATGCTCTGCTCAGTCGATTGACTGACCGAGATCACCACATTCTCGAACTGCGGCGTGGTAAAGCCCGGCTTCGTCACCGTTACCTCGTACGTACCGGCCGGCAATAGATCGAAACGGAAGGTGCCGGTGTCAGCGGATTTCGATTCGCGCATTAAACCAGTGCTCTTGTTTAGCACCTTGATTCCCGCATCCGGTACAACAGCGCCGCTAGAATCCGTAATCGTGCCGATTAAGCTTCCGGTCGAGTTCACCTGTGCAAATGCGGCCACTCCCCAAAGCAACGTCAGTAACAATATGAGTGCTTTTTTCAAAGTTCCCCCTTAAACCCTCAATGCGATTTCGACAGGTCAAACGCTTGTCAAGCGAATGCGTCTCCACGGAGAGCCGCGTAATAAGAAATAGGAACTGGTAAGACTGCCCCAGATAGGTCAGAGATCTAACGGTTGCGCGTTAGCCTTAACGGTTATGGGTTAGTATGCAGCGGCTTGGGATGTAAGTCAAGAAAAACTGCCGTTTTTAGCCGGTCAGGCACGCCAAATTGAGAGTACGCTGAAAGACATGGTAAAAAACGTACTGGGTACTGTCCTTCAGACGTGTTGTACAGATCCTGTAACCGGTTTTTATCGTGATGGAAAGTGCAACACAGGTCCCGACGACTTAGGTAAGCACACCATCTGCGTGGTGCTGACCGATGAGTTTCTTCGGCATCAGGCTTCGATCGGCAACGACTTAATCACCCCACGGCCGGAGTTCGGCTTTCCCGGCTTAAAAGCCGGTAACCAATGGTGCGTTTGTATTGAGTTGTGGAAAAACTCGTACGAAGCCGGCATCGTCTGTGCCGCCCGCCTCGAAGCTACCCACGAAAAAGCCCTTGAAGTCGTTTCGCTCGAAATGCTTTTACAAAGTGCGCATTTTGACGAAACCCGGACGAATTAGGGGCCATTTGTAACCACTTTCTTGGCCAACATTTGAAGAGCCCTATCGCAAGAAGAGCCCTATCGCACGAGCGATAACGCCTTCCGGAACAACGGTTCAAATTCCTCGGTAACGCCTGCGAGCTTCGCCTTGCGCAGCCCTTCTTCCGCCGCCGCGCGGGAGCAGCCGAGGTTCTCAAGCGCCGACAACACATCACCCTCGAGAGCCGACCGCGTTGTAACTGGCTCTGCCGGCGCAGACGCCTTGCCGCCGCCGTCCAAACCTTTCAGCTTGTCTTTCAACTCCAACGCGATCCGCTCTGCCGTCTTCTTGCCCACCCCAGGGATTCGTATCAAGCGTGCAATATCGCTCGCGCGTATAGCCGCCACCAGGTCGGGTGTGGCGAGCCCCGACAAGACGGTAATCGCCAGTTTCGGACCGATCCCACTCACCGAGATCAGCTGTTCAAAGACCAGCTTCTCCTCCCCGGTGGCGAAACCGTACAGCAACAACGCGTCCTCGCGCACGTGTGTATGAATGCGCAAACTCACGACCGCGCCGGCGTTGGGAAGGGACGTGTAAGTCGATATCGGAATCTGCACGTCATACCCGACACCGCCTGCATCCACAATCACTTGGTTCGGATGCTTCTCGACAATCGCGCCGCGCAATAGAGCAATCATGCCTCAATTCGCAGTCTTCGGCGCTAAGCCGAAACAATACACATTGGCATCATGATCCACAGTGAACACGCGGCCGCCGGAAAGCGCGATCCCGCCGAAGTGGACCCAGCTCGTCATTGCAGTGCCGCTGTTGTAAAGCTCCTTGCCGGTCTTGGCGTCGAGCGCCTTTAAGACTGCCGGATGGGTGTTCTGGAGGCGAAGTTTTTCGCCTCCGTGTTGCACGGCATTCTCGCCATTTGAAAGCGCGAAGACCACGCCATTCGCAATCGCCACTGGATCGGGATGATCGAAGTCTCCCGAAATCCACGATGGCTCAAGCTTTGGGTTACCCGTCTTCGGATCGGCAACCACTCGGAATGCCATCACACTGCCGTGCGGATTGTCGCCGTTCGTCATCGGAAACGTTGGCCCATTTACCGCCGGCGGTCCGGCCATCGGCACAAACAGCCAAGTTTGCCCGTCAGTATCGCGCGAGGTCGATAGCCCACCCCAAATCCCGAGCCCTTCGCAACAAACTGCCCGATCGTTTCCCAACCTTGGCGAGATAGATAAAGGTGTCTGATGGTCGTTCCCGCCTAACGAATCCGCGTCCAATAGATACACCACGCCTTCCTTCGCCCCGTGCGCCACCAAATTGCGATTGTGCCAGCCAAAGTACACCGGACTCGATGAACCAAGATCGAAATCTTTCTTTCTGAGGTAATCCCAATTGGCAGGCAGATAGTAGTCAAGACCGCTCAAATCTTTGAGCGAAGCCGAAACGACGCTGTTCGAATAATCGCCTGCCATCGCATTGAACTTCCCATCCGCCGAGCCCCCATACACGCGGCCGTTTGTCCCTATAATTGGGCCCCCGCGCCCCCAAATGCCCGCCGTATTGGTGTTCGAAAGCAGCGCTTGGTCAATCACCGGATGGTGCTTGTCGCGAATGTCGATGGAGTAGAACCCCGAAATTCCGTTGCCGCATCCTTGCGAAAGCGTGGTGTAGATTCGGCCGTCAACTAAGTTCAAACTCCAACTTTTGGAAAATGGCGCGACGAACTGCACCGGTCCGTAGCGAAGAGTTCCATCACCGAGGTCCGCTCCATATAACATCCCGTCCGGACCAATAAAGTAGAGCGTTCCCGTCGATTTGTCTATGACCGGTGTGGCCGTAATGCCATTCGGGCACAGAAAGCCGCCCTGAAACATATACGCTTTTTTGTTCGACTCCACGAAGTTCTTGAAGGTGTGCGTCCACAACGTTTCGCCGGTTTGTGCATCGATGGCAAAGATGGCGCCATCAATTCCACCGACGTAAACCACGGCACGGTCGCCCAGACGGGTGGACACATGGCTCGCCACTACGGGAGCAGTTAACGCGAATAGACTATAAGGCTGAACGTCTAATTTTGACTTCCACAGAAGGGCCATGCCGGAAATATTTTCCGCACTGAGATCGGTCTCCTCCTGAGCCCACCCGCTGCGTTGCGGATCGTGGCCAAACGTCAACCAATCGGCGCGAGAGGGCGTCGTAACAAGCAGAACGGCTATCGCAGCCAGGAAGGTGCTGAGTAGTTTCATCGAAAAGGCTAGCTTATCGCGCTTCGGTTGAAACGCACAGCCCACGAGCCACCACCCGAAAGTGGCTGAATTGCACCAGAGTCGCGTACTTACGGCCATCATCCTGCTCATCTGTCCGCCCGTAAGTTCAAGCATTTGGCGATAAATGGGTTTGGCGAAACTCGTGCATACAAACAATCGTCGATAGTGTAGTTTCCTTAAAGGAACGCAGTAGAATGCAAACCCCAAAAACCAAGCCGGTACGTTCGGCAATCTTATTTGTGGCGCTAGGCTCATTCGCCTTGTCGCCTTACCTGTTCGCACAGGATCCAAATACTTCCAGTTCTTCGGCTGCCCCTGCCCCGGCGGCGACCGCACAAAATGGAGGTTGGCCGCGTGTTGGAGACACGCCTCAATCGCAGACTGCTCAGCAGACCGCGCCCTATTATGCGCCCAATGGACAATCGGCTACACCCGATCAACCGCCGGCTGCAGATCCCAACCAACCGGTCGACAACGGGCAGCCGCCTCCGCCGCCTCCCCCGAATGGTCAGAACTATCCCGGACCTGAGAACGGCAATCAAGGTCCATATGCCCGTCCGCCCATGTCAGCTCAGCCTCCTTATTCAGGTCAGCCATATGGAGGTCAGCAATCCTATGGAGCTCAACAAGGATATGGATATCCCCAGCAGCAACAAGCGCCGGTCCCCGCGCAATTGACGATTCCCCAAGGGACATACCTGACGGTGCGTGTGAATCAGCCGTTATCGTCTGATCGCAACCAGGCGGGTGATGCGTTCATGGCGACGATTAGCCGCCCCGTCGTGGTCAACGGCGTCGTCGTCGCTGAGCCGGGACAGATCATCACCGGTCGCGTGGCTGAAGCGGTGAAAGCCGGCCGCGTCAAGGGCGTTTCTCGCCTCGGGTTGCAGCTCACCGAACTAACGCTTGTCGATGGCCAACAGATACCTATTCAGTCGCAGCTGATTAACCGTTCCGGCCCAACTTCGGTCGGCCGTGACGTTGCTGGGGCCGCCACCACAACTGGCGTTGGCGCAGCGATCGGTGCGGCCGTGAACGGTGGCGTCGGCGCAGGCGTCGGCGCAGGTGCTGGACTTCTGGTTGGCATTGCCGGCGTACTACTGACGCGCGGCGAACCGACGATCATCGTTCCCGAGCAACAGTTGACCTTTCGCATTGAATCGCCGGTCACCATCTCAACCGTTAATTCACCGCAAGCCTTCCATTACATCGAGCCCAATGAGTATGCCGGCGGTGGGCCTAGTTCTGGTTATGGTGGGCCTGGTTATGGCGGCCCCGGTTATGGTGCAGGTTACGGCGGCGGTTATGGTTCAGGCTACGGAGCCTACGCTGCGGCCCCAGTCGATCCATATTACGGCTATCCTTATCCGTATTACGCTTACGGTTATCCCGGTTACTATCCTTTCTGGGGTGGCATCGGCCTCTACTACGGCGGCTTCTACGGCCGCGGCTTCTATGGTCGTGGTTACTACGGTGGCGGCTTCCGTGGCGGGTACGTCGGCGGTGGCTATCACGGCGGCGGATATATTGGCGGGGGTTTGCACAGCAGTGGTGGATCCTTCCACGGCGGTGGAGCAGTTCGCGGCGGCGGTGGTCGCCGCTAATCTTCTAAACCCACGGGCAGCAAAACACGGGCCGGATGCAGTTTGCATTCGGCTCGTTTCGTTTTTGCGGCCTTCTACTTCGCTACGCTTGATGGCAGGAGTACTCACGTTGAGCGAGCCAATTTTCAACGAACCGCGCATCGCGCTGAACCGCATTTATACTCGGCGTGGCGACGCCGGCGAAACCACCCTCGTCGGCGGCCAGCGGGTTCACAAAGATGACCTGCGCATTGAAAGTTACGGGACTGTCGACGAGTTAAATGCCTTCATCGGAGCCGCCCGTGTCACAGCCGAGGAACTAGCGATTCGATTCCAGCCGTTGCACCAATTCGCCGCCATCCTCAAACGCGTGCAGCATGAGCTGTTCAATCTCGGCTCGATTCTGGCGACTCTGCCCGAGGACGTCCATCCAAAGCAGCCGCGCATCACCACCGTCGATGTCGTTCAACTCGAAACCGAGATCGACGAAGCCAACGAAGCCTTGGCGCCTCTGCGCTCCTTCGTGCTTCCCGGCGGGAGCCGTCTCGACGCCGACCTGCATATCGCGCGAACCGTCTGCCGCCGTGCCGAACGTCTGTTAGTGGCTCTCGGACGTGCGCAGAGCGTTCCATCGGAGGCCGTGCAGTACCTGAATCGCCTTAGCGATGCGCTATTTGTCTGGAGCCGTTGGGCCAATCACGTGATCGGCGCGACAGAGACGCTTTGGGAACCCAATGCCGCTGCCGGCGCCGTCTCTGGTTGACCGTCTCTCGACTAAGCAATGTGGCTGCTCATGCGACCATAGAGCTTGCCGATGACAGAAGTTTCAGACACGATAGCTACGCGAAATATCGCCATTATTGCTCACGTTGACCACGGAAAGACCACTCTCGTGGATGCCATGCTGCGGCAAAGTGGCATCTTCCGCGCCAACGAAGCCACCACCGAACGCATGATGGATTCTAACGATCTTGAACGCGAACGTGGCATCACGATTCTTGCGAAAACAACAGGCGTTCGCTATCACGGCATCAAAATCAACATCGTCGACACACCCGGCCACAGCGATTTTGGCGGCGAAGTCGAGCGCGCATTGAAGATCGTCGACGGCGTCATGCTGTTGGTCGATGCCAGCGAAGGACCACTGCCCCAAACGCGTTACGTTTTGATGAAGGCGCTCGAAGCGCACCTGCCGCCGGTCCTGGTGATCAATAAGATTGATCGTCCCGACGCCCGCATTCAGGAGGTTTTGAACGAAGTCTATGACTTGTTCATCGATCTCGATGCCACGGAGGACCAATTGGATTTTCCCATCGTCTACACCAACGCCAAGGCGGGTATCGCCAAAATGGATCCCGCCGACGAAAGCGACAACCTCCGCCCCTTGTTCGAGACGATCGTGAAGTACATCCCCGCGCCGAAAGGCGATCCGCACGCCGTTCTGCAGCTTCTGGTCGCCAACCTCGACTACAGCGATTATCTCGGCCGCTTGGCGATCGGGCGTGTCTTCAATGGCACGCTCCACTACGGAGACGACGTAGCAATCGTCAAGCTTGACGGCTCGCTGCACAAAACGCGCATCACCAAGCTCTACTCATTTGAAGGTCTGAAGCGGGTCGACGAAACCTTGGGCAAAACCGGAGACGTGCTGGCGATTGCGGGCGTTGAAGGCATCACCATTGGCGAGACGGTGACCAGTGCGGAAACGCCAATGCCGCTGCCCAATATCCAGATTGATGAACCGACCATCGCGATGACGTTCACCATCAACAACTCGCCTTTTGCCGGCCGTGAGGGCGAGTATGTGACCTCTCGCAACCTTCGCGATCGCTTAGACAAAGAGCTGCTGACCAACGTCTCCATTCGCGTCGAACAGGCCGGCGGTCCCGATTCCTTCAAGGTGATGGGCCGCGGCGAGCTGCAGCTGGCAATCCTTATCGAGATGATGCGCCGGGAAGGCTACGAGCTGCAGGTGGGCAAGCCCGAAATCCTCACCAAGACCATCAATGGCATGCTCCAGGAGCCCTTGGAGCTTCTCGTCATCGACTGCCCCGAAGAATTCATCGGCGTGGTCATCGAAAAGATGGGCGTTCGCAAAGGCAAGATGACCAAGATGGTCAATCACGGCTCAGGCCGTGTACGTCTTGAATTTCATATACCGTCCCGCGGGCTCATCGGCATTCGTAGCGAAATGCTAACCGATACCAAGGGCATGGCCATCATGAATTCGCTCTTTCACGGCTACATCGAGTGGCAGGGTGATATCGCTACCCGGCCCACCGGATCCCTGGTATCGGACCGCTCCGGCGTAGTCACCAGCTACGCCATCTTCAACCTGCAGGAGCGCGGCATCATCTTCATTTCGCCAACCACCGAAGTTTATGAGGGCATGATCATAGGCGAAAATTCGCGCAATAGCGATCTGGACGTAAACATCGTCAAAGAAAAGAAGCTCACCAATATGCGCGCCTCCACTTCCGATGACGCCATTCGGTTAGTGCCGCCCAAAATTCTGAACCTTGAACAGGCGATTGAGTTCATTCGGGAGGACGAGCTGGTGGAAGTCACTCCGAAATCCATTCGCCTGCGAAAGAAAATTCTGAAATCGAATCAGCGATAGATTAGCTTAAAGAGGCCAGGCCGTTTCAAAAAATCTGCGCCACTTGGATTTGAATCTGGTCAGCCGTTAACGGCGCCTTATTATTGATGAGCGTTACCGGCTGACCTTTGTGATACTCCCAAGCGCAGCGCTTCACCGGATCCACCACCCAGCAATACGACACACCCCACGCGTGATACGCCTCGCATTTGGCGAATAACTGACTGGGGTATTGCGAGGGAGAAAGTATCTCGACACAGAGCATTGGCGGATCGATCAAAATACCGCGTTCAATGCTTGCATTCACATCGAAGAAAACAATGTCCGGAATACGGACATCATCGCCCTTGCGGATAGACAACTCGCGTTCCGCCCGGCCCAATCCTCGCCGAGCAAATTCGTCCAACAATAGTTCGATAATTTTCGCGGTGTGTGAGTGGTCAAGAGTACCCACTGGCTTTGGAACCAATTCTCCGGAAATGAATTCGCGTTCCGGCTCGTATGTCTGTTCGAGATACTCCTCGAGGGAAATCGAATTTGCAACGGCAGACATACTAGACCCAGTTTATGCCACATCCGGCAGCAGAAACTTCGCCGTACCACCCTGTTCCTGCAGCAGCGCCTCAGCCGCCAAATAACCGCTCCGAACCGCACCTTCCATCGTGGCCGGCCAACCGGAGCGTGTCCAATCGCCCGCCAGGTACAAATTGGCAATGGACGTTTTGCTCTCCGGCCGCAACGCCTCTAAGCCAGGCGCGGCCGAGAATGACGCGCGCACTTCCTTCACCACGTGTGCGCGTTCGAGCACCGCTTCCCCAGCCTTCGGAAAGAATTCCTTCAATTCGCGCACCGCGAGTTCAATCACCTCAGCGCGGCCCATCTCGACCAATCCGCGAGATGCGCTCACAACCAGCTGGATGTGCTTCCCTTCGCCTTTGTTGAACATCCACTGCATGGTGCGGTCAAGAAGCGTGGCGTGCGGCAAGTCTGTAATCGGCCGGTCGAACCACAAGTGAATTCCGGTGATCGGCGAGTGTGTGAAACCACTCAAGTTCAGTGCAAGACTCGGCGCAATGGCGGCAACCTTTTCAAACGGAACAGCGATTACACATGCCGCCGCCGGTAACAAATTCCCGTTCACCACTAACCCGGCAAAACGGTCATCCTCGATTTGCACTTGCTGCACATTGCTACGATAGGCAAACTTCACCTGCGGCCATCGAGCCCACGCGGCCGCGCCATAAAGATCCGCTAACGGCACGTTTGGAACACCCATTTCGTAAGCCGCGGCGCTCGAAAGAAAGCCGACCGCGAATACTTGCAATCCGTGCACCGCCGCCATGCGCTCCAGCTCTTCATTGATCGCGCTGACCAACACCTGCCGCCAAAATCGCTCGATCGCGCGCGGCGTCTGCTTCCTTTCGCGCAGCCAGTCCATCATTGTGATGCTGTCCAAATCTGTGCGCGTGCGGTATTCCCGTCGCACCATTAACAGCGCGCGGCCAATTCCAATACGATCCCTTAACGACAAAAACTTCAGCGTCGCGAACGATTCGGTGAAATGCAGCGGCGCGGGCAGCAGACCTCGGCGCATCACAGAGATCCGGCCGCCGGGTTCGATCCAATGAAACTCCCACGAGAACTGAATCCGGTCCGCCACGCCCAGCCGACAATAAAAATCCATCAAATTCGCGCAGCAGCGCAGCAGTACGTGCTGGCAGTTATCGATGGTCACGTCTTCTTCATCTGCTGTGTTCAAGGGATAAGACGTGGCGCGTCCACCGAGAAAAGGCCGCGCTTCGAAAACCGTCACCTGCCGTCCGGCCGAAGCGAGCGCCAATGCCGCGGCTAACCCGGACAACCCTCCGCCAACGATTGCTATGTCTGAAGAGGCGTCCAACCCGTTACGCCTGCGCGCTCACCAAGCCGGCGCCGGAATAGATCTCGATCATGTTCTCCATCAGACGCAAGCCACAATCGCGCTCCAGCGTCAATATGGACTCAGGATGGAATTGTACAGCCTCAATCGGCAAGTCACGGTGACGAATGCCCATAACAATGCCATCGTCCGATTCTGCCGTGATCTCTAAACACGACGGGAAACTGTTGCGGTTGGCATAGAGCGAATGATAACGTCCAACGCGGAACGGTGAAGGCAGACCGCGAAAAACGCCTTGGCCCTGGTGCAGAACATTCGACCCTTTGCCATGCATCGGATATTCCAACACATCAAGAGTGCCGCCAAAAGCTTCCACAATGCCCTGCAGGCCCAGACAAACGCCGAATATTGGAATGTTCAGACGCGCGACTTCACGCACTAAATCGGGAACGCCAAAATCCGATGGCCGCGCCGGACCAGGCGAAATCAGAACGATTTGCGGCTGTGTGCGCCGGATAGCCTCGAGCGCAACACTCGATCGATACGTAGCAACGGCGGCGCCGGTTTGCCGCGCATAATTTGCCAGTGTATGTATGAAGCAATCGTCGTTGTCGACCAACAACAAGCGCGTCCCTTCGCCGACCGGCCGCATCGCGTGCTCTTCTTTCTTCTTCAAAATCGCCGGAGCAAGCGCACGAAAGAAATTGGTCGCCTTCAACCTCGTCTCTTGCTCTTCCGCCGCGGGTTCAGAATCGTACAGCAGCGTCGCGCCAGCCGAATATCTTGCGATTCCGTCCTTCAAGTGCACCGTGCGGATCAGGATGCCGGTATTGATGTCTCCATTCAGACTCAACATGCCGACCGCTCCGCCGTACCAGCCGCGCGAATCCTTTTCAAGATCCTCGATTGCTTGCGCGGCTGCTTTTTTGGGAGCGCCGATGATCGTCACTGCCCACATATGTGTCAAGAACGCGTCCAGCGAATCGAACTCCGGCATCAACGTGCCTTTGACGTGATCGACCGTGTGGAATAAACCCGCATAGGATTCGATCAACCGCCGCCCGATCACCTGCACCGAGCCCGGCACGCACACGCGCGACTTGTCGTTCCGGTCGACATCGCTGCACATCGTCAATTCCGACTCTTCTTTGGTCGAATTCAGCAGCTCTCGAATGCTCTCGGCATCACGAATGGGATCGCCCGAGCGCCGCGCCGTGCCCGCGATGGGGCAGGTCTCGACTTGATTGCTTTCAACCCGAACGAACATCTCCGGAGACGCGCCCACCAGTTGCTCATCGCCCATTTGAATGATGAATTCGTAAGGGCTTGGGCTGGCTTTCTGTATCCGTTGGAACAACTCTGACGCGCTTTCGTGAAATGGCGCGCTGAACGTCTGCCGCAGGACCACTTCATAGTAGTTGCCGCGGCGCATTCCCTCACGCACCGCTTCAACCTTCTGCATGTATTCTGGCGGCTCGTGATTCGATACGATTTCGGTCCGTTCGCCTCGATCTGCCTGCGGCTTAATTCGCCCTGCCGTCCTCGGCAAGCCTGCCGTGGTTAATCCATTGCCCGAAAAGTCGTAACGATAACGCTCAATGGTTTCCTTCTTGCGATCCATGAAGCAGATGTCATCGCAAAGGAACAGATGAATGTCTTTCTGGCTCTCGCGTGGAAGCCGCAGGCGGATCGGATCGAATTGCAGCAGCAAGTCATATCCGAAAGCGCCCACAAAAGCCAATCGCGCATCGTCCGGATTGCGAAACTCCTGAACCATCTCTCGCAGAATCGAAAACGGCGACGGCTGCTTGCTTCGCTCTTCCTCCGGAAACCCCTCTGTCAGCGGCTTCAACTGCATGGAGAACAGATCGGTTTTGCGATCGTTCGCCTCCAGATGCGCATGGTTCTCAAATAAGGGCGCCAGTAGATCCAACAACACTCGCCCTCTGCGATTCAAAGCCCGGATGGTAACGTTGCGGCCGCGCGCGATGATCTCAATCGGGGGCGCCACACTCGCTATGTCCCAACGCGCATACCGCTCCGGGTATTCATATCCCGATGAAAGATAAATGCCACGCCGCGTGTCGAGCTGCTTCAAAATATGATTAAGTCCGCAGCCGTACGGCAGACGTGAAGCAGAGCGAGTGACGGTGATACCGCGCGGCGTAGAGTAGCGCAACTGGGGCATAACAGAAGAAGTGGTGGTATGCCCAGGATAGCGCCTTGCCAGGCGGTCTCTCACTTCACAAAATGATCGAAACCCCCGGGCGGCAGTAGTTCGCCCTTCCACAATACGGCCCCAGGCGACCCACTCACAATCTCGCCTATATCGGTAATCGCCACGCCTGCAATCCGGGCAGGCATGCGCTCCGGCGTCGTGAAGATGAGCTCATAGTCCTCGCCGCCATGCAAAGCCTGTTCTAGCGACGCGCCCTTGGACATTGGCAACGCGCCTGTCAACCGCGCACTCACCTTCGACTCCAAACATAGCCGCTTCAGATCAAGCGATAATCCATCACTTACATCCATACAGCTTCGAACATCTAACTTGCGCAGTGCCAGGCCCACTTTAACGCGCGGTTGCGGGCGAAGATGCCGCTTCCAAGCCGATCCTCGTTGGCGCTTCAATCCCAATGCCGATCCGCCCAGCTCGCCCGTTACATAAATATGATCGCCGCGCCGTGCACCGCTACGCAGCAGCGCCTTACCTGGTGGCACCACCCCGCAACACATCACATCGGCCGTTACCTTCTCGGCCGAAGCCAAGTCGCCTCCCGCTAGCGTGACCTGAAACTCTTCCGCCAGTTTCAATAGGCCGCTGTAAAAACCGTCCACCCAAGCCTTTCCTAATTCAGCTCGCGTCGCAAGAGAAACCAGGCAGAACAACGGTTTCGCACCCATCGCCGCCAAGTCGGATAAGCTGCGCGCCAACGCCTTATGGCCAACGTCAGCAGCTTTGTGCGTCGCGAGCGTGAAATGGCGGTCTTCAATAACGAAGTCAGTCGTGAACACTAAATCCTGCTTCGCCGGCGGCCGTATCACCGCGCAATCGTCGCCCACACCCCTCAGGATTGCTTTATTTCGCGGTTGCGATTCGGCCAGTTGGCGGATGCCGCGCACCAGATCGACTTCGCGCATGTCGCCTCAGCGAGCCAGGACAAGCCCGGCCGGTAACTCTTCGCCAAAGATGCGGCTTGATGCGGAAAGACCGCTGTCTGCGCCGGCCAATTCCTGCAGGAACTCGGCGCTTCGCGGGCTCGCCTCGCAGGCTCGACGCACTAATTCCAAAGTGGCTGGAGGCATATCGCGCGCCGTGTCGCCCGTTTGTTGTGCCATATGCGCCACCGCTTCCAGCAGCGAAGGCGTATTCGGCAACCGCAGCATCGATTCAATCCAGCGCGCCACCACCGATGACGAAATAACCAGATTGATCGGACCCGAAAACAGTTTGCGCGCCCCTAATCGCGATAGGCACCACGTCGCCGCTTCCACCATCTCGCCTTGCTTCGCCAACGTCAGCAACGCGTCTCCCAATTGCACCTTCACCTGCTGCGGCAGCAACTCGAGACTGGCGGCCGTCCGCCACATTTCGCGATACAGGCTTTGATTCATGCGTTGTTTCTTTTTCTGCCTGGGCAACAGCGTAGGCGAAAGACGTTGGAATATGTCGCCCTGCTGATTGCGGTTGAGGCCGCCCGCAATGCGGCCGCAGAAAATCCACCAGTCAATCTCATTCTGCACCTGGTTGCCGAAGGTAAGGCCGCTTGCATAGATGCGCCGCGCCTGCTCGATACGAAAATCATCGCCCGGAAAACCAAATCCTGGCCGCAGACAAAATCCCGTCAGATTCAACCATCTCACTTCATGGGGAGCATTCTTCCTGCGCCCGTCAGACCACGACAGCAGTTTATCTGCAAACGCCCGGATACTAACCAGCGGCCACGACCCGCGCCCCAGTCCCAACGTCTGTTCCATACAAGCGGGAAGTTGCTCCGGAAGAATTTTCGAATCGCCTTTGCCGAACACTTGCTCGATTAGAGCCTCCGCCGCCGCCTGCACCTCCGGCTCAACCACCGCGCTCGAACGTACGGCCGCAACTGCCGGCGTATTCTCCGGCGCCGCCGCTTGCTTTCGAAGTTGGAACTGCAAATTCCAACGATGCTCGCTCACCTTCGATTCCGCCCAAGCTTCGAGCGTTCCCACTTCACTCAGACGCGCGCCGATCGATACCGGAATTTGCCGCTCTCCGCCTTTGCCGAAACGTATGACCGCGCGCAAGGGCGCATGCAGCCGCGGATCGCTCGCCGGATCGCTCATGTCATCCGTCGGCTCAAAGGAAACCAAGTCGCCTACTCCATCATCGGCGCGGCTTAAAGAGCTATACAGTCGAAATTCAACCAGAGTGTTAGCCAGCAGTCGCACTTCCGGCTGCTCCACTTTTATCTCTTGTCCTTCTTCCGTCCCGCGGGGCATCAGGCAGACGGCGCGCAGCGCCGACGATTCCGCGTCCTGCAGGCCCAGATAATATGACCGCGGTAGGCCGCCGCGCACAATAATGCCGCTGCCGGTCGCACGCGCGTACGAATAATAGGCCGCGCCAATCGCCACCGCTAAATCCAAGTGGTGATTTTCAAAGATCAACGGTTTGCGCCCGAACCAATGCTCAACCACATCACGCACGCGATCGCGAAAAACTTGCGGGATAAAAAAGCCGCCGTTAAACAAGATGGCGTCGATGCCGCGCTCTGGTATCGATGCCGTTTGTAGAAACTCCGCTAAGTGACGCGTAATGGCCGGGTCCGCCACGTACGGCAATCCCAGCTCTCGAAATACGCTCTGCTTATCCTGCTGCGGTCGATCCGTCAATGCGGACGGCGGCAGAAACCCATCAAGCGCAATCTCCAGCACCTCTTGACGCGTAATGGCCGTCTTCAAGGCGCCGCCAATCAGCGACGACCCGCCACCGATTATCGTAATGTCGACCTGCCCCGGCGCGCCATCGGAAAGTAGCGTCTCTTTCGCGGCAGAGCACTGGCGTCTCAGAGCGCTACGCTGCCGCAACGACAGCGTTCGCCCGATCTTCGATTCCGCCAACCACGAAATCGCCAAATCCAGATTGTCGCCGCCCAACAACAGATGCCGTCCTACCGTGGTTCGCGTAAACTGCACGCGATCGCCTTCACGATCCACGCGCACTAAAGTAAAGTCGCTGGTGCCGCCACCGACATCGCACACCAGCACTACTTGTCCATCGAACAGTTCTTTATTCGATCGCGCCAGATGTCCCGCAATCCAGGCATAAAACGCCGCGGCGGGTTCTTCCAGCAGCGTCAACTCCTCAATGCCCGCGTCCCGCGCAGCTTGCACTGTCAGCTCGCGGGCCTCTTCATCAAAGCTTGCCGGCACCGTCAACACCACACGCTGCGCCGCCAGCGGCAATCCTTTGGCGCGCTCCCAGTTCTCCTTCAAGTGCGAGAGATACCGTGTCGATGCTTCAACGGGCGACAGCACGCGTCCTTCTTCTTGCGAATCCCAGGGAAGTATGCGCGCCGTCCGATCGGCCTCGGAGTTCGACAGCCACGACTTCGCCGAATGCACCGTCTTGGTCGGCACCAGCGCGCCTTGATCGCGCGCATACGCACCGACTACCGGCGGATCGCTTAAATACAGGAACGATGGCAGCGTGCGCAGCGCCGCTGTTCGCGTCGCATCAATCTGCTGCTCGATGGGAAGGAAATGGATCGGCGGAAAATCGGCCTCTGCCGCTTCTACAGGATCGATATATGCAACCGCCGAGTTAGTGGTGCCTAAATCGATACCGACGTTCATGCGGCAGGACGTTCTCTCACATTAAACTCCAGCTTCCACCGCCGTCCGTCGGCGGCCACACACCACAACTCCAGCATGCCCGTCTCGGTCACATTGCTTTCCAGCGTGACCGGTACAATCTGATCGCGCGACTTCTCGTCTTGCACAGGTAGCAGCACTTCGATCGGCGCCAATTCTTCCAATTCATCCGTGACTTCATCCAGCAACGTTCCCGAGGTATCACTCTTTCGCGTCAGCGATGAGAAGAAACGGAAGTCCGCCGGCTCCCCAACAACCAACGCAAACTTACGTTGCGGCAATTCGACCGTCGATCCTTCTTCCAGCCCAAACGGCGCCACCACGAGTGCCTTCAAAGGTGCCGGCAATCCAGGTACCGCGGGCAGCGAAGTCTCAATGCCCACATAATACGTTCGCGGAACGCCGCCCCGTATGCGCACGCCCTTACCGGTACGCGCCAAACCATAATAGGTTGCTCCTCGTGCGACCGCGTGCATCAAGTCAGCGCGTTTTGATTCGTCCTGCAACGACAGAATCGGCGCCGCGCCCGCATCGTTCAACCATTGATTCAACACCTCAAAGATCCGATGCTCGATCGCTCCGGCCTGCAACACTCCGCCATTCAACAAGAGATGTGTCGGGCGCGCAATTCCTGATCCACCGGCGCCACCGGCGGCCTGGCGCAGGAATTGTGCGATATGGCGTGTTACCGCGGCATCCGATGCATAATTCAGCCCGACTTCCATCAGACCTGCGCGGCGTTGACGTTGCGGCGCGGCATCCGGACCAACGACCGGGAAGAATCCCTCAAGCAGTAGTTTGCGAACGTCGTCGCGCTGCAGTTTGCCGCGAATCGTTCCCCCAATCAGACCGGTACCCCGTCCCAAAATCGTCAACGGATGTTCTTCCGGCGCATCATCGCTCTTCAACAGCGATTCTTTCGCGGCGCGGCACTGCTGCCACAGCGCATGGAATTGGATCGCGTCCAACTTCGTCCCGCGCGCGGCGAATTGATCCGAAGCGAAACGAGCCAACGCTAGATCCATGTTGTCGCCGCCCAACAATAGATGTTCGCCGACCGCGATGCGCTCCAGCTGCAGCTCACCCTCGCGTTCTACAACGGAGATCAATGTCAGATCGGTAGTGCCGCCGCCAATATCGATCACCAGCACCAAATCGCCCGGCTTCACCCGCTCGCGCCAATTCGGATTACGATCGATCCAGGCATAAAACGCCGCTTGCGGCTCCTCGATAACCGTGACCTCAGGGTAACCAGCTGTCCGCGCGGCTCGCTGGGTAAGATCTCGTGCCGCTGCATCGAACGACGCTGGAACGGTGATCAATACCGTCTGATTTGCCAATGGAGCATCGGGATGAACGTAGTCCCACGCCCCTCGCAAATGCGCCAGATATTCCCTCGACGCCTCTAGCGGCGAAACCTTCGCGATTCCTTCCGGCGCCGTCAGGGGAAGCAATGGTTGTGCCGGATCGGCAGTTTGATTCGATAACCACGATTTGGCCGACGACACTAAGCGCGAAGAATTCTCAATGCCACGGGTCCGGGCAAGCGCACCTATTATGTAGGACGGACTTGTATTCCATGGCAGCGCTAACGTTCCTTCCACAAACTCATTCGCGCCCGGAATGTAGAGCGACGAAGGCAGCAAATCCAAATCCGCCGTCTCGCCTGCGCTCACCAGTTGCGGCGTTTGGAACATGGCGACCTCCGAAGTCTCCTGTATTTCCGCCGCAACCGCGACACACGCTAACGCGCTATTGGTTGTGCCCAAATCAATGCCAAGAATGTAATCGGGCATCCGGGATTACTCGATTTCCAATTCCGCCGGAGCGATGATCTTGGAATCCTGCTTGCCAAGCGGCGGCAGATTAACTGAGGTCGCAATCCAGCCGCGATGCCGCAATGTGCCGCCAGGAACTTTGCCGCTCGCCGGCACATTGCCAATCAGTTTGATGCGATTTGGGTCTGGCGCCTTCGATCCATCTATCTTCTGGAAGGTTCCTTCCACGCTGTCCATCACGGGAGTCAACGTGACATGCCGCAGTAGCGTCGCGCGGCTGTCGTCATGCAACGACCGCACCGCCGCGCCGATCTGATCGTCCTCGTAGCCCGCAATGTCTTCCATCAAAAAATCGATCAGCCGTGAATCGCGTTGCAGGATCTGCAACATCTGCAAAGCTCCATCAGATGGCTTCGGCAGTTCTACCGGAGGGGGCGGTGGCACAGGCTTGGCGTAACCAAACTCAAGCGCAATATCTTCAGGCAACATACCGGAAAAAAGGATTGAAAAAAAACTGCGAAACGCGGACGAAAGTCGGGACAAAGCGGCCTCTCGAACAAGGATATCAACCGGAACCTTTATGCCATCTTCCGCCGATGAGCGCTCCATCGTCTTGCGCTTCAACAAATTTACTGGTACAAACCACTATTTGCGGAGTATAGTAAGAACAAAGCAGTACCAATTTGTTTGAAGGGAGAATTGAAAATTATGGCAACAAAAAAGGCAGCAAAGAAAAAAGCTGTGAAGAAGGCCGTTAAGAAAGCCGTGAAGAAGTCCGTCAAAAAAGCCGTTAAAAAAGCAACCAAAAAAGCAACCAAGAAGGCATAGTTCCAGCGAGCATCCTAAGATGCAATACCCACTTGCGGACTGCTTCGCTTGAAGCAGTCCGGCTATTCGTTCCGGCTCACCCAGGTAGTTTCGGTATTGCCGGCAACTTAGGAGCCGCCGGCATCTTCGGCATCGCCGGAGGTTGTACTTGGGTATAGTTCGGCGGTATCTGAAACGAACTGGGCGATGGCTCGCCAGCCGCATGTTTGCAGTAGCACGTCGTCTGTCCAAATGGTCCTGTCACGGTGGTCAGCACTGGCATTTTCAGCTTGGTGGATGACCAAACCTCTGTCACAATCGGCGGCATCTTGACTGCAGGTTCTGGTGGCATTTGAGGAGCTTTCGGCATACCCGGCACAGCGGGCATAGCCGGTGCTTTGGGCATCTCGGGCATCTTAGGTATGGCGGGCGGGGTCATGGTGTACCTTTTGCCCTCTACCTCCACTCCTTCCACCATTCCCTTCCCTAAATCTTCAACGTGCATGGGCGGCATCGACGCCGGCATTGCCGGCATACCGGGCGCGCCTGGCATCTGTGGCATTTCCGGCGCCTTGGGAATCGGTACAATGTGCACTTCCTGCTTCAAATGATTCAGGACGGCTGCATAACCTCCTGCCGGATTTGTGATCACCGATGTATTCGGGAAATCTAACCGCATCTGTCCAGCGCTGTTGCGCGCAACAGAAGAAGGAATCTGATTTGGGATTGCGCCTGCCTTCGCCAACTGCGTCGTCGTTACACAATTTGAACAGCTCGGCATGGCTGGCGGCGCTGGTGCTGCGGGCATGTGCGGGAACTGCATGCTTGCCAGCGTATCACCGCCAAGCGGTCTTGTCATCGCGCAAGAGTCGGCAACTGAATCAATTCCAATTCGGGCATAGCCGGCAAGTTCACCGGACCATCTGCACGCAATCGCTTCAAAACCGCGATCTCATCGCATCGCTCAAATTTTGAGCAGCGCAAGCAATCTTTCCAAACTTTAAGCGGCAGTACTCCGCGCTCAACTTGTTCAAAACCGAGTTTACGGAAAAAGCCCGGCGAGTAAGTAAACGCGAATATAGCCGACAGATCGTTTTCCCGCGCTTCTTCTTCAAGCGCCTCCACAACCGTCCTGCCGACGCCGTGCTTCTTGATATCGGGGCGCACCGCGAGCGATCGCACCTCCGCGGTGGTAGGCGTGTAGAAATGCAGCGCTCCGCAACCCACCAGAACATTTCCGTCATAGGCCACGGAGAAATCGCGTATGTTCTCCGACATTTCAAATTCCGTGCGGGGAAGCATGATGCCGTCTGCCGCGTAGCCATTAATCAACGCCAGCACGTTGCCAATATCCCGCATAGCTGCCTTACGCACCGTCGTGGCAACGCTCATCATGCATGCACCCCCTGCATGTCAATTTGCGTCGCATTACTTTGCGAAAGTCTCGTGCCCACGGCGTTGCCGCCCATCAGCCGTTCACACACATCCGGCTCCCGTCCGGATGCAATTGTGACCTGCCGCACTCCTGAATTTAGCGCATTAATTGCCGCTTCTAATTTGGCCTGCATCCCGCCGTGTGCCACGCCCGACTCAATCAACTTTGTTGCGTCCTCCGCGGTCATGTCATTCATCAGGGCGCCCGTTGCATCTTTCACGCCGGCAACATCGGTTAAAAAAATCAAGGTATCCGCACCCCATCCCAACCCGCACGAAACCGCCATCTGATCCGCATTAACGTTGTAAATTGTTCCCTGTTCATCGCCCGCGATGCACGCGACCACCGGAACAAACTTACCGCTAATTAGTAGTTCTAGCAAAGCGGCATTCGTTCCCTGCGGCCTTCCCACAAATCCAAGCTCCGGCCTTAGCTGGGCCGCGCGCGTCAGCGCTCCGTCGACACCGGAAATTCCTACCGCCGCAACACCCTGCGCGATCAGTGCCGCAACCAATTGCTTATTAATGCCGCCCGCGATCACATTGGTCACAGCCTCGATCACGCGCTCATCGGAAACGCGTAAGCCGCTCACAAAACGGCTCTCCGCGCCACGCTCTTCCAGGTAGCGCGTCACTTGTTTTCCGCCGCCGTGTACCACCGTCAACGCATGACTCTGCGCCACGCACGCCAACTGTCTTGCTATCGCGTCGCGTGCCGCTTGATCCTCAAGCAGCGTGCCACCCAGTTTGATCAGAACCTTCACAGCAGGCCTTCAGTCTCTGGAAATCCCAACATCAGGTTCATATTCTGGATCGCCTGTCCCGCCGCTCCCTTAACCAGGTTGTCAATTGTCGACACAATCACGGCGCGGCCGCTCTCTTCGTCGAAAACGAAGCCGATATCGCAAAAATTCGTATGTTGCACGGCGCGCAAATCAGGTAACTTGCCCGGCGCATATAGGCGCACGAACGGCTCAGACGCATACCGTTCTTCATAGATGGACAACAAGTCCACTGCCTTCTGTATGCGATGCGTACGCACGTAAATGGTCTCGAGGATTCCCCGCTCTACCGGCAGCAAGTGAGCCGTGAATGTGAATTCGCGCTCGCCGATAAACGAGTTCTGCACCACCTCGGCCACATGCCGATGGTCCAAAACGCCGTACGCGCTGAAGTTGTCCGACACCTCGCAAAAACTTGTCTTCAACGAGGGCTTGCGGCCCGCGCCGCTAATTCCCGACTTCGCATCGCAAATAATTCCGCGGCTTCTGTCCACGGCTTCGGCTTCAATCAAAGGACGCAACGCCAGGTTAGCCGCCGTTGGATAACATCCGGGATTCGCCACCAACCTCGCGCCGCCGATCGCTTCCCGATAGAATTCTGGCAGCCCGTACACAGCTTCCGCCAGTAAATCCGGAGCAGTGTGCCGTTCCTTGTACCACCGCGAGTAAGTTTCGCCATCCCGTAAACGGAACGCGCCGCTGAGATCGATGATCTTGGCCCCAGTTGGCAGATATGCTTTCGCCAAACCCATCGACACATCCGGCTGGGTCGCCAGAAAAACAAGCGACAGCCCCTCCCGACTGATTGCGTCATCGGTTGCGCCAATCATTTTGGGTGGCTTGGTCCCCAGCGGTTGAACGCGCTCTTCAGCATCCGTGCGGTGTTGCATC
>JBARMQ010000065.1:0-6326 GCA_049802535.1 Bryobacteraceae bacterium | reverse complement strand
CCGGATTTGAATACGGCAGCGGCTGAAGGATCACCGCATCCACAATGCTGAACATCGCCGTGTTCATCCCAATGCCAAGTGCGAGCGTCAACACGGCCGTTGCGGAAAAACCGACATTCCGGCGCAGCATGCGTCCGGCATAACGCAAGTCCTGCAGCAATTGTTCAAGCCAAACCCAAGTCCAAACGAAATGGGTATCTTGGTTCAATCGCGTCACATTGCCGAAGGCGCGAAGCGCCGCATACCGGGCTGCTTCGGGCGTCATGCCGCGTTCGATGTTCTCCGCCGTCTCCCGCTCGATGTGATCTTCAAAGTCAAGACTGAGCGTTTCGAGCAATCGCCGCCGCCGGCGCCACATCACTCGCCCTCTTGCGCCGCTGGCCGCAGAATGCGCTCAATCGCCGCAGCCAGCCTGTCCCATTTACCCGTCTCGAGCGTGAGCTGTTTTCGGCCCTTCGGCGTCAGGCTGTAATAATTCGCGCGGCGGTTATTTTCTGACGTTCCTTCTTCGGCTGAGATCCAACCTCTCTTGATCAGGCGGTGCAGCGCCGGATAGAGTGAGCCTTGCTCCACCTGAAGAACATCGTCCGAATTGCGTTCAATGGCCTTCGCAATCGCATGCCCATGGGTGGGGCCACCGCGAATGGTCCGCAGAATCAGCAGGTCAAGCGTCCCCTGCAGCAGCTCGACTCTAGCGCCTTTAGTAGACATTCTAGGCAAATAGTAAGCTCTTCTCGAGTAGGATGTCAAGGTGAACATAGACCTATGACCCCGCGGCCGGCAGCCGAGGCTATGGTTGTGAGCGGCCACTGCCCAAAAGGCGAAAGAAATTGAACAGAAAAAGTGGATCAAACACTGGCACGCAGCCGTGTCCTTGGCCCTTTTTGTGGCTGCAACCCACAGTACTTCTTCGTTCCCTGTGATTTGCCTAGTCTTGAAACGATGAGTCGTGTTGTGTCACTAGACAAGCGAAACCGCAAAGTTAACCAACTGAGCGGTAGAACGATAAATTACAGGAGATTTTGTTATGCCCGAAAAAAAAGATGACGCACCCGTCGACGTTGACTTAAAGGCGATGGAAATGATCAAAGCGAGTGGCGTACTAAACCCAAAGATGCCATTGGAAGAGGTCCTGAACTTGACCGAAAAACTTCAGGCGTTGCATGCCAGCGCCCCAAGAGCCATAAAACCCGCCCATACCGATACGTTCATTCATTCGCACTTTATCTACAAGCACGAAGACTGAGCGAACGGCCGTGAAACACGCTGGGATTGGTCCCCAACGTTGTGACGACAGCGGCGAATCGCTTCAAACTCTTGGAGGGGACTCCGCGCTTTGGAAGCGCCTGCAAACCACATTGGCTTGGCTGGATGCAAATATACAGCACTTTGATCCGCTGCCCACCGGTTTTCCTTCTTATCGATCTTTGAAACGATTTGCCGAGCTGTCGATTGCGTTGATGTGCCTGAGAAGACTTTCGACGCGAACCGCTGGCCGTCCATGGCTTGAGAGTTGGGTTCAGCGAACATCTGAATTTCAAATACTCAATTTCGGGAGACCGGCGTATCAAGAGAGTCTTGTTAAGGACCCTCTGGGCGCTTTCAGCTTCGCTTTGCCCTACTTAGTCTTGAGAGGCACAGGGCACCGTTGTATCGCGCTTGAACGTGCGATGAAGCGGCTGCTGGGAAACGGGCTGTTTCTATCTGTAGAAATGATCCCGTTTCGCGCGCTTGACCGGCTCTATTTCTTGAAGCTAGCCGGTCTTTCGGTCACTCGGCGCGGCATGATCCGCTGGTATCGGAAGACCACTCTTGGCGCACGGAGGGATGCGGTCTTCAATTTGGATGACGCCTACTCGGTGACTCACACCGTCTTCTATATGTGCGATTTTGGGCGGAGTCACACGCTATTCGACGAGACGGAAAGCGCGCGCGTTCTGATCGCTTTAGAGAGCCTTCTCGTTCACTCCTGGCGAATTCGAAACTGGGACTTGATGGGTGAGGTGCTTGCGGCGATGACGTGCTTGGGCGTCGATCGGGAAGACCCGCTGGTACGTGAGGCCGAAATCACCTATTACGAAGCCTATCGGCCTGATGGCACGATGCCCCCAAATCAAGCCGTTCAACGCCGTCAACGAAACCGTCCAAAACCCCGGTCGAAAGCGGATCTCCGTGAAAGCTCCTACTTCAGCGATTGCTACCACTCCACACTGGTCTTTCTTCTGTTCGCTGCCATAAATCTCCAGCCATGCGCGACGCGAGCAAATTGATTCGTCCAAGACTGGCCGCGGCTTCCCGGGCCGCTGAGGAGTGGCTGACCGCCATTGACCCAAACCATCTGGACACGGCTACGTTGGCTCTTCACGGCCTCGCGAAGGCTCTCTGTTCTGTTCATTCGAGGAGTCGCATCATAACTGCAGTCGAGCGAAACCGAACGACTAAACCGCTTCGTTGCAGTTCATTGGTGAGCATGTCCCGCAACAAGCTGCTGAGGACCCTAAACTCAATTGCCATTCATCCGCGCCCATTTCTAATGGACTCGCCGTCCGTCGCCGGCCGAGTCGTAGGAGCGTTGGGACTTTCGTATTCGTGGAGTGATGACGTCACCGTTGTGGCATCGATCGTTCGAGCCGCAGGCCGATTGCGTTTGCAGGATGGGTTCTTGAACCAATGCTGTCTTTATTTGTTGAATCAACAGTCGGCGAGCGGAGCTTTCGGCCTTCTCGCCTGTGGCGACGGGCAATCCGAGTTTGAGCACGCCATCATTCGCGCTCATTTGAAAGCAACAGTAGACATCATTTGGGCGCTCGCCGCCTATCAGGCCGGCGAGGCCGTTGTCGCTTAGATCCCAAGAAATCTGGAGTGGACTCTCACCCCGATCGTTGAAACAACCAGACACCCGAGGGATCGTCCGGCGCAAGGCGCGGCGTGTTCGGATCGGGCTTCCAATCATTGTTTGTCATTCGTCGAGAGGCAAATGGGCGCCATCCTTCATAAAGGTCTTTGAAGCAGCCGCGGTCCATCCACTGCTGCGAATCAGATCCAAAATTTCTGCGCCCTCCAGCCGGCTTTCATGGCGGAGCTCGTTCGCCTGCCGCATCGCGTCACCGCCGCTCGCCAATATCAGCGAAGTGCTGGGTGAAATATCCATCAGCCAGCGGTAACACGCGGCCATCTCCTTGGCCATGCTGCGGACCGTGTCCGCGGGAAGATAGAACAGAAGACCTTCGGTCAGCAACAGCACACGGCTGCTTTCGCCGAGCGCCTCTTTAACAATGCGCTGGCGATCGGCTCTCTCATTCAGATCGGCGGTGATACGCTCGAGCCGGCAGCCGGGAGCCACGTCTGCAAGAACCTTGTATTTGTAATCGAGGATTGGCGCGAAGTCCACTTCGATCCATCGCAAGCTGTTCGATAACGGCAGACGCCATGGCCTCGCGTCCAGCCCCGCCCCCAAACAGAGAACGCAATCAACCATCGGGTCGCGCAGTTCAGCTAAGAGCAACTCGTCTATAAAGCGGGAGCGCAGGCCGATACCGAACGAGCGCCACCGTGAGGGTGACCCGCTGCGTGCAATAGCGATGCCGCGTTCTCCCGCCAGTCGAGCCGCATAAGGATCACGCACCAGCCCGTCTTCCAGCTTCGTCTCCGCCGCGCGGGCCGCAGCCACCAGCAATGCAGTGTCGCTGATGTGCTCAATCTGATCTGACATGGTTCGAGTCTACTCGTCTTCGCAGCCAGCGGCGAGCTCGTATCGCGGTCCGCAATCAGGCAACCGGGTGCGGCCAGTGGTTCTTCAAGTGCTCCGGATTCGGGCCCCGCGAAGCGTAAAAATCACTCCCACCATCGTCGCGCCGAAGCACACGCCGGAGCCGAGGAGTTGTACAACATCCACGGCGCGATATAGCGCGTAATTTGGGCTTTTCGTTACGCGACAAAATCCGGCGATGCCAACAAGAAGCACCACAATCCACAGAGAAAAGACTACATTTTAACGAGCTCGACGCGCCGATTCTGCCCGCGACCCTCTTCGCTGGAATTGTCAGCCACAGGCTTAGTGTCCGCGAACCCCGCGGCCGATAGACGAGCGCCGTCGACGCCGTGTGCCACGAGCCAATTTACGACGGCCGCGGCTCTCTCCTCCGACAGCTTTTGATTGGCTGCCCTTGTGCCGGTGTTATCTGTGTGACCCTCGACGCGGAGCTTCAGATCTGGACGTTCGCCGAGAAGAGTTTGTATTTGCGCGAGAATCGGCTCGGAATCCGAGAGAATTATGGCCTTGGCGGTATCGAAGTGAATGCCATAAATTGCGATATGCCCGCTTTGGTCGATGGCGTTCCCCATGGCAGCCGCATCAGCGGTAGCTTCCTGTTTCATTTCCTGCTGCTTGACTGTTGTGAGGTAGTAATACGCATCGCTGAGCTGCATATAGATGTATTGTGGGCCCTTTTGTACGCTCAACGCGTCGGGCGACGAAGCATACAAAGTCTTGTAGCCAGCTTTGGTTAGCGCGGTCTGGAAATTGCGAAATAACTGCAATGAGCTGAGACCGTCACGCGTGCCGATATCGTAGTAGTAATAATCGCCTTCAATGGATTTCGTGACCGCGTTGCCGTCGCTATCGCGACTCACCGGAATGTCGGCGGCTTGGAACTCCTTGTGCTCACAACTGTTGATGTGGCTGCCGGGGAATCGGGCGACTAACGGCGAATCGGTGCAGCCCTCTGCATCCTGCGGGGCGTCCTGAGCAGCAGAAACAAAGACGAATAATATGAGCAAGAAAATCGGCTTCATAATCGCGAATATCTTAACATTGCGCGCCGAACGACGCATGCGCGGAGTGAGCTCAATGCGACCGCACGAGCGTGCCCACATTAGGCAGTAATTTCCGCGACCTTCTTCTTTACAGCCTTCTTCACCACAGCCCTCACCAGAGCGCTCGCCTTTGCCGCTTCCAGATGCGCGGGATCGCGCCACAACGCCGCCGCACCCAACAAGCCATCATCGTTCGGAACACGTGTCACGTGGGGCGGCAATTCGAAATCGATGCGCGAGGCATTTCCACCGCCAATATACAGATGGTCGTAATTGAACAGTGCCTGCAGTTGCACGATTGCCTTTTCAATCATCCGGTTCCATCGTTTTCGACCCAGATGCTTTAAGCCCTTACGGCCCAAGTAATCTTCGTATGTCTTATCCTTGCGCCAGGGATGATGCGCCAGTTCCAGGCCCGGCACCAGCCGCCCGTCGATGAACAAAGAAGATCCGAAGCCGGTGCCCAGCGTGATCACCAGTTCGACGTTTTTTCCTTTGATGGCCCCATACCCCTGCACCGCGGCGTCGTTCGCTACGTGCACAGGCCGCTTCCACCGGCGCTCCAGTACCTTTTGCAGTTCGTAGCCGGACCACTGCGGGTCCAAATTATGCGCTGTCAATGTCACGCCGCGTTTGACAACGCCAGGAAATCCCACCGAGACACGGTCGAAGTCTCCCGCATCGGCCGACATCGTATCCAGCAGGTGCAGTATGGCATCGGGCGTCGCAGGCTGCGGCGTCTCAGCACGGACGCGTTCCCCGAGGGGCCTACCAACAGCATCCAACGCCATCATCTTTATGCCGGTGCCGCCGATATCAATTGCCAAGGTTATTGGGACGTGTATGACTTTCGAGGTTGACATATTTTCTGCTCTCTGAAATGTTTCGCACGGTCGTGGTGCAAAGCGATCAACTTCAGTCTACTTCGGTTGATTCCAACCACTTAGAGCTCGATGTAGGCGCTGATCGGGTAATCTCTCCCTAAAGACTCTTCACCCTAGCTTCGCCTCTTCTTTTCACATCTTTCTACAATTCGCGTCATTTCTGGAAGATCTGGGTAGTTTTTTCGCAAGATGCATCCAACGGTGTAGAGGCTAAGTTGTTGAATCCTCGGATTGGGCTACTTTGGCAGACAACATGCTATAAAGGAAACCGAGTGAGGAAGCCTCACCGAATAAATCGCGCTGATACACGACGCGGTAATCGATTTCAAAAATTGCTTTGAAGGAGTTAGGTTTTATGACTCGCAAATCTCGTTCATTTTTGGCCGCTGCACTAGCGGTCGCGGGTGTTGGGTTGATCGGTGGTTCATTTGCTTCTCGGGCGCACGCTGACACATGGGACAAAAAGACCATCGTCACCGTAAATGAACCGATAATTGCTGGCAACAAAGTTTTGGAGCCTGGCACTTACGTATGGAAATTAATGGATTCTCCGTCGGATCGGCACGTTGTGCAGATTTTCAACAGAGACCAAACTCACTTGGAAACGACTATCCTGGCGATTCCAAA
>JBARMQ010000064.1:0-2342 GCA_049802535.1 Bryobacteraceae bacterium | reverse complement strand
ATAGAAAGGTACACCATAAGTTCCCTCAGCTGCCGGGGGGCGCCCATTCACGGCCGATATCACCGCTGCCATGCGGCACTCCTGACGACTTACCATGTAAGAAGACTTCGATGAATGCGCGTGAGTCGCTCGGCCATCTCTTCCACGATCCTGCCCACTCCGCTTCTCAGGCGTTTAGCACCCTTAAGGTCCGGCCGAAACTCGTTGTTCTTCACAATCTCTTCTTTCTGCTTTTGACGGTCTTCGTCTATCTATCGGTTATTCCTGTCTTTTCGGAAAACATTGCCAACGCGCGCAATCGCGAACTGCACATGGTGTCCCAAATCTTTAGCGCCGACCTCCCGCTTGAACCGCTCGGCCTTGGCACCTATAACTACCGCGAGGGCCGTCCGCGGGAATTGGGATTGTCTCAGGACGGCCAACGATTTCTCACCGAACATCCCAACTCCACCTGGGAACAGGCCGGCGAGGTGCTATTTCGACACGGTCGATCGCCGGGCGAATATAGACGCGTCGGCCTCTCGCCGGCCTACTACGGCAAATCGCTTCGCCAGGCCAGGATTGGCCTTTTTGTTGTTCTCGGGGGTATTTATTTGCTCTCCATTCTCATCCTCGAGTTCGCAATCATGCCTCATTATGTCTATCGCCCCCTGCATTTAATGCTCAACGCGGACGACGCCATCCAACGGGACGACCGGCATCACGAATTAATCGATGAAAGTGACATTCCTGGCGACGAGATCGGCCAGATTATGCGTTCGCGTAACACCACCGTCGCCCAGTTACGCCATCAGGAAGACCACTTGGCAATGGCATTGCAAAAGCTGGAGGAACAGGACCGGCTCGTCAGTCTAGGCCTCCTCAGCACCAGTGTGGCTCACGAACTCAACACTCCGCTCGCCGTCTTACAAGGTTCCATCGAGAAAGTCCTGGAGACGAAACATGATTCCTCTACTCTCGACCGTCTCGCCCGCATGTTGCGAGTCACCCAACGTCTGCGCCGCATCAGCGAAAGCCTGGTCGAATTCGCTCGCGTGCGAAAACAGCAAATGGAGCCCGTTCTCCTGCACCCTTTGATCGAGGAGAGTTGGAACCTGGTAGCCATTGATGAGAAAGCGTCTGAAGCTCATTTTGACAACAATGTCGGTCCGCACGACATGGTCATCGGTAATCCGGACCGCCTCATCCAGGTGTTCGTCAATCTGCTGCGCAACGCCCTGCTGGCCATTCCGCCCGGCGGCGCGGTTCGCGTACAATCCAAATTATTGAAAAGGGCCGGCCAAAACTGGATCAGCTGCATCGTGCAGGATAATGGTCCCGGTATCCCCGCGCATGTTCTGCCCAACTTATTTGAGGCTTTTGTCAGTACTCGTCTCGATGCCCGCGGCACCGGCCTCGGACTTACTGTGGCGGAAGGCATTGTGACCCAGCACGGCGGCACCATTACCGCCTCCAACCGCCCCGAAGGCGGCGCCTCGCTTGAGGTCGTACTGCCCGCAGCCGCATAACGCCTATGAGCGACCTTGTAGCCATCAGCGGCGCCTCCATAGAAATTGCGGTTCTTGACGACGACCTGGATTTCCGCAACTACGTCGAAGACTTCCTGCGCGATGAAGGACGATATTCGGTCCGTTCTTTTGCCCATCCCGACGAACTCTTCGCAGGCGCAGAGTTCCGCTTGCCTGACATCGTTCTGCTCGACATGAAAATGGGTCAAGCCACTGGCGAAAAAGTGATTGAGCAGCTTCTCGGCCGTTGGCCCGAACTTTGCATCATTGTCGTAACCGGCTATCCTTCGCTTGAGGACATGCGCGCCACCTTTAAGCTCCGCGTCTTCGACTACATCGCCAAGCCATTCTCCATCGCCCAACTCCGCCAAACTCTCCAGAATGCTGTCGAAAAGTTCAGTCTTGGCCGTACCGCGCAAGACCGCCTGCGCGAACGCCTTGGCCACCGCATCAAGTTACTTCGCGTAGAGCGTGATTGGTCGCTTAAGGACCTCGCTGCCGCCACTCGCCTTAGCGTTTCACAAATCAGTTCCATCGAGCGAGGCGCTAATCTTCCGAGCATCGAAAGTCTATTGGCAATTTGCCGTGCCTTTGCGAGAAAGCCGTCTGAAATTCTTGCCTCGATCGACTTTTAGCCGCGCTTAAAGAATTTGGGTTAGCCCTGGTGACCAAGCGTTCACGCGGTTGCAACCTTGCCTTCGCCCGAATCGTCTGAGACACTTGCAGGTATTGCAAGCAAACCGCTCATCTCCGCACCGCTCCTTTGAATTTTAATGTCGATCCTTTATGCGCTGCCTCGCATTTGCTCACTACTCCTCTGCTTTGCACTGATCG
>JBARMQ010000063.1:0-5454 GCA_049802535.1 Bryobacteraceae bacterium | reverse complement strand
ATCAATAACCCTACAGGGGCAACGAATGAAGTGGCTTCGACAGTCAACGATGTGCAACAGGCGATCTGGACCATTGTGGGAACGACGGACACGCCCACGGCGAATTCGGGGCAGCTGGTGACGGATGCCGAGAATAACGGCGCAAATTTTGTACCTGCACCCTCGCAATTGATTGGCGTGGTTATGTCGCCCGGCGCCACGAGCGCGTATCAGCCCATCTTTGTGATTGCTACGGTTCCATCCTCAAATAATGGCAATCCAATGCCGACGCCGTCGATCAAGCTCACGAAGACGGCGAACACATCGACCGCCAAGTGTTTCGAGCAAGTGACTTACAGCTATACCGTGACAAACACAGGAAACGTGACGATTACAAACCTGACGATTGTCGATGACAATGCGACGCCAAATTATCTTGCGGACGACGTAACCGTGGGCACAATCGCGAGCCTTGCGCCAGGAGCATCAAAGACTCTGACCGCCAATCTGTACTTGCCGGTATCGGAGGTCGCGACCGACGGGCATGGCAACACTCAAAAGTGCACCTTGATCACCAAGCAGAAGCCGAATGGCAACATCACGGTGACATTGCTGCAGGATCCCTCATCGGTGGATAACACCTACGGCACCAACGGCAACCAGGATTGGGGTCACTATGGCCACTCTTTCCAGAACCTGGTTTCTGCAAACGAAGCTGAGTTTCAATTCTTCGACGGTCAAGGCAACCTAGTGTTGGATTTCATGGCGGATTACCTGAGCCCCAACAACAGATGCCCTTCTGGCTACGGCACATCGGGCATTGTGCGGAACTATCCGACGCAGGGCGATTGTTCCAAAGTCGTCGGCATCAATACATCGCTTTCCGACGATCTGAACCAGGCTCCGCAGTACAACAAATGCACCAATAACTCGCCCGTTTGGCAGGATGGAAAATGGAACTTTCAATGCTCTTACACGGTTGAGATCGACCAATCGGCGTTCGGCCGGAATGGCTTTGGAAAGTGCTCTCCCAAGACAGTGGTGAATGGCCAATGCAAGAATTTCACACCCGGGCCCTCTTCTCCGCAACCCTGCAACAGCACGGTTACGAATACGGCGAAAGTCACGGGTACGGCAGGAACTGTTAAGGTGAGCGCGACCGCAACCGCCACGGTAACGCTGAACGCCTCCAATCAAAATGGCGGCGGTAACAACAATAATAATAATGGCAACAATAACGGCAACAACAACTGCAACAACAACAACAACGGTAACAACAACAACGGGTGGTAGATCATACGCGGGAGGCCCGACTTACGGGTCTCCCGCATTTCTTTTTCTCAAAAGCTATAGAAAATCAGCCCAGCCAGCGCTGTAGTAACACCGCCGGATCTCCTGCCAAATCCAATTGTTCCGTCTCCGTCTGCCCATCTGGTTCCACATAAGCCGATAGAATTCCTGTAGGCGTAGGGCGCAATTCAAGGGCGCGGCCTTTTGCTTCCAAACGCAACGTTGAATCCATCCAAGCCATATAGATTTTCGCCCGCAACCGATGGCCCGTGATCGCAGCTTGTTCGAAAAGGCGTTGGGTGAACGGAGACTTCTTCAATTGTTCGGCCCAAGGCGCTGAGGCGCGAATCGCGGCTTGCTCGGCGGTCCGCCGCTCGCGCTCTGAGCCGTCTTTCTCCTCGATCGATTCCAGGCTTTTTAGAGAATTTTCGAGGTTGTCCAGGAAGCTCATCTTTGGACCTCATCGTCGAAATGGTGGCAGTTCAGAGGCATATCACTAATCTGCCACAAGCTGTGCCGTGTTAAACACGGAAAGGATGATGGAGTGTTCGGAGCTGGTTGTGCAGCACAGCTTTCGCCGGCGGCTTGACGACACAATCGGGCTAGGACTCCTCGTGTTGGCGTCGGCGCTTTCGTTTACCGGCCTGGTGGACCTTGCGCGATTCATGCATCCTGTCCGATTTGCGTTACTGGTTGCCACCGGGATTTGTTTCTACCAGGTGATCACTAAGACGTTCGCACGCTTTGTGTTTGCAGAAGCCGGCATAGAAAGCCGGCCATTCTTGCGTAAGGCGAAACGATGGAAATACCAACAGCTGATAGAGGTTCGCGAAACAGCGGCTGAGGGGGTCCGAAGTTCTGGGAGGCGACAGACGCTGCGGCTTCGCTTCGACGACGGAACAATTCTGAAAGTAGACGGCCGGATGCCGCAGGCGTCAGCGGTTCTGCCGTTTCTGAGGCGGCGAGAAGCGGACGCCGCTGGCAACCGGTTCAACTAGACTGTAGAGCATGCATGTTGACCAATGCTTGAGAAGCTCCGCACGCTTTTCGATTCTACTGATTGCCGGGCTCGCAATCGCTCAGCGAAATTCGCCGAATCCGAAATATAAAGATCCTTCGGCGACCCCGGAACAGCGTGCCGCGGACCTGGTTTCTCGAATGACGCTGGATGAGAAGGTTAGTCAGATGCAAAACGTGGCGGTAGCGATACCTCGGCTTGGTATCCCGGCCTACGATTGGTGGAATGAAGCGCTACATGGAGTGGCACGCGCGGGTTTGGCGACGGTATTTCCTCAGGCGATCGGCCTTGCAGCAACCTTCGATACAAAGTTGGAGCAAACGATTGCGGACGCTATTTCAACTGAAGCGCGGGCAAAATATAATGACGCGATTGCGCATGACAATCACGCCCGCTATTACGGCCTGACGTTCTGGTCGCCTAACATCAATATCTTTCGAGATCCGCGGTGGGGCCGCGGACAAGAGACGTTTGGCGAAGACCCGTATTTGACATCTCAGATCGCAATCGCGTTCATCAAAGGGATGCAGGGGGACGATCCGCACTACTTCAAAACCATCGCCACATCGAAGCACTTCGCCGTTCACAGTGGCCCAGAGACGACAAGACACCAATTCGATGCAAGGGTCTCCCAAGCAGACCTGCTGGACACTTATCTTCCAGCGTTTCGCGCGACGGTTGAGAACGGTCCAGTGGATTCGATCATGTGTGCCTACAACAGCGTGGACGGAGCGCCGGCGTGCGCTAGCAGGCTGCTGCTGCAGACGCATTTGAGGCACGATTGGAAATTTAATGGATATGTGGTCAGCGATTGCGGCGCGATTGGGGACGTTTACGAGGGCCACAAGTATAGGCCGTCAATGCCCGCAGCGGCTGCCGCGGCAGTGAAGGCGGGGACAGATTTATCGTGCGGCACAGAATACGGCACGCTCGTCGATGCGGTGCACAAGAAGCTGATTTCGGAAAAAGAAATTGACCGATCGGTGGAGCGGCTTTTCGCGGCGCGGTTCAAACTGGGTATGTTCGATCCGGCTGATCGAGTGCCATTCTCCAAGATCGGGATGGATGAGGTGGAATCGCCGGCGCATCAACAACTCGCGTTAGAAGCGGCCGAGGAATCGATGGTGCTGTTGAAGAACGACGGACAGGCACTCCCGGTGAACGGCAAGGCACGGTTAGCGGTGGTTGGCCCGGCGGCAGACGACCCGGATGCATTGCTTGCTAATTACAACGGAATTCCTTCGCACATTATTACTCCGCTGGCCGGCATACGCAGCCGATTTACGGCGGATCGGGTGGAATTTGCTCTCGGAAGCTTGTACACAGATCAGTCGGCCGCACTTATTCCCACAAGCGTACTTACTCCGCAAGGGGGAAACGGCAGTTTGCGAGGTCTTTCCGCAGAATATTTTGACAGCGACGATTTTAGCGGTAAGCCAAAACTAAGCCGTATAGAACCGGTTGGGTATTCACGCTGGGATATGCACGACCCTGAAGTGTTGGCCGCGGTGTCGAGAGAAAAATTCTCCCTGCGTTGGGCCGCAACCCTTCGAGTTGGGGCAACGGGAGACTACGCGCTAGGAGTGAAGCGGTTGAACCCTGAAGGCACACGGGGCACGGACTCAGCGAAGTTGTACGTGGACGACCGACTATTGGTTGACGCGTCCGGAAGGAAGCACGACTTTGTCGGAGGAACGACCACCGTCATGCGGTTAGAGGCCGGCAAAGCGTATCGATTGCGCGCTGAATACCGTCAAAATGGCGGACCGGCGGGTTTGGAATTAGTCTGGAAGCCGCCGGCCGATGTGTCGTTGGCGGAGGCGGTTCGCGTGGCGCGAAGCTCCGATGTAACACTTGTATTTGCGGGGTTGAATTCTAACCTCGAAGGCGAAGAATCGAGGCTCGAAATACCGGGTTTCGCGGGAGGCGACCGCACCGACCTGGATTTACCGGATCCGCAAGAGAGACTGATCAACGCGCTATGCGAGACCGGAAAGCCAACAATCGTCGTGCTGGTGAACGGCAGCGCACTCGGGATTGAAACCGAAAAGCGCCGCGCGGCCGCGATATTGGAAGCGTGGTACCCCGGGCAAGAGGGCGGTACCGCGATCGCCAATATCCTTGCCGGAGACTACAACCCCGGGGGCCGACTGCCGGTCACGTTTTATCAGTCGGTAGATCAGCTTCCGCCCTTCGACGATTATTGGATGAGGAATCGCACATATCGTTACTTCATGGGCACTCCGACTTATCCATTCGGTTATGGCTTGAGTTACTCGGATTTTCATTATTCGAATCTGACGGTTGCCGGCGGTAACATTTCGGTTCGTGTTACGAATACCTCGTCGCGCGATGGGGATGAAGTGGTTCAGCTTTTCCAGACGGACGCTGCAGCACCGCATCCAGAACTGCGCGGGTTTCAAAGAATTCATCTCAAGGCCGGTGAAGCGCAAACCGTCACGTTTCGCTGCCCTACGCTAAAAGACACGAAGCCCGCGAAGGGGAAGTTTTTGGTGAGTATCGGCGGCGGTCAGCCCGGCCCGTGGGCGGAAGGACATTATGTCCAGACTGTTTTGACGCTGAAGCGCCAATAAGGGCAATAGCGATACTGTGAAACGAGACCCGGAATTCTTTGGCGAGATCGAACTCAAACTGCTTTATCTTTCCCGAAAGCTACGAGAAGCGCTCAAGTTGGAGAAGCTGCTGAGTGATGCGGGAATCAATTATCTGGTTGAGACCGGTCCCTATGTGAGCGGCTTTCTGATCAAGCGCGAACTTACCGGCGCTTATTTTTATGTAACTCCCGCCGACTTAGAAAGAAGCCAAGCAATATTGTCAGAGCGCGGATACAAAACCTATTCGGAATGATCGCAGCCGTCACGATGAGGGTTAGTCGTCGCTTGAGAAAAAACTGCCGATTCCGCTAATTCCGCCGCCAAGAGCGCTCAAAGGATTTCTCTCGTCGCCAGAGCCTCGATGTTCCGACGGCGCAAGCTCGTGCCGCAGACGCTCCAAGGTCATGCTTTGGAGAATCACCCGGCCCGGTCCGGTCAGAGTCGCCAGGAACAGACCTTCTCCGCCGAAGATGGCAGTGCGGATGCCGCCAACCATCTGAATGTCATAACTGACGGTTGGTTCAAACGCGACCAGATGGCCGGTCTGCACTT
>JBARMQ010000062.1:0-13209 GCA_049802535.1 Bryobacteraceae bacterium | reverse complement strand
TGTGGCGGCCGAAGCCAATCTCCAGAGTCCGCAAAAGGGCCAGATTGTAGGTGCGTATTTCGAAGAGTGGAGTATCTATGGCGCGAATTACAACATTGCCGATATTCAAAACAGCGGTGCGGCCAATGAGTTGACGCACGTGCTGTATGCGTTTGCCAACGTGAATTCGGCTGGGGAATGCGAGATCGCGGATAGTTGGGCCGATTATCAGAGTCCGTATCTGCCATCGGTTAATGGCCAACCCTATGCAGGGCCGCTGTACGGAAATTTCGCGGCGCTACAGCAACTGAAGGCGCTGCATCCCAAGTTGAAGGTGCTGATCTCGATTGGGGGCGCCTCGGCGACAAACACCTCAAACTTTTCCGGGGCGGCAGCATCGCCGTCAGGGCGAACGGCACTGGCGTCTTCGTGTATTGACATGTTTATCAATGGAAACGTGGCGCCAGGTATCTCGGCAGCAGGCATTTTCGATGGAATCGACTTGGACTGGGAGTTTCCGGCGTCTGGCGATACACAGAACTTTACCGCCTTGGTGAACGAATTTCACTCGCAGTTGGCTGCGCTGGGTGCAAAAAATAACGCCCAATATCTGTTGACGATGGCGGCTCCGGCAGGTTCGCAGAATTATTCAAATATCGAACTGGCGGCGGTTGCAGCGAAGATGAGTTTTCTAAACCTGGAAACGTACGATTACCACGGTACTTGGGAGATAACGACGAACCATGCGGCGCCCCTATTTGAATCGCCCCTGGACCCGGCGCGGGGCGAGGGATTTACTGTCGATGGTACAGTGAGCGCCTATTTGAAGGCGGGCGTCCCGGCGCAAAAGCTGGTTCTTGGCATACCATCGTATGGCCGCGGCTGGACGGGCGTACCCAACAAGGCTCACGGTCTGTATCAGACATCGACCGGTGCAGCGCCGTCACCGGCTGGCGATACTCTGGCCACCGATGGCGTAGCAACCTATCGAACTCTCGCTACGTTTCCCTCCAATGGCTACACGGTTTACCACGATTTCCTTTCGTTCGCCGATTGGATGTACGCCCCGGCGTCACAAACGTTCTGGACGTATGACGATGTTGATACAGTGGCTGTGAAAATGGCCTACGCCAAGTTACGCGCCGGTGGTTTGGGAGGCGCATTCGAGTGGGCGTTGAAAGACGATGATGCCAACGCGACGCTGCTTAAGACCATGGCGAAAACATTGAAATTGGTACCGTAAGCGCGAAGCCTAGGCACGCGCCGGGCGTCTTAGCCATGCAAGCGCCAGCGCAACTGCAAGCAAGACGGCGGTTAGCCTGGCGGGCGGAAACATATGTAGCAGAGCGATGTTTATGACTGTCGCGCAAGCCATGATGACAGCTATCTCGAGCGCAGCCCAAAACCGGTATTTAGGAATCAGCACTCCGATCGCTCCAAGAACTTCCAGAATGCCTGTCAAGTAGCGGAACCACTGTCCGACGCCGATCTGGGAGAATTCCTGAACCATCGGCCGCGCGCCAATCAATTTAACGCCGCCGGCCGGTAAAAAGACGACTGCAAGCAAAACCGCAAGAATCCATGCCAGGATGTTTAGGGCTTTCATCTCTCACTGCCACCGCCTAGACAGTTTTCTACATAGTAAGGTTCCGCAGGTCTGCTGTCAAGCGATTAGATAACCTTTAAGGCTTTTGGCCGCGAGCCCAGAGCTTCGAAATGTAGAGCAGTATCGGAGAAGTTCAGCGAGATACTTAGACTTTGTATTTCCGAATCTCAGCCTCGGGAATTTCGTTGCCCATCCCAGGCTCTTCGGGCGCGGCGACCTCACCGTTCTTGATTTTCTGGGGACCGCTGGTCTCCATATAAATCGCGTTCGGTATGGCAAGCACCATATTGAGATTGGCTGTCCCGCCGCCGTGGCTCGCTAGTTCCAGCCCATTGGCATCGGCGATTGCGGCAATCTCCATCCACTCGGTCACGCCGCCCGCGCGCCGATTGTCAGGCTGAACGACATCCGCGCCGCGGCGGCTGATCAGGTCGGCGAACGCGTACTTGGTGTTTAAATTCTCACCGGTCGCGATGCGCATATCCAGTTCCCGCGCCAACTCCGCATATCCTTCCATGTCTTGCGGCGGCAGCGGCTCTTCAAGCCAGAAGCACCCGAGCTCCTGGTAGACGCGCCCGCGGCGCAGCGCGTCGTTGCGATTGAAAACTTGGTTGGCGTCGACCATCAATCGGCGATCCTTCCCCAATAATTCCTTGGCCAGCCGAATACGCCGGACGTCGTCAGCGAGAGAGCCACGTCCCACTTTGATTTTCACCGCTGGATAACCCTGTTCCAAAGCTTCGGCAACGACACGCCGGAAGTGCGAAAGATCATCATCGTTGTCGTAATACCACCCGCACATTGAATAAACCGGCATGCGGTCCCGGAAAGCGCCCAACAATTTGTAGCCCGGCAGCCCCGCGTTCTTGCCGAGGATATCCCAAATGGCAATGTCGACAGCCGCAATCGCAAATTGGGTCACGCCGCTGACGCCCTGATACTCAAGAGCCTTCCAAAGGTCTGCCCGGATGCGCCGCGGAAACGCCGGGTCCTTCCCGAGAAGCGCTGGTTTGACTTCTTCTTCGAGAATGGTTTGAACCACCCGCGGACCGCCGGCAATTGTGCCGAAAGAGGAGTTAGCCCAGCCGGTGATTCCCGCATCGGTATGGATCCGAAGCACGACCGAACCGCTTTCCGTTCCGAATGCATGGATTGCATCGTAGAACGGAGTGCCCGGAGGGCGCTTGAGCAAGTCTGTTTCGATGCCTGTAATCTTGATGAGTTTCTGTTGGACCGCCGCTGCGGACAAGGCCGCGACCGAGGCTGGTACTGCGGTTGCGGCATGAAGAAACCGCCTTCGATTCATGATGAGCTGCCCTCCGCCTCGTAGTATAGGTCGGTGACCTTGCGGAGGTCTGGCAGGATAAAGTTCGCCAAACTAGGAGCGAGCTGAGTAGGATCGTCGGAAGCGCCGAACCAGACCAGTTCTGCGATCTCTCCTGACGCTTTGGCTTCGCCCGTGATCTGACCTAAGTAGAGTTCGATCTCGACAACCCGCGGCGGCTCGCCCGGTGCCACTGCGGCGGCACTCGTATACGTCCCGAAGTACTTCAACCTTGCGATCGTGACTGGTCCTAACTCTTCGCGAATTTCACGCTGTAGACAGTCAATTGAGGATTCACCCAATTCAGGCTTGCCACCAGGGAGGATCAGATGTGGGAGTCCATTTTTCTTGCGGCAAAGAAGAATGCGGCCATCGCGAATGATCGCAAGGCCCACCTTTCGGAAATCTGCCATCGCCTTTACTGCAGTATCGGAAGCGTTAAGTAGTTGGACGGCACAAGCAGGCTACCTTCCGTGACGCCGCCCGGTGAGATCCGCTTCAGTTGGCGCGCCAAGTCGACGTAGTTAGTAGACCCTCTGAGGGCAGAACGAAACGCGTGGGTCACCTGCACTACCTGTTCCGCCGTCTCATGCACGAATTCCAGTCGAAAGTATCGGATACCCGAATCCCGCCACGAATGAAGATGGCCGCTGGCCTCCTGCGCTTCCGCGCCGAAGACCGTATTCCGGCAACCGACATCGGCCATGACCGGATGCGCGCGCTGATGCTGGTCTTTCAACGCGACACGATGCTTCTCGCACGGCCGGCCACAATCGCGAAAGCTTGTCCCAGTCGATAGAAAACGGCAAAAGACACAGTGTTCGGTGTGGAAGACCGGTAGATGCTGGTATGCAATTACCTCGATCGCTTCGGGCCCTATTTGACGGGCTAGCGATGCAATCTGCTCCGCGTTCAAATCGTGCGAGGGAGTAATCTGTGTCAGTCCCAGATCAAGCAGTGTCTGCGCGGTAAGTGCGTTCGCCGCGTTCAAACTGAAGTCGCCAATCAGAGGCGCGTGATCGCGCCCATTCAGATCGTGAAGTATGCCGCCAGCGCGTACCAGGATCGGGCAATCGAGACTCAGGAGGAAGTTGACGATCCGCGACTCGCCGGGCTTCAAAATCCGCGGGCTCGCGACACGAACGTCGATGCCGCTCGACCGAACCCGTTCCACCGATGGCCGTAACCCATAGAGATCCAAATAGTCGAGGGTGATGCTGGCAGGCGCCAATCCCAGTGCGGCTTCTAACTGTTCGGGCGTGCGTACTAATAAGTGCAATTCCGGCAGGAGCGACGGATCGGAACGCCTACGAACCGAGCGAAGCGCCTCGTCGAGCAGAGCAGCCGGCTGATGGACGGTTCGCGAAAACGGCCTCGATTGTTCTCGCTGCAGAAGCTCGACCGCATCGCGCCGCATTTGATTCAGCAAAGAACTTGGCACAAAGACACTTTCATGCGCCTCGAGCTTCAAGTCAGCAAGCTCGTACGCTGTATTTCCCAGCCGGCTGATTTGGTCGCGTAGCGTTTCAAGAGTAAGTCCACGATTGCGCGCCGGGCTTAGCGCCTCGGCGGAGCGAACCGTTACAGCAACCTGAGGCTGACGCGCTAATCGCCATTCCATCTCCAAAGGAACACCCTCGCGAGCGGTGGCGCAAACATTCACCGGCTGGCGCGCGACCGGCGCCGTAGCATTCGTATAAGGACGAGCGGTCTTTTCGATCTCCGGATCGGAGGTACGCCACACCAAGTCGCCGGGACGAATACGGGCAAAGCGTAATGCATCGTTGGCAAACCGCAGCTCAAATCGTCCATCAGCTCGCGACGCGATTTCAAACAACCGTCCGCCTTCTTCCGGTTCTTCGGGGCTGCGCCAATCGGCGGCATCAAGGACCAAGCCATCGCCCGGCTTTACGGGAGCGAGACGGTGAACGTCGTTAAGGTCCACCACGATCGATGCCGGCAATACTTGTGCGACCCGCCCGATCAGCACCCCACGGTGCCGCGGCGCGCGACCTTTAACGACCGTTTGGTGATTCGTTCCGGAGATGAAATGAGGCCCGAGCCCTCGGGAATAGATCTGTTCAAGAGCCAAGTCCTCGGCGGCGTTCATCGCATGAGGTTGACCTGCCCACGCATCGTCAATCGCCTGACGATATGCGCGGGTAGTCAAGGCAACGTACTCTGCGTCCTTATATCGACCCTCGATCTTGAGTGTCGAGACACCTGCGGCCACGATTTCCGGGACCTCATGAAGGGCAAATAGATCGCCCGGAGAGAGCAGGTAACGGGCATCGTCTAAGGGCTGCACAGCGCCGTCGACGATCAACTCGTATGGCAGCCGGCAAGCCTGAGCACACTGGCCCCGATTCGCGCTACGGCCGCCCCAAGCTTCAGAGGAAAAGCATTGGCCCGAATACGCAACGCACAACGCGCCGTGAACGAAAATCTCAAGCTCGCAATTCGTCTGATCGCGGATCGTCCGCACCTCGGCGAGCGACAGCTCGCGCGCGAGGGTGACTCGCGACGCACCCAGATCTTGAGCCAGCCGGACACCGGCAGCGTCGGTGACACTCATCTGGGTGCTTGCGTGCAATTCCAGGCCGGGGCAGATCTTGTGGGCCAACTGCAAGATGCCGAGGTCCTGCACAATCAGTGCATCTGCTCCCGCTTCCGCAATGGAGGCGATCGCACGGGCCGCCTGTTCCAGCTCGTGCTCAAAAACCAGGGTGTTGAAGGTAATGAATCCGCGCACCCCACGCTTGTGCAGCGTTCGCATGACGGCAGGCAATTCGCTTAAATGGAAACCAGCTTTCGCCCGGGCAGAAAAATGAGTGAGGCCGAAGTAGACGGCGTCCGCTCCGGCCTCAATGGCTGCATTGAGCTGCGGCCAGTGACCGGCCGGGCTCATGAGTTCTGGTTTTCGTAATCGTGGAAGAGACGGCAAAATACACCGCGGCGCAACGCCGCAGCTTAGACGGCGTTAATGGACGACCTTCTTGGCGGCCTTTGCAGCATCGGCAGCTTTCTTCTGAGCTTGCATTTCCTTAGCCTTGGCAAACTTTTTCTGAAAGCGGTCAACACGTCCCTCAGTATCGACCAATTTTTGGCGACCGGTGAAGAACGGGTGACAGGCTGAGCAAATTTCGACGCGCAGGTCGCCGCGATGAGTAGAGCGAGTGGGGAAGGTGGAACCGCAGGCACAGACCACATTCACTTCCTCGTAGGCGGGATGAATCCCTGCTTTCATTGTGTTGGAATCCTTTCGAGAGGTGGGTTGAATACCCAATTTTATCAGATGCGCAAAACCCCGCCCGGATTCGCATTCAAAGAAAATGCGCCCGGACGGGGTTCGCGATTAACGACTTCAGACTGAATACGTCACGCGCGACGCAGCCGGTCCATGGGAACGGCGGCTTCGTCACTGACGAAACCTGAACGTACGAACGGCGACTTGGAAGTCGCACAGCGACCGCTTATCGCGGCCATTGCGCGATTAAGAGTCGGCCACCTCGCGCGTGGGATGTATGCTACAGTCACTACCAGAATTCATTCGACTGGACCACCTCCTTCCTCAGTGATACCTCCATTCTAGGACTGCCTCGCGGACGTGTCAACGAACGTTGAAAATGATTTTTTGAAGGGCACAAGACTACCGGGCCGCAGTTGGATGAGTGGCTTTCTGCTCGCCGGCGTCCTCATAGGAATTCTGGGATCGATGCTGGTGGTTTGGGATTATGACATCGATATTGTTCCCACAACGGTAGCCCTACATTTCCTGGCTCTCGGCATAGGGTACCTGATTAGTTCGTGGGTGGCCGAATGGCTGTTGCAAAGAACGTCCATACGACTTGCCTGCTTGGCCGCCGGCGCAATCGGGCTCGTCAGCCTGGTGGCACTGACATATTTAGGACCGCCCGTTTGGCTGTGGTGGCGGCTGGTTGGTCTTGCTTCCGCCGGTGCGGGCGGCGGTCTACTGATGACTTCGCTGCTTCACGGCGTTCAGCCCTTTTACCGGCGGTTTCCGGCTGCGACGGTGAACCTGGCAAGCATGATGTTCGGCTTGGGGTGCCTGACGGTGACCGCCATTTTGGCGTCTACTTATGACACCGGTCATCCTCGCATTCAGGCGGCGTTGCTGGGTTCGATTCCCGCTATTTTCCTAGTCTTGTTTCTACTCAACCGAGATCCGGCAGGGCGCCGGCTTGTACCGTCGCGCAAGAGTCTAGCCCCGCATGAAGACAATTTACGCGATCTGCGGAGTGTCGCCGGAGTCTTATTTGCCCTGTTGCTGTTCTTTCAATTCGGCAATGAATGGGCGATCGCCGGATGGCTTCCCCTGTTTCTGATCCATCGGTTAGGTGCGAATCCAGACTCGGCCATTTGGGCGCTAGCGCTCTATTTCGGGGCATTAGTCCTTGGGCGGGTCTTCGCCCAAGCGCTACTGCCCCGCATAAACCATCGCAAAGTGCTGATCGGTAGCATTATGCTTGCGATGCTGGGCTATGTCGCACTGAGCTTCACCAATTCCATGGCTGGAGCATTGACTGCCGTTGCGGTAATCGGAGCTGGATACGCGCCCATTTACCCATTAGTCGCTGAACGGCTGGACAATCGCTTTTCATTTCAACCCCGCGTTTACACCGGAATCTTGGCGATGGCGATTACTGGCGGGATGAGCGCGCCGTGGTTGCTGGGTTATGTCGCAGCGGGAGTGGGAATGCGATACGTCATGCTGGTTCCAGCACTTGGTTCGGCGGCGGTATTGGTTCTGGTCTTGTTGATTATGCTGGAAGCTTATCTGATGGGTACTGATAAACGCAACTCCGTAGAAGAACCGCTAACCCCGGCGGCGGGCGAATAGGATGAACCTACGTTGCCGACGGCGTCTGATTAAGATTACTGGGTCCTTATTGGCTCTCTCAGCGATGCCCCTCTTCAGCGCCGAGAGAACTTCCGGCTTAGCCGATCAGGTGGACCGGCTGATGAGCGATACACCAATTGTGGAACGGGGAAGTTTCGGCTACCAAGTGGTAGACGCCGTCACAGGAGAGGTTCTGGCGGAGCGTAACGCCTCCCATTTCTTTATCCCTGCGTCGAACACCAAGTTATACACGACAGCGGCCGCATTGGTCCGGTTAGGGCCGAACTACCGTTTTGTGACCGAGGTGCGCACGAATGGATCATGGGCCCCTGGTCAAGGTGTTGTTCGAGACCTGGAGTTGATTGGCGGCGGCGATCCCAATCTGTCGGGCCGCGTGCTGCCCTATCAGGTGGATTCAAAAGATGGCGATCCACTTGTGGCTTTGAATGATCTGGCGGACAAACTGGTGGCCGCAGGTATTCGCGAGGTCGATGGAGATGTGGTGGGTGTGTCAACACGGTATCCCGGCGATGCTTATCCGGATGGATGGACGATCGACGACAGTATCTACTCCTACGGAGCTCCCATCTCGGCTCTGACTTTGAACGACGGAACAGTGTCGATTACCGTAACGCCCACCGATGAGGGCGATTTGGCAGCGCTCGAGACACAGCCCGGCCTTTCGCATTTCGTCTATCTGAATCAGGTCCTAACCACGGGCGACAGCACATCGAGCGAGGTCCATGTCACCAGGAAACCCGGTTCAAACGAGGTCATTCTGTGGGGGTGGATGGGCCGCCGGGCTTCGCCGTGGAAAGAGGATCTCGGCGTTGAGGATTCGGCGCTCTTCGCCGCTGAAGGGCTGGCGCGCGCATTAGAGGAACGTGGGGTCACAGTGCATGGCTCGACGCGAAGCCTATATCGGAATTTGAATGATGTCGCGGATCCGACGCATGAAATGGCCTCGAAGCCGCAAGGCACGCTGCTGGCCGCTCGTGAATCGGCGCCGCTGTGGGAAGACGTTCAAGTAACGGATAAGACCAGCCAGAACCTTCATGCGGAGATGCTGCTGCGGGAAGTCGGATTCGTCACTAGAGGCATTGGCACGTTGCGCGCCGGTCTAGACGAGCGAGAGGTGTTTCTTAAGGAAGCAGGGATCACTCCAGACGAGACGGGCTTTGCCGCAGTCGACGGCTCCGGCCTTGCTCGCCAAGATCTGGTGACTCCAGCGGCGACGGTCACTTTGCTCCGGTATATGTGGGAGCGGCCCGAACACGATCAATGGTTGCGGGCGCTACCTATTGGAGGGGTGGACGGATCGCTTGAGCACCGTTTCAAGAAGATTGAAGGCGCCGAACGCGTGCATGCCAAGACAGGATCCATTTCGCATGTCGCGACGTTAAGCGGGTACATCGAGACCAAGGATCATCGGTGGCTGGCGTTCTCGGCGATGGTCAATGCGGCCAACGGACATAGCTCCGATGTGCGCAATTTTCTCGACAGCTTTTGCGAGTTGTTTTTGAATTGATCAGCCGATCGACGCGGGAGCGGGCGCCCGATAGATCTGTTTTGTCTCGCGTCAGAGGACGCCGGGATAGTCCTGGTCGCGAATCAATCGTCAGGAGAAGTTGCGGAGCCGACTCCAATCTTGCTGAATGGGAGCTTTGAGCACGCAGAACGTGACCGGCGCGCCTTGCTCCAGGCCGTGCACGCCGAACGGAACCATCAGTCGCCCCATAAGAGTCGTGGATGAGCACATCCAGGCGACCTCCGAAGGCTGATAATCGACCATCATCGCGTCGGTCGCCGATAGATCCTTGGGAAGCCAGTACCAGTCGCTCAGTTGGGGGCTGACGACCACGGGAAGCGATCTGTTGTCTCCGTAGATTTGCAGCGCTCCTGGAACACCATAGTAGGCCGAGATGATGATCGTTGCATTTCGCTCCGAGCTGGGAAGATTGCCGTATAGCGACTCCACTTGGTGTGCGACGTTCTCCCACCCCACGCTGTCCGCGAAAAGTTCATTCTTAGCATCGAGGCCGAGCAAATGAATCCGGTTGGGCGGCGTGATGGGAAGCGTGAGCTGAGCAAACGTGACCAACTGAAGCGCGCACGCGGCCGCAACTGCGATCTGCAAACCGGTGCGCCACCTCGGCCGCTTAACACTGGCGATCGCCATCAGCCCCTGAGCAAGTATGATCGGCACTGCGCCCACCGCGTAGTAAGACTTGCCGACGAACAGGAAGAGGACGAGAGGAAAAAGACACGCGATCCCGAGTGGGCGCAGCGCGACGCTGCGAAAGAACGACACCAATCCCGCAACCCAGAGCGGAAGCAAGAAGAAGAGATAGACCCCGAGCAGGATCAAGTTGGCGACCAGGCCGCCGCCAGAGCCCTGGTGGTTGATTATGTAGATAAGCGAAGGAAAACCGTCCCTAATCTGCCACGCAAGGTTCGGCGCGCAGATCAGCAGCGCGATGCCGGCCGCGATCCACGGATACCGCGTCCGCAGGTCCGAGCGCAGGGCGGGAGTAAGCAAGATGGCCAACGCGATGGCGGCGGCCAAGCCCGCGATCGTGTACTTGACCTCGAGGCCGATACCGAGGGAGAGACCGAGATAGATCCAATACCTGGGCCGCTGCTCTCGGGCCAAACACAAAAACCAGTAGAACGTGACCATCCAGGTCGCCTCATCGAATGTCACGGTCTGATAGACCCAGTTCGCGCCGAGGAAGTAGGGGGCCGTGACTGCGATCAATAGGGCGAGGGCCTGCAGGCGGAGCGAGCCGCCAAGACGCCGCACGTACGCCCCTGAAAGAGCAATCATGAAGGCCCCGAGCAGCGTCGGAAGCAGGCGCAGGTTCCATGGCGTGGCACCCAGGAGATCGGTTTCAAGACGCGCGAGTAGCGGGACGATCGGCGGAAAGTCAACATATCCGAGCGCGGGGTGACGACCGCAATCGATGTAGTAAAGCTCGTCAGTGTGGAAGCCGAGTGTGCCATTGGTGGCAAGATGCACGACCAGGACGATCACCGCCGCGCCCACAAAGAGAAGCGCCGCCGCAAGAGGTGGCTTTCGGGCGCTAGCGCTGATCGGCATCGATGACAATGTAACAGCCTGCCGAGCGGCCAGCACCCTAATGACTGTCGTACACGGGAGGCGCATACGGCAACGGGTGGGGTGCGACGGCTGGAACTGCGGCGCCGCGCGATGCTGGTCTACTCCGCGTCTTCCTCGTCATCGAAAACATGCCTTTCCGGAAGCATGCGCTTATGCAGGATACGGGATATCCAAATGCCACCCGCCTCGCGCCGAAAGGAAATGACATGCTTGCCTTGCTCCTTGCGGTAAAGCCCAGGCCGGATATCCTCGCACGAACGGCCTGACGTGGGATTGCCGGCAAGTTGCTTACAACAGGCTTCCAGGGCGTCGATGTAGCGTACCGTTTGGGCGTCGCCCCAGGTGCGCAGCGTATAAATGCCGATGTTCAGCAAATCGGCTTCGGCAAGGCGGGAGAGACGAAATTCGCCCACGGCTCAGCGCGGGGTGGAAAGATTAAGTGCTTCGCGGACGCGCGCAAAGACATCGCTCTGCGCAACACCGCTAGCATCGCCTTCATCGATCGCCGCACGCAGTCCGGCAAGCTTCGCCTCGTACTGTTGCTCCTCGCGCTCCAGCGTGCGCAAGGCGGCGCGGACTACTTCGCTGGCATTTTCATAGCGTCCACTTTCGACCTTAGTCAGCACGAAACGGTCGAGCTCGTCGGTGAGATTCACATTGCGCGTGGGCATGGTGGCTACTCCACGAGTTCAGATTTCGCACTCATCGTAGCATTGTTGGCAAACATTGCCAATCATTTTCTCAGGGAGGTCTGCGGGACGCGCACCCGGAGGGTGTTTAAGGCCGGTTCATCATGGCGTTCGCGGTTGGTTCGAAGTAATCCCACAAAATGGTGGCGGCTCCCGCCGGCAGAGCGGCTTCCATTAATGCATTACGCATGAGTTGCAGCCAATGGTCGCGGGCTTCCGGTCCAATGGGAAAAGGAGCATGACGCATGCGGAGACGCGGATGGCCGCGCTGCTCAATATAGCGCTGCGGCCCTCCGAAGCGAAAGATTAGGAAGTCGCGCAGCCGATGCTCAGCGGCAGCCAAATCGTCTTTCGGGTAGAGAGGGCCTAATACGGGATCGAGTGGCACCTGCCGATAGAAAGCGGCGATCAGGCGATCGAAACCGTCCTCGCCAATCACCGAATAGATCTCTTGTTCTTCCAAACGGTGATGCTAGCAGGTCTTTTCAGGTGGTTCGGGGCCTAACTGCGGCGGTTGCCGGTCTGTTTGGCGAAGCGTTGGTTGACTTGTTCGAGTACCTTGGCCTTTTCGGCAGGCGACAGCGAACCGAATGACTCTTCCGGACGGATCTTCTGCAAATCTGAAAATTCGAACCCATTTTGCTGAGAGGCGGCCCGGCGGGCGGCGGCTCGAGCATCCAGTTCTTCGGTTTGGCGCTGCTGTAATAGCTCGCCTAGCTGCTTGAGCAGATTGTTTTGATGACGGGCGAGGCGTAGTTCCTGCAGTGCCAGGTTATCGAAGCGCTTGCCGAAAGAGACCAGCGTATGCGCGCGGATGAGACCGGGACGCACCTCTTCGGGTTGATCTTCAAACATATTGGCAAACGTAACGCTGCCGAGCGCCCAGAGATCCTCTTCGAGCTGCGGAATGCGCAGCAGGCGCCATTTGGTTTGGGCGAGATCCTGGACCAGTTCTTGTTCTTCCGGCGTTGCCGGTTTGTAGCGGTCGACGAAGCGCGCAAAATGGGCACCGTACGCCTGGACGTCGTCGGTGGGCAGGAGAACGGTTCTGCCGGTAAGGCCAGTGGACACGGCGTTGAGAGACGACTTGGCTTTGCCTTCTTCGGTCTTGGGGCCAGTAGAGAGCTGCGCGTTCGCCTGGTTGGCGGCAATCTGGGAGGGCGTGGACATAGATGCTGGGAACCCGCTTTCGATTGGCACGTTAGCATCTCGAACGGCCAAAACGAACTTCTGTATTCGACGAATTTAAGTAAGTGATTTCGAATGAGAGAGAAGAAAAAGTTGGAAGATTCGTGACCCACTTGCAAAACTCGCCGCAAGGGGTGTTGACAAAGCGGGATTAGGTGTGATTTGGCGTTTAATAGTGTGAGGAGCGATAAGTTTTGTTGGGAAGAAGGAAAGATAGACACGCCCGCGACTGAGATGCTCGCTGGAAGCACCGTTGCCGTCAGGCGAGGGAGTCTGTTTAGCCGGTCAGTTTGAGCAGTTGATCGACCGTGAGGGCCAGCACCCCAAACATCAGATGCGCCATGATCTTGCTGGCGCCGCGGACGCGAATCAGCCGTGCCCCGAACTGATCTTTGAGGCGGCTGAAGACGCGCTCCACCATAGTGCGCTCGCGAAAGCGAT
>JBARMQ010000061.1:0-7530 GCA_049802535.1 Bryobacteraceae bacterium | reverse complement strand
GAGCTGAGGGAAGTGGAGCGGCGGACGGGCTTTGCGGAGAGCAGCGGGAAGGCGACGTTAAGGGATTGGCGGGACGAGTGAGGGGGAGGCCTCCGCTTGCTTGACGCAATGATGTTTGCTGGGGCGGCGCTCCATGCAACTCGGCGAGTTGAAGGAAATCCCGATCGGCAGTCACTATCGTGTAGCCGTGCTGCTTGGCGAAATCGCGTATGATTTCATCTCGCGTTTCGCGCTGGAGGCCAAACTGCCGCACATGGGCGCACTCAAATAGATCTGCTATCGCCTGCACAATTCTGTGTGACAGATTGTGATCAAACAGCAGTTTCAAGCGGGAATTTATCTTTCAGGTCGTAGGCGAACTGCAAGGCAGCGAGGAGATCGTCGTGGGTCAAATCTGGATAGTCTTCCAGGATTTGGCTTTCTGTTGCACCCGCGGCAAGCCAACCGAGTATATCCCAGACCGTGATCCGTGTTCCGGCTATGATGGGCTGGCCAGAGCGAACACCTGGCCGCATCACCACGCGCGAAGATGTGACCTCGGCCGCCATCACTTTGATTGTAGTGCAGCTTCGGGTGTTCCCGATCAGGTGGCACGGGACTTGCCGCGGCCAAGTGCGCTACGTCGCGCTCGGCGCGGATGCGCTCGAGAAGCGTACTCGCGGGTTCGTCATTCGATTCAGCGAGACGAGTTGGCAGGAGAAGGCTTTGGCGGGGATAAGAAGAACGCACCACACTTCCAGCTAGTCGACTGGACCTAAACTTCCGCCAGTTGCCATCGTCCGCAGTCCTTTTTGGGCCTCAGCCGTTGGAACGTCGAATGCAAGCACAGCTAACACAATGTCACGGCTAATGTCTGCTGGCTGAGCGAAAATGTAGCGGAACATGCTCTGGTCGCGCTTGCCCAACTCGCGCTTAAAGTAATTGTGACTGGGAGCTATCTCCGCGATCTTGGGCAGCGCCTCCGGAATGCAGGGCTACTTGAGCGAGCTGTGCTTCCTGCTCAGGTGTAGAATGCAGTTCCAAGGGCCTGAATCTAGGCTGGCACAAGCAGACGTGCCGGTGTTCGGCGTTCGTGGTGGGAGCACGCACCGGGGCGGAGCGTGCCCGGCTCCGCTTGCGGAAAAATGTGGAGAGCTAAAACGCTTAGGGCGATGGATGTCTTAGCGGGTCGGGTAGCCGGAGCACCGCTGGCGGCGGTTGCTAACGCTGGGGCTTCGGTGAAGGAGAAAGAACCGAAAACAGCAAACGCAAAGCGCCCGTGGCGGTTGAGCAGTGGGTGGAAGTGCGAATGCCGACAACCAAATGGTGGTGAATTTTTATCCGACCAATGATGAGTTGGCGGTCGAGATCGGACAGAAGAAAGTGAAGCCGACGTTGCTGTACGGGCGGTTGCATTTTCCGGATGGTGTGCCGGGCTATTACCAGTGGGTGCGGCCACGCAAAGAAATGGCGACGGGCGGCATGGCCGTGCAACGCATGGCGGCCGAGACGTGGGAACAGCTGAGGGAAGTGGAGCGGCAGACGGGCTTTTCGGAGAGCACCGGAAAGGCGACGCTGCGGGATTGGCGAGATGAGTGAAGGGGCGGCCGTCCTTCGTGGAGGGTGGATTACGTGTACAGACCGAACACATCGGTAACACTTTGGACCGGGCACATCGGTGACAGTCCAGCGACTCAAAAACTAGAAGGACATGGAAACAATGAGTGCCATGCCCTGGAAAGAGAGTCGAATAGTGGACGAACGAGTGAAATTCGTTGCCGAGGTGTTAAAGGGCGAACGAAAAATCAAGGAACTGTGCCAGCAGTACGGAATTTCAAGAAAGACTGGCTACAAATGGATTGAACGGTACGAAGAAGCCGGACCCAAAGGCCTGGAGGATCTTGGGCGGCGACCGCAAAGCTGTGCGCACGCGACGCCAGAGCCGATTGTCAAGGACATTCTGGAACTGCGATACAAGTATCCGACCTGGGGTGCACGGAAGCTCCGGGCGAAACTGGAACAAACGAAGGGTGACACAGACTGGCCTGCAGCCAGCACGATTAATGACATTCTTCGGCGTGCTGGGCTCGTACAGCCGCAGAAGCGCAAGCGAAGGGTGACGCCGTCGTCGTCACCGTTGGGAGAAGTCGCGGCGCCGAATCAACTTTGGTGCATGGACTTCAAGGGCTTCTTCCGGTGCGGCAACAAAGAACGGTGTGATCCGTTTACGGTCACAGATGCGCACAGCAGATACATCATCCGATGCCAGGCCGTACCCAAACTGAATTTTGAAAACGTTGATGCCATCTGTGAGGCGGCAATGCGCGAACACGGATTGCCAGATCGAATCCGCACCGATAACGGAAGCCCGTTTGCGACGACGGGTCCTCTAGGCCTGAGCAAGTTATCGATCAAGTGGGGAAAGCTTGGTATTTTGCACGAGCGAATTCACCCTGGAGAGCCCGGCGAGAATGGCCGGCACGAAAGGATGCATCGAACGCTTAAATTGGAAACGGCAACGCCGCCCGCATTCACGCTGAGAGAACAGCAAGCGCGCTTCGATGATTTTCGGCGGTGCTTCAATAAGGAACGGCCACACGAAGCGTTAGCCTTTGCGACGCCTGACTCCTTATACGTCGCCAGCACGCGGTTATACCCTAAGGAACTGCCTGAGCGCGAATATAGTGACCAGTTCGTTGTCCGCAAGGTGAGAAAGGACGGCGACATCAAGCTCGAAGGAAAGCATATATTTATCAGCGGAGTGTTGAGTCACGAGCGGATTGGCCTCTTGCTGGTTGAGGATCAACTATACGAGTTGTATTTGGGCGATACTCTACTGGGCGAGGTCGACACTCACTGGATGACGTTTACTTCAGTTCGCTAGTAGCAGCTTTGATAGCACGGGGAGTGTCGCGCCACGGCGTAGCACTCCTCCGGTGCTAGACGACGCGGAGCTGCGAGCATTTGATTGTCGACCCATCTGGCAGAGCGAATTTATGCTACACATTGACAGATGCTCGAAGAACACGACGAAATCGAAGAAGATGTAAGGCTGATTCTCCGGGGTGATGCCGCTGAGTTCCTTCAGGCATACAAGTCAGCCGAGGCGAGATGGACTAACCAGAAACAAGCACTGGAGGAGTTGCTTCAAAGAGAACTCAGTGCAATGCGTGAGAACGGCTGCATGATTACTTCCATCAATGCACGCGTAAAGAGGTTCAATTCAGCAATTCGATCCGCGTTTGTAAAAGACCCGCAGAATCGAGAATTTACCTGGGACGCAGTACTTGAGCTGCGTGACATCATTGGGGCCAGAATCGTTTGTCTCAACCTCAACGACGTCATAAAGTCTGTTAGACGAGTTCTTTCTATAGAGGAATTTCAATGGAACCGAAAAGACATTAAAAACTTCTACCAAGAAGCGAAGACATCTCGTTATCGGACCTGGCAGGTGCAAATGTTATGGACGCCCAAGAACGGCACTAACAATCCGATGTACATTGAGGTTCAAGTCAGAAGTGTTTTAGAAGATGCTTGGAGCGAATGGGAACACGAATTGTTTTATAAGCGTAGGCCGGCACTTTCATCGCAAGCTTGGACTTCACTTAAGCTTTTGCATGACAAAGAAAAAAAACAAATATCGGATGCGCTCTTCGAAATTGCGAATAGGCTTGATCGAATCCGATCAGTCTTTGAAATCGCAAGTCGCCCTCTTCCACAACACATCTCTTCCTTTCTGTCGGAGTCTGGTGGACACGCTCTGACAGATGAGTTCGCTGGTTTCATAGAAAAACAGTCGGGTCTATATCGTTTGGACATAGGAGCTGCCAATTTAGTGAGTGGTCTGCGGGAAGAGCAGGTCCTCGTAACCTGGAACAATGCTTTTATTGGGCTCCAAAACACACCGGTTGGAACGCTCGAATACAGAATGGAGCGGGCTCAACGATTTGGATTCGATGAAATTGCTGCAGGCGCCGAAGCCACCTTAGAAAACAAAAAGGAGCTTCAGTTTCGCTTTGACCGACAGGGCCTGGATCAGGAAATCGTAAAGGCTCTAGATTGCAGTTTCTCCGGAAAAGCGAAGGCCCTTCTCGCGATCTGCTATTCGAAGAAGCGCGACTCTGCTCAACGTACATTCTTCAACGAATATCAGGTTCGGCTTGACTGTTTCAGATGCGGGGCCAATAAGCTCAATACGCCAAGCCTAAGTCTGCAGCTCTCGAAGACAAATTTCGCGTATGAAGTCTGCTCGACATACCTTTTAGATCCTCAACGAATGATCGCTCCTAATCAGTTTGGCGAGGAGGACGAAGAGATACGCAGGGCGAAGGAGACGGTACTGCCGGAACTCGAAACTATCGAAAACAAGCTCAAGGCAGCACTTGGTAACGGACCCAAATGGCATTATGCTGCAAATCCTGTGGGGGTCCACGTCAATCTCATCTCGTGGCCTTTGTCGCAGGGTAGTAGTTCCGAGAAGCGCTTGATCATAATGAAACGTGGTCGGCGTGCGGTTCTGCTACAAAGTCAGTGGAGTACCGCGGTATCAGGTGTAGTGCAGCCACTTAGAGAATCAATCGAATCCGGAGGGGATATTCCCGGAACGATATTCGATGCAGATGACGAAGCACCGGGACAATCGCGCCCTTCGGTGTTCAGGGCTGTACAGCAGGAGCTAGAGGAAGAGCTCGCATTACACGTTCCAATTGACCACATTCGAGTCATCGGTCTTCTCCATGATCAATGCACAGGCCAACCGTTGATATTTGCTGAGGCATACACGCCCCAAAGCGTTTCCCAAATAAAGAGCCGTCTGGGTCAAGCTCAAGACAGTTGGGAAATAGAGGGCCTCTGTGACATTGCATTGAATGAGGCCGGCCTTAGCCAACTGTTCCACGACGACCTTCGAAAAGAACGATCAGAAGTAGCTGAAGGTGAGCAGTTGAAACCGCCGCCGCCAACTCAAACTAATTGGCATGCCCAGGGTAACTGCGAACAGTGGGGAGCGCGTTATGCTGCAGCGATTTTGATGACATTCTGTCGCCACGTCGGTGCTCAAAAGGTAGTGGATCGGCTTAGGAATTGGGGCTTTGCCCCAAACCCCGGGGTTTAGCGCTCTACGGCCAGAATGGCGTCGGAGCTCGGGGCGTAAGCGCCCCAAGCCATTCCGGCACTTGAGTCGACGCTCAGGTTGCGTCCCCGCAGAGCCTTATCCTTCGCTCAAGTGCTTTTTACACTACCGAAAAATCTTGCTGTTTGCAATCAAAAAGAAGAGAATGGTCTGCGAGACCGCTGGATTCTCACCCATGTCCCCGGTCCGGTCTGTTACCCATGAGTCCGACCATTCATTCGCCGACGAATTGTGATGTCGGCCTTGCCAAGGTTAGGTTCGGGATTGCGTTTTCGGGTCCCTTGTCGTGACACGTCCTATACCCCTGACGGATCGATCCACATGACTTGCAAAAGATCATTATGAAGAAAGTGGAAATCCTTGTCCGTTGTGAGCAACGGGAGCTGGGCGTTGAAAGCGGTCGCCGCGATCCAGATATCGTTCTTACCCAGGTTTCGGGCGCCTTCAGCGGCCGCAGAGTCAGCACGCGCGATTTTGACGTATGCTTCCACAAGATCTAAGCTGTCAATGGGCATGACGACGAGGTTGTCGAGAGCCTGTTGGAGGGCGCTTCGTTTCGTTCCGCCCCAGCCCTTCCTATCTGCGACGACCCAAAGCTCCGCTTGGCTGACGATGGAGACAATCTGGCGGTGCAAAGTAGACGTCAGGCCAAAAGCTTGATCGATCTTAGCCCCGAGAGCCTGCCCGCGGATAAGGTGAAGCAGAACGTTGGTGTCGAGGACGTAGCTGCCGCTCAACCGCGAATTTCCTCGAGAGCTGCGAGTAGCTCGCGATCGGTTTCCTCCCCGGGCCAGGAGCCGAAGAACGCCGCGACACCACCTTTCGACGTTTGCGGCCGTCGGTCAGGTTTATAGGGCCGAACAAGGGCTGGGGGAATTTTTGAGAAGGCCTCGCGACCTTCGACGGAGGGTAAAATCTCTGAAGCATCCAGGCGCAGGAGAGTACCCGAGGGGCGATAAATCGCTTTTCCTAGTACAGTAATTTGCCTCCCGAAGTAACCCTGGAGCATTTCAGATGTCCCCTCGATCAGAACACCACGGATCTCGTCGCCGCTGTCCAGAACCAATCCAAACGAACGTGTACTGTGCCGAACCATATCGAGTGTACCGACGACTCGAACCTGACGCGGCGAAGGTGTTCGATCACTAAGGGTCTTAGCGTTCGACGTCACCTCCTGGTCTATTTGGCCAATTGACTCGAGTTGGGCATTCGCGACCGGAAACTCAATGCTCCTCAGTTCCTGCCTAAACAGGCCGCTCCAGGCGCTATAGTGCTTCAGTAAAGGCCGATCGTACAAGTCGCTTTCTAGTTGCTGCCGCCTGACTGCGACGGCGATTCTGCCCATCACCTGAAGCGCCGTATCATCTGGTGACGCGGGTGTCGGCCAGAGGGATTGTTGCTCGAACAGTTGGGGGACAGCTTCTCCCAGGGTTGGAGCCTTTACGTGCAAGACCGAACATCCCTCTTTCGTGCTGAAGCCTAAAGTGCGGATGTCGGAGGCCCGGGCCAACCATGCAGGCGGCGCCCCAACTGAAGCGCTGGTCCCTTCCAGCAACATGCGGACGCTGGGGCGGGCCGTACTTTCAAGACGTCGCAGAAGAGGCGAACTGACCACAAGAGGAACGCCGTGCCTGTAGGGGGAATCGGTTTTTAAAACAATTTCCTGCTCGATGTAGTTCACATCCACCTTCCGCGACCATCGTTACATATTTGCTTGCTGACGCGGACAACCTGGCCAATTAGCGATTCGAGGAACAATCGTGCGAGATTTCGCCGCTCTGAGGGTAGGGAGATGGCTTTGAAGTCGTCTAACGCCGGTGGTGTCCAGCGGATACGCATCAGGAGCGTTCCCGTTCCTCCAGCCAGTGACGCACCTCGTCATCGTCGACGAATTCGGCCCGCTCGGCGGCGGCGATGCCCTCTTTTGAGGAACCCGCGCAAAACGGGCACGGGATCAAGCGTGCCACCCGAAGAAATAGCGAGTTCCTCTCTTGTGTGGCGGCACCCAGCCGTGCGCTTTGCGCTTTAACGGCGGCGAGAAATGCGTAGCGCTCATGCAGCATCGCTAAGGCGGCATCGGTCAAGCATTGCTCGACCGGCTTTCCGGCATGCTGGGCTACTTGTGCGAGCTGGGCTTCCTGCTCAGGCGTAAAATGCAGTTCCATGGGGCCTGAATCTAGGCTCGCACAAGCAGACTTGGCAGTGTTCGGCCTTCGTTGAGGGAGGACACCCACCAGGGCGGAGCGTGCCCGGTCTCGGCATGCGAAAAAATGTGGAGGATCAAAATCCGTTGGGCCGATGGATGTCTTGAGCGGGTTCGGGTAGCCGATACAACGAGGGCGGCGTTTGCTCATGCTGCGTCTTCGGTGAAGGAGAAAGAACCGACGACGGCAAACGCAAAGCCCATGGTGGTTGAGCAA
>JBARMQ010000060.1:0-4227 GCA_049802535.1 Bryobacteraceae bacterium | reverse complement strand
CCCTGAACCAGATGCTCCGCCATAAGGACGTCGTAATCCGAAAGAAAGACAACGCGGGATCGAACTTCAGGTCGGCGAGCAAACTCAAACCACTGCCGGATCATTTCCTGCCCCGCAACATCCTGGGGATGCGCCTTGCCTGCAAGCACGAGTTGAACAGGACGATCTCGATTCGTCAGAATTTTCACAAGCCGCCCTGGATCACGCAGCAGAAGATTCGGCCGTTTGTATGTGGCAAAGCGACGCGCAAAACCCAAAGTCAAAATATTCTCATCGAGCATCAACGCAGCCTGAGCCAGTTCTTCCGGCGACGCTCCCCGAGCGGCTAATTGACGGCCGTAAAGTCTTCGGACATAGGCAACCAGAGCCGTGCGGCTATCTGCGCGGAGTTGCCAGAGGCTGGAATCGCTGGCCGTGCGGATATCTTTTCCTGTACCCGCGAGTGTTCCCTGCCAGCATTCTTTTCCGCAAGCAACTTCCCACAAGCGGTCTGCTTCAGCGGAATCCCACGTAGGGGTATGCACTCCGTTTGTCACATACGTGATAGGCACCTCCGCTTCAGGCCACCTTGGAAAGAGAGGCTGAAAGAGTCGCCGACTCACTTGACCGTGCAGTTTGCTGACACCATTAATTGCGCCGCTGCCGCGGATTGCCAGATAGGCCATATTGAACGGTTCGGATGAGTCTTGCCGATCGCGTCGCCCCAACGCTAAGAGGTCATCGACCGAAATCGACAATTTTTCCTCAGCATACTTACTGAGATATTTCTCCATCAGGCTGGGAGCAAAGCGGTCAAAGCCCGCCTCCACCGGGGTGTGCGTCGTAAAAAGATTGCCAGCTCGGGTGACACTCAGCGCGACATCGAATGGCTTGCCGTTGTCTTCCATGTACGAGCGCGCTCGTTCGAGTACCGCGAACGCAGCGTGACCTTCATTCAGATGGCACACCTCGGGCTGCAATCCCAAGGCTCGCAGGACGCGCCAGCCACCAATACCGAGGACTAACTCCTGCCTCAAACGTAGCTCCGGCCCGCCCCCATAGAGTTCCGTCGTAATGCCGCGATACGCGGGAGGGTTTGCGGGATCGTTGGTATCGAGCAAATACAATTTGGCTCGGCCCACTTGCACCTGCCAAACTCTGATCCACAACTTAAAGCCAGGTTGAGCAATAGCCAGACGCAGCCATTCACCGTTTGCCTCGCGTACCGGTTGAATCGGGAGCTGGCCGGGATCATTGAATGGGTACAACGCTTGCTGATTGCCTTGTGCATCAATTTCCTGCCGAAAATAGCCTTGCTGATACAGCAAGCCAATTGCGGTCACCGGGACGCCGAGATTATTTGCGGCTTTCAGCTGATCGCCGGCAACGTTGCCGAGTCCGCCGGAGTAAATCGGCAGCGCTTCGCTCAACATGAACTCCATCGAGAAATAGGCAATCGTCGACACGCCTGAACGGGGATGCGCTTTTTGAAACCACGCTTCCGACTCTTCAATAAGCGTTTTCTCTCGGTGGAGCTCGGCCAACAGTTTTTTAAACCCCGGGTCGGAGGAAACAGTTTGCAGTTTTTCTCGAGATACGGTTTGCAGCATCACCCAGGGATTGTGGGTCAGCTCCCAGAGTTCAGGATCAATCTGCTCCCAAAGCCGATCGGCTGAGTGATTGAACGACCATCGAAGGTCCAGGGCCAAGTCGGTAAGAGCATCTGAAATGTTTACGTCGAGGGAACGATCAACAGCTGTCGGTGTACTCATGAACAAACTCCTCTCACGGCTTGCTGGCTTCAGTCGCCTGGGCGCTGCTATCCAGCGTTTGCGAAACAATAGTCTGGGCTTCTTCCTGGATCTGTCGCAGGTGTTTCTGACCGAGGAAACTCTCGGCGTAAATCTTGTAGATCTCCTCCGTGCCTGACGGACGTGCTGCGAACCAGCCGTCCTTGGCAATCACCTTGATCCCTCCAATTGGATTGCCGTCTCCGGGAGCGGCGGTCAGAATCTTCTCTATCGGCTGGCCGGCGACTTCTTTCACGCGAATATCGGACGGGGACAATTTCGCCAGGGCGGCTTTCTGTTCGGCGTTGGCGGGAGCATCGATGCGTTCGTAGACAGGATCTCCCAGGTCGCGTGTGAGTTCGCGATAGATCTCGCCCGGATCTTTACCCACGCGCGCCGTAATTTCTGCCGAGAGCAGGCAAGGAATGATTCCGTCCTTATCGGTGGTCCAGACGCTGCCATCCCGCCGCAGAAAGGAAGCACCTGCACTCTCTTCGCCACCGAAACCCAGCCAGCCGGCGAGCAAGCCTTCGACAAACCATTTAAAGCCCACTGGAACTTCATACAATCTCCGACCCAGTCGATCAGTGACACGGTCGATCATGCTGCTGCTCACTACAGTCTTGCCGACGGCGACGTCCTTATTCCATTTCGGTCGATTCGCGAACAGATAACTGACGCACACTGAAAGATAGTGATTCGGAGGAAGCAATCCACTTCCCTTGGTGACGATGCCATGTCGGTCGTGATCCGTGTCGCTGGCAAATGCGATGTCAAACTTGTCTTTCAGGCCGATGAGCCTCTGCATCGCATACGGCGAGGAAGGATCCATTCGAATCTTGCCGTCCCAGTCCACAGTCATGAAGCGAAACGTTGGATCGACAGATTTGTTCACGATCGTCAGGTCGAGACCGTACTGCTCGGCAATCCGCGGCCAATAGTCGACACCCGCTCCCCCCAGGGGATCGACGCCAAGCTTAAGCTTGGCATCGCGCACTGCGTTCATGTCGACAACGCTATTTAGATCGTTGACATAGTTGTTCAAATAATCATGCTTGTGCGTCGTAGGCGCGCGCAGCGCTGAAGCAAACTGCATGCGCTTCACACCGTCGAGGCCGTGCTCGAGAAAAAGATTGGCTTTCGATTCAATCCATGACGTCACGCTCGAATCGGCTGGTCCTCCACTTGGAGGGTCGTATTTGAAACCGCCGTCATCCGGAGGATTGTGAGACGGAGTGATGACGATTCCATCGGCCAGTCCCGACTTTCGTGCGCGGTTGTAAAGCAGAATCGCGTGCGAGACGGCCGGAGTGGGGGTGTAGGGTGTGCCCTCAGAGAGCATGACGTCGATACCATTTGCCGCCAGCACTTCCAGCGCGCTTGCAAACGCGGGCTCCGACAGAGCGTGTGTATCCATCCCAAGGAAAAGCGGGCCGTCGATTTTCTGGAGCTTGCGGTAATCGCAAATCGCCTGAGTGATGGCGAGGATATGCCACTCGTTGAATGCCACATCAAACGCAGATCCGCGATGGCCGGAGGTACCAAAGGCCACTCGCTGTCCCGGAACACTCGGATCGGGACGCAGCTCGTAGTACGACGTGACGAGCTTCGGAACGTTGACCAGCATGGCAGGATCAGCCGGTTTCCCGGCCGCAGGGCTAATTGTCATGAAGCACCTCATTGCTATCCGACAAAAGTATTACGCTTGATCGAGCTTCGAGCGGGAAACTCATTTCGGCTGGGATGAGAGGTCCTGTCCCTGACTCGAAAAGATCTTCCGGGGCGGCTCGCGAAGTATCCACCGACAAACGCCAGCTCATCTTCCCGGCTCGCAGGGCTGGAATGGAAAAATCAAACGCTTTGCTATCGGCGTTAAACATCAGGAACAAGTCCGGATCTCCCGATCCTGGAATGAGACATGCAAAGGATTTCTGGCGTTGGTCGGCCCAGTTGAGCGTGGCACCATTTGGTGCGAACCACTGTATGTCTTCAGCCGTGTAAAACTTTTCTCTTCGCAAAACAGGATGGGCGCGGCGAAGGGCGATCATCCCCTTGGCAAAGCGAAAGATCTCTTTGTGCTTGTGCGACAGCCGCCAGTCGAACCAGCTGACCTCGTTATCCTGGCAGTACGCATTATTGTTCCCGCGCTGGCTTCTGCGAAACTCGTCGCCGCCCAGCAACATAGGAATCCCTCGAGAGATAAACAGGGTTAATAGAAGATTTTTGATCAAGCGGTTGCGCAGGCTCTCGATGGCGGGATCTTCGCTCGGCCCTTCCACGCCGCAATTGTCGCTGTAGTTGGCATCGTTTCCATCGCGGCCGAACTCGCCGTTTTCGTCATTGTGTTTCTGCTTGTAACTGACCAAGTCGTTCAGCGTAAAGCCGTCATGACAAGTGACGAAGTTGAGGCTGCTTGCGGGACTTTTGCATGAGCTTTCATACAAGTCCGAACTGCCGC
>JBARMQ010000059.1:0-6482 GCA_049802535.1 Bryobacteraceae bacterium | reverse complement strand
GCACTGCCCCTTTCCCTTACGATCTTAGCGGCTCTCGAGTGATTGTTTCTCCATTGCCAACTAAATTACCGCCCTTGCACTTCAAACTTCGAAGAGCATTGCGGGCATTCGACCGTAAGCGTTCGGCTCAACTTTCCCAAAATCGCGAGCAGGACCACTACTGCTAAACCGACCATAGTTATGGCCAGCAGGCACAACACGAAGCAATTTGCGAAGAACGGCTTGTGTTCCGTCACCACGCCCATCGGACCGAAGTATCCGCAATGGGGACAGGTGACATTTTGTTGGAAAACTCGAAAACGGCCCAGATTTTGGCGAATCCGATCTGAGAACGATGGAGCATATGCCGGCGGCGGAGCATAAACCAGGGGCAGCGGGGGCGGGTATACAGCCGAATAAACTGGTGCTGAAGTTTGAATCGCAAGGGCTCGCACGGATTCCGTCGCCCCGTTTGGCGTCAACGGAGCCAACCGCGTCCCGCAATACGGGCAAAAGGCTTTCGAATCGATCCGTTCACCGCAAGTCGTGCAGTACATACGTCTCTTCGATGAGTACGCAGTGACAAGGCCAAAAGATCCATTGTTAAAGGACACCCGCCACTCTCTTCGGCTCAGGTCCTAAACTGTTGCAGCTAGTCTATTCTTGAGAAGGAATGTTGAACCCCGGAATTTTCCGCGAATATGACATCCGCGGTATTGCGGACAAGGAACTGCTCGAACCGGACGTTGAGCAACTGGGCCGAGCTCTGGCAACTTATCTCATCCGCTACAGCGGGCGCAGCGTCAATCTTGGCCGCGATTGTCGGCTGAGTGGCGATAGGCTTCATGGCGCCCTCCTGAAAGGCCTGTTAGCGGCTGGCTGCCACGTCACCGACATCGGTGTTGTTCCGACGCCGCTCCTCTATTATTCGGCAGTGCATTTAGGCGCTGATGGCGCGGTGATGATCACCGGCAGCCACAATCCGCCCGAATACAACGGATTTAAGACCGTCTGTGGAACCGGCACGTTGCACGGCGCTGCCATCCAAAACGTATTCAAATTGATCCAAAATCAGGATTTCGAATCCGGCGAGGGAACGCTCAAGACCTGTGATCTTGCTAAAACCTACGTTGACGAGATCGCCGGACAATTTCACTTCGAGCGAAAAGTAAAGGTCGTCGTCGATGCCGGCAACGGCACTGCCGGCCCCATCATGCATCGTCTGCTCAAGAAGCTGAATGTTGACGCGGTGGAGCTGTTCTTCGAAATGGACGGCCACTTCCCAAACCATCATCCTGATCCCACCGTTCCCGATAACCTGAAACATCTGATCGACACGGTTCGAAAGGAAAAGGCCGAGCTGGGCATCGCCTTTGACGGCGATTCCGACCGCATTGGCGCCGTCGACGAAACGGGCAATGTCGTCTATGGCGACATGCTGCTGCTGATCTTCGGCCGCGAGATTCTGACACGAAAGCCCGGCGCGACCTTCATTGGCGAAGTGAAATGTTCGCAGATCATGTACGACAAGCTGAAGGAACTCGGCGGCAATCCGATTATGTACAAGACCGGCCATTCTCTCATCAAGGCCAAGATGAAAGAAGAGCACGCGGAGTTGGCCGGCGAAATGTCCGGCCATATGTTCTTCTCAGACCGTTATTACGGCTACGACGACGCATTGTATGCGGCATGCCGCCTGCTTGAAATCATTTCTAGATCCGGCCAGCCGCTTTCGCACCAACTCGACGGCGTTCCCCACCTCTTCTCCACTCCGGAACTTCGAGTCGATTGCCCCGACGATGCTAAATTCCAAGTTGTGGCGAAGGTCGCTTCCGCCCTGCGGCAACCTCGTCGTGTGGTTGATGTTGACGGCGTGCGCGTCCCCTTTGAGCAAGGCTGGGGACTGGTGCGGGCATCGAATACTCAACCCGTTCTGGTCATGCGCTTTGAGGCCGCATCGCCGGATCTGTTGGACCAATATCGAAATGAAATGGAAACGGCCGTCGAAGAGGCTAAACGCCAAGTCGGTATTTAAGCTCCTCGTACTGACCCCGCCGTGCATGCGGGCCTTCATTAATTGCTCGTGGATTTTCGGTTACCATTCAATAGCAACTCCCGTATGCGATTTCCTAAATTGTTAACTGCCGGTATGCTGGCCGGCGTTTTGCTTTCTGCCCAGCAGATCGATATCCCCAACACCAAGTTTATTCTGCCCAATGGCCTGACGGTCATCGTCCAGGAGGATCATAAGGCGCCCATCGTCGCTTTGAACATCTGGTATCACGTCGCGTCGAAAAATGAGCCCACCGGCCATACCGGCTTCGCGCATTTGTTTGAGCACCTGATGTTCGGCGGCAGCGAGGACATACAAGACCGCTACATCAACATCATGGAGCGTGTCGGTGCGACGAATTTGAACGGCACCACGAACGAAGACCGTACCAACTACTTCGAAACCGTTCCCGTCTCGGCCTTCGATTACGCCCTGTTTGCTGAGTCCGATCGCATGGGGCATTTCTACAAAACCATTAACCAGCAAACGCTTGACCTGCAGCGCGGTGTCGTTCAGAACGAAAAACGTCAGGATGAGAATCAACCGTATGCTGTCGCTGAAGATCTGATTGTCCGCGATACATATCCCGTCGGGCATCCCTACGCGCACACAGTCATCGGATCGATGGAGGATTTAAACGCTGCTTCTCTCGCCGACGTCCAGCAATGGTTCAAGACGTATTACAGCCCGACCAACGCAACGCTTGTGATTGCAGGCGACGTAACCGTGCCTGAGGCCAAGGAGAAGGTGACCAAATACTTCGGCGACATACCGCCAGGGCCGCCCGTCGCACACCAGAATGCCTGGGTCGCCAAGATGAGTGGCATTCATCGCGAGACGGTTCAGGATCGTGTGCCTTTGGCGCGCGTTTATAAGGTATGGAATACCCCTGAGTTTGGAACCGCCGCCAACGATTACCTCGATCTAGTGGCGGCCGTACTCAGTTCCGGCAAATCGTCGCGTCTCTATAAACGGCTTGTCTATGACGATCAAATCGCGACTGGCGTTCGCGCCAACGTCGACTCGCGGGAGATCGGCAGCCAGTTTTATATTGAGGCAACCGCGCGGCAAGGCAAGAGCCTCGATGATGTCAAAAAGGCAATCAATGAGGAACTAGCCAAATTCCTGAAAGAAGGACCGACCGCCGAGGAATTGGATCGCGTCAAAACAGCCGAAGAAGCACATTTCATCCGCGGTCTGGAGCGTATCGGCGGCTTTGGCGGCAAGTCCGATGTCTTGGCGATCAATCAAACCTTCTTAGGCGATCCCAACGCCTACAAAATTAGGCAGGCGCGCATTCAAGGAGCGACCGCCGGCGATTTGGAAGATGCTGCCAAATCGTGGTTAGGCGACGGCGAATATGTGCTCGACATTCTCCCCTTCCCTCCATACAAGGCTGTGGCTGAGAATGTGGATCGCTCGAAACTCCCCGCCGTACCCGATCCCCCGGAATCGCATTTACCAACACTCCAGAGGACCACCCTTGCCAACGGTCTCAAGGTGATCCTTGCCGAAAGGCATGAGATCCCTGTCGTCAATTTCTGGATGGCGACGAATGCGGGCTATGCTTCCGATCAGGACGCCGTCGAGGGCGCCGCCCGGCTCAGCACATCCGTGATGATGAGCGGGGCCGGTAATCGAAACGCGCTCCAAATTAGCGATGATCTCGAGAATTTGGGCGCTAACATCTCGGCAACTTCCGATCTCGATTTCACCGTTGTTAATCTCTCAGCCCTCAAAGCCAAGCTTGACCCTTCGTTGGCCTTGTACACTGATATCCTCCTTCGTCCAACTTTCCCGGCCGCCGATTTCAAGCGCCAGCAGACCTTGCAAATCGCCTCAATCGACCAGGAAGAATCCAGCCCTGTCCAAATGGGACTGCGGGTTCTTCCCACGCTTTTGTACGGAAAAGACAATGCGTATTCTGAGCCCTTTTCTGGTTCCGGTACTAAAGAATCGGTTCAGCGCATCACCCGTGAGGATTTGGTCAAGTGGCATCGGGAATGGTTCAAACCCAACAACGCCACGTTGATCGTTGTCGGCGACACAACCATGAGCGAGCTGAAGCCTAAACTCGAATCGCTGCTCGGTTCCTGGCAAGGCGGGAAGGTTCCCACCAAAACTCTTGCAAAGGTCCAGCGGCCTCAGAAGGCTGACGTCTATCTCATCGACAAGCCGGGCGCGCTGCAGTCGGTCATCTTCGCTGCCACTCTCGCTCCGCCAACGAACAATCCGGAGGAGTTTCCCATTGAAGAGATGAACGGCGCGTTCGCCGGGTCTTTTAGCGCGCGGCTGAATATGGATCTCCGCGAAGACAAACACTGGTCCTACGGCGCATCGTCGTTCTTGCGCGACGCCAAAGGCCAGCGCTCGTATATGCTCATCGCGCCGGTGCAGACCGATAAAACGAAGGACTCCCTCGAGGAAATGGAAAAGCAAGTCCACAATGTGGTGGGATCCAAGCCCATCACCCAGGCGGAGCTTGACCGTGTGCAGCGGCAAGATGTTTTAGAACTCGCCGGCGCCCGCGAAAGCATGGCTGCCGTCGGCAGCGCCATTCGCGACTTAGTCGAATTCGACCTTCCCGAAAACTATTGGGATACTTACGCGGCGAAAGTTCGCGCCGTCACCGTCGGCGAGGTAAACGATGAGGCCAAAACGCTCATCCAGCCGGACAAACTGATTTGGGTGATCGTCGGCGACCAATCGAAAATCCAGGACGGCGTCAAGTCTCTGAGCATTGGTCCGCTGCACCATATGCGTCCCGACGGCACCGAAGTCCCCGAGCAATAAAAGTGCCGGGGGATCAGCCGAACAAACGTCTCGAATCGCCTTCCGCGCTTGAGAGTGGCAACTGAACCGCGACGGTCACGGAGCGGAGGCTCAGCCCTCACTCGTCCCGCCAGTCCCTCAGCGTCACCAGCCCTGTGCGCTCCGGCAACCCGCTCTCCCGCTCGATCTCGCGCAATTTCTCCCACGTCTCGATCGTCATGCGCTGCGCCGCCATCCCGCCAAGGGTCGCCATTCCCTTGCGCGGCCGCGTCCACTGATATTTGCTTGGCACGCCATCCGGAAAATTCAACCGGCGATACAGCAACGTGGGTCTCACCTTCTTCTGCTCAATCTCGATGGCCAATTCATCATTGGTCGGCGTAAATTCCGCCACAACCTGGTTCTTCACATTGCGGATCTCCACCCACTGCTCAATGAACACCGGCTTCACGGCCACCGGCTTCGCCGCTTCCTTCACCGCAGCCTCTTTCGCCACCGGCGGAGCGCCTTGCTCGCGGACAGGCGCTTGCGTCCGCGCCCGCCACTGCTCGCGTTGCCACTGCATTCGCTGATAACTCTGCAATTTCGCCAGCGCCCGCTGATGGCTCCGTTCCGCTGTCGTCTGATACCGCAAAAATAACGCAATCTGGTGATGATTCTCCGCCGTCCACGTCGTCGGATCCTGCGGCAGCTTCGCTTGCGTCTGGTGAAAATTGGTCTGCGTCCGCTTGAAGAACCAATGCGCCTGCGCCGCCTCTAAAACCAAATCCTCCAGAAACCCCGACTGCGGCTGATACTCTTCCACATACCGCTCGAGCATCCTCATCCATTCTTTGGGATCCTCGTGACGTAGCAGCAACTGGCTCGACCGGCAGCCATGCTTCAGAGCGGGTGGCGCTTCTGGCGGCTCCAAGGGCAAAACTTCGGGCATTTAGGCCAAGTTTCGCAAGAGCAACCCTCAACCCGGTATCAGAAAACCGCTCTAACCCGCTCATTCTAAGCGAGATAAAATCAGCTCCTCTTGAGTCACAAGCCGGTGCACCGCAATCGTAACCTATCTAACTCTTCCCCTGGACCCCATCCAATTTCAATTGGTAATTTCCGCCTAATCCGCTCGTTTCAAACCACATGCGCGTTCGCAGCCGCTGCGAAATCTCTGCGAGTCCCGGCGTTCAGCGGATAATGCCCTTGCGGACCGCATACAACACCAGCTCGGGCGCCGTATGCAGGTTCAATTTCCGCAGAATGTGCGAACGATGCGTGTCCACCGTGTACATGCTTACGTTCAGAAGACTGGCGATCTCCTTGTTGCCTTTGCCTTCGGCGGCTAATTGCAAGATCTCGCGCTCGCGTGTCGTCAACAGCTCGAAACTATCGTCCTTCTGCTTGTCGGTCATCGCGCGGAAGTGGTCTTCCTGTAGCAAGCTGCCGATCTTTGGGCTGAAATACGTGCGTCCCTCAATCACCGCATGCACCGCAGCGATCAAGTCGGCCCTCACCGAATCCTTCAGAAGATAGGCCTTCGCTCCGGCTTTCAAAGCCCGTACGATGTAGCTCTCGTCGTAATACATGCTCAGGATGACGATGGCGGTCGGTCGTCCTGAGGCCACAATCCGGCTGGTCACCTCAATACCGTTCAGCGCCGGCATGGCCACATCCAGAACGGCGACATCGGGAT
>JBARMQ010000058.1:0-3108 GCA_049802535.1 Bryobacteraceae bacterium | reverse complement strand
CGGATTTGTGGAGTCGGCACCTGCGTTTTCGGGATCAGGGCTGTTGAACCGTCCCAGGGGCGAGCCGTAGTATCTGGCGCCGAAGAAATCCAACCCACTCTCAGTATCCCGTTCTTTGCTGGTGAAGCGAGATTACAGAAACGAACTACCCCATTTCAACCGAATCAGGTCCCTCAGCCTTGTCAAGGTTCCTCTCTAGCATAAAGTCGTAATCCACCTTTGCGCCTATTGCTGCGATTGCCTGTATTTGGCCGCGGGTCAAACCAACATATGGCAACTCGTCAACGTGGTAGACGAGCGACACTGTGACATTATGACTCTCGCTGAGATTTCTGATCTTCGCTGCATGAGGCTTGACCGCGCTGAGGAATTCCGTGATGAATTGCTCTATGTGTTGGCCTAAATAGACGAATCGCTCAGAAGTACACTTAAGCCGATGAAGAGCGCGGTTTGGCCGTAGTCCCGCGCGCGGTAAGGTGGAATACAGCTCTCGGGCGGCGACTGGTACTGCCTGCGCGGGCAGGCTATGTAGTTCTGGATTGGGCTGAGGGTTATCGGATTAAATCTCCGGTTGTCCCCATTTCTTCCCTTTCATCCATTCATATGTCCAGCTATTTGTTGGACATAGCACTAGCGCCTTCCACGGTTGCTGCCAGAACCTTACAGAGATAACCCACGATGTATTTGCGGTTTGTTTGCTCGACCAGGTCTCCGTTGGCGACCAGGTCGCTAATCGCGGTCTCGAGAGAAGTCCAGATCGCGGTTCCTTCATATTTGACATACGGGTGGGTGAAGTTAGAATCAGTGGGCGTTTTCGGGCCCGTTTGGCCAGAGTTCTCGGCCATCAAAAGTGACCTCCTAATTTTATTACCGGAGCGATCGATTACATCCCAGTGATCTTTATGAAGCATATCCTTTCTCCATATATTTCCGTTTTCGTCGCGCCAACCCTGGTTGCCCCGAAGTTTTGTTGCCTTGACCGGCGGTTTCTTGCTATTGCTCTCGCCATTGTTTGCGTCTCCACCGCCTCCGCTTGCGCTGCTGCCGACCTCGCCCGAACTGCTCATGCAGGAGATCAGGCCACCGGCCCAGCCAAGCGCGCCACCCGTCAGAACGGCTGTTGGTTCGCTAGCTATAACTACCGGGCCACCTGCTAAACCGAGTAGTCCAATGCCGGCACCCGCTGAAGCGCCGGCGGCTGTGCTTGCAGATAAGCAGGTCCCATTTCGCGGTTGGCTCAGCCAATTCCACGACTCAGCAGCCATCTGGTTGGTCTGCATGAGCACGTTTGCGGAGGCGACCAGAAGAATCGCAGCAACTGTTGCGACAGGGTCGAGCTTAGCGTTGACTGTGACACAGTTGGGATTCGTTCCACAAGGATCCGTTCCATCGGGATCTGTATTGGTAAGCGGATTGTTTAAAACATAGGAATAGCCATTCCAGCTCTGCGGATTTGTAGAGTCGGCACCTGCGTTTTCGGGATCAGGGCTGTTGAACCGTCCCAGAGGCGAGCCGTAATATCTGGCGCCGAAGAAATCCAACCCACTTTCCGTATCCCGTTCTTTGCGGGTGAAGTGTTGAGGAACCCGCGCAAGACGGGCACGGGATCGAGCGTGCCACCCGAAGAAGTAGCGAGTTCCTCTCTTGTCTGGTGGCACGCAGCCGTGCCCTTTGCGCTGTTGAGGAACTCGCGCAAGACCGGCATGGGATCGAGCGTGCCACCCGAAGAACTAACGGTCCCTCTGCTGTATGGTGGGACGCAGCCGCGCCCTTGCGTTACTAAAGATCAAAGCTCGATGAAATCGTCAGGGGTCCGGTATCACTCGGCCCCAGCTATCTCGACGCGCTCGGACCGGAATTTGAAGCAAATGCGCTTCACGAGCGGCGCGTTCCGAGCGAATACGGCCACCCGAGTCAAATCTGCGGCACGCCCTTATTTCTCAAAAATGCGGAATTTGAAAGCGTCGAGCGCGATCGCCGGCAATGCCGTCTCTCCCGGTTCATTCACCGGCATCACGATCTCTTTCCAGTTTCCAGGCTCCGCTTCAACCGTTCCGCGAAATGGCGTATTCGACAGGTTGACGGCAATGAGAAACTCGTCCGGGCCGTCGCGCCGCATGTAGGTCACGATATGTTGCTCATCGGAATTATGCGTCCAGACAAGCTGTCCTTGCTCAAGCGCCGGATGCTTCTTTCGAAGTGCGATCATCGCCGCGTAGAACTTTCGATACTCAGGATGCCAATCGCCTGCTTGCCAGAAAATCTTCTGCGGCTCAAAGAGTGCAGGTGAACGCGACTGCGTGGAATCGCCAACTTCCATGCCGTTGTAAATCAGCGGCACGCCATCGAGCGTCATCATCATGGCGGAAACGGCAATAGATCCGGGATATCCATACCGCGTCACCGCGCGCAGCTCATCATGATCGTCGCTTACCCGCATATGCAAAGTGCCTTTGGGAAAGAGCGTGTTTTGCTTCTCTAATGTCGTCCTCACGGCATCCGCCGCTTCGCCCTTCATCACGACATCGTTCACGGAATTCATGAGCGGCCACGAATAATCCAAATCGAAAGCGCTCCGCATTAGCTCGGGCTTTGAGGCTTCCGCCAACAAAATAATGTCCGGCTTCACTCGGTCCAAATCAGCCCGCGCTTGCTCCCAAAAATCCGTTGGCACTTCGCCCGCGGCATCGCAGCGATAGCCATCCACGTCGAATTCCTTCACCCAATACAAGATCATGTCCGTCATGTAGCGCCGTAGCCGGGGATTCGAATAGTCGAGCGCCGCAACGTCCGTCCAATCCTCTGGATAAATGATCCGGCCCTGGCTGTCCTTTTTGTAGAAGTCCGGATGCGCCATCATCACGCTGTCCCACGCCGTGTGATTGGCAACCAGATCCATAATGACCTTCATTTGCCGCTGATGAGCGTTCTTCACCAGACTTCGAAAATCATCCTTGGTTCCGAGCGAGGGATCGATTGCATAGTAATCGCGAATGGAATACGGACTGCCGAGCGTGCCCAGTTTTTTCACTCTCCCGTTCGGCTGAATGGGCATCAGCCAGAGAATATTGACCCCAAGCGCATGCAACTCGTCCAACCGCTTTGTAA
>JBARMQ010000057.1:0-4959 GCA_049802535.1 Bryobacteraceae bacterium | reverse complement strand
ATCGGAAAGCATAACCAAAATCCCAAACCCTTCATCTGGACCGCCAAGGCCTCCGACATCCTCGAAAAAGTTAAGCGTGCTCGCCTTGCTCTGGATAATCGTTAATCTGTGTGCCGCACTACACTAGATCCTCCGGTCTCGACCTTATCAGTTCTGCTTTTCGCACGCCGATTGGCGTTCCGCCAGAGTACCGGGCCCAGAGTATTGTGAAAGGTACGACTATCGGGAATGCTGACTGAATCTATCCTTCGCAATCCTGTTCTGATCAATACGATCGGGCACACCACCGGCGTGTTACTGTTCGGCCTGATTATCGCCCTATTGGTTCGTGACCGGCGCGCTCACGGTATTCGCGAAACAAAGCTTTCACTCATCGCCGCGGCCTTGGCCTTTGCCTGGAATGTCGGCTCGCTGATATCAGTAGCGGCCAACAATCCCGACTCGCTCACGATGCAGGTGATCATGACCGCAAGCTTCGCGGTGCTCAGCCTGTTGCCGGCCGTGCTGTTGCAGGTTGTGCTTCGAGGGCAATTCCCGTCAATCGCACGGGCTGGTTATGCCATTAGTGGAGCCGCCGTTCTATTGCATGTTTGGGAGCTGTTTGTCACCAGCCCCGAACCGCACCAAATCGCTCTCCTGCTGGTTGCGATTGGATTTGCTGTCTTGATCGTTGTCGCCGTTGCCTTGAAGCGAACGATGCGGAAGGTATCGCCGGTCGAGAGGTCGGACTGGATCTCGCTCGGCTGTCTCATACTGTTCTCCAGTTCCCTCCCACACTTCGGCTATCAGCACTCGCGTTCTCCCTGGTCGGCGGAAATCGCCTGGCACCATATCGGAATCCCTGTCGCTCTCGTCGTCTTACTGCAAGATTATCGATTTCTCTTGCTGGATACCTTCGTGCGATTCCTGATGAATTCAGGACTCGCCGCAACGTACGTCGCCTGCCTTCTTTTCCTCAATCAGCGGTTTCATCTTTGGAAAGCCATCGGCTCCAGCGTGTTTCTCACAGGTATTGCTTTGGTGGCGCTGTGCCTCTCTCTGATCTTGTTCGCTCATCTCCGAAATCTGCTGCAGCAGTTGATTGGCCGGTTCATATTCCATCGGCAAGACTTGGGCGACCGCATTCGCGCGATCGCCAATCTAAGCGCGCAAACCAAAACCGAAGAACAATTGGTCTCGGACGCGGCGCGGGAAGTGGCGGCACACTTTCGAACAGCTCGTTTTGCCGTCGTCTCTGAAGTTGGGGCACGCGAAGAGACGGACCGTCCCGCCATGCTTCTCGGAACCGGCAGCGATGGCGGCAACGGCGATCTATCTTGGGCCGAAGCGCAAATCCCGCTTCGCTTCTCAAGCGGTGAGATCCGGTTCTTATTGACCGGCACCCGGCGCGGGCGTCAGCGTTATCTAAGCGAGGATCTCGATGACATGCGGCGTCTCGGTGCCGTCATCGTCGAGCAAGTGGAGCGGTTTCGTTCGGAGGAACTGAGGCGCTTGGCGGCCCAGGCGGAACTTCGCGCTTTGCAAGCACAGATCAATCCTCACTTCCTCTTTAACGCGTTCAATACCCTGTACGGAAGCATCGATCGCGCTTCATTTGAAGCGCGCCGTCTGGTCCTGAATCTTACCGAGATTTTCCGCTACTTTCTGCAGGGCAATCGCTCCACCATCGCGCTCTCCGAAGAACTCCGAATCGTCAAGGCATATCTCGAAATCGAAGCGCTTCGTTTGGGAGACCGCCTAACGTCTGAACTCGATATCGGCGAGTCCGCATTGCCAGTGATGATTCCTATCTTGTCGATTCAGCCGCTAGTCGAGAATGCCGTAAAACATGGCGTTGCAGCCAAAGCCGGGCCGGGCAGAGTAGTCGTTCGTGCGCACAAAAATCATGACAGCCTTCGGATAACTGTCGAGGACAGCAGTTTGGGAGCGGCAGGCATCGGCGCGACGCCGCACGACGGGTCCGGCATGGGCTTGGCGAATGTACGCAGACGGCTTTTCTTAACTTACGGTCCGGAATCGACGCTAGACGCCCTTTATAGTGCGCAAGGATCAACGGTAACGCTTGTCATTCCCGCTATGATGGCAAGTCTGGTGGAAATTGAGGAAGCCCAAATAGCAGGTTGACCAATCGCCCCGCACGGGTTGATTACCGCCTTAGCGCTGCTGCACGACGATGATTTTGCTGCCACTAACCTCCATTCGTTGAGTCTCCACGAAATTCAAACCACGGAAGTAAGTTTCGGCGTCCTCTTGTTGATCGGCGCGTACGAAGGGGTGGCTGGCCAGCACGATACGTTTATGAAAGAAGTCGACGCATTGCCGTTTCGCTAAATGCGGGTCGAAGACGCTGAAGATGCTCTCCGAAAGCGTCTCGGATACAAACACCAGGCACGTGTCGTCCGTTAGCAGCGGCCCTATCAACTTTGCACCTTGAGAGACGTCATAGGGGTGAATGGTGAAGTTCTCGATGTCGCCGCCTACGCAAAGCAGCATTAGCAAAGCTGCGGCGGATGTAGCAACAACCCGCATCTTAAGAGTCGAACTCACCCAGTCGAGTGCTGCTGATACCAGCACGATCAACCCTGGAAGAGTCCAGAAGATTTGGCTCGCGGAGAAGAATCCGCTGGAAGTGCTGTCAATGATCAACGCCAAAACGATCGTGCTCACCACTCCGCCCAACACACAAATCAGGCGCAGACGCTTGAAAATCATCGCCTCTGGAAGTCTGATTGCACGCCAACCTCCGAAAGCAGCGCCGGCCAGCAATAGCGGCGACAACAAATACCCAGGCCAACCTGGCGCCGACAACTCACGAAATGCGGCCAGGTAAGCCAGTGGCCCAATCGCGAAATGATCGCCTTCGTACAGCCAAGCCTTCGACGCAAAGGGATGCGACCACAAGGCAAACGGCAGAAATAGAAGCACGGGGGCGATAGTCGCTGGCAGTGAGATCCAAATGATACGGCGAGCCTCCTTGCGCATAACGAACACCAGCAGGCCCAACACATAACCAATCGCCGGAAGATACGACATAGGCTCGGTATACAAGCACAGTAAGAGGAAGGCGGCATAGAAAACTGCGTCCCGGATGCTCTCGCTCTCAACCAGGCGCATAAAGTAGAGGGTCGCGAGCAAGAGGAAGAGTAAAGCTTCTTCTGTAGAGATCGCCAACGTCGCAAACTGATAGTGGATCGGGACCAAGACAAACAGACACGTTGCCAGCAAGGGCTGCTGTAAAGGAATGCGTCGCGCGATTCGCGAAAAAACAACGCAGCCAGCTAAAGCGAATATGAGCGTAGGCAGCCGCGCGACAAAAGCCGAATGGCCAAAGGCCACGACAAGTGGGAACTCGGTGAAAAAATAAATCGGCGTCGCGCCGGGCGTGATCGCCATCCAGGCCATCAGCAGACGGAACGTTCCTGGAATGGAAGCGCCTAACTGAAGAATCTCACTGAGCCAAAGAGGAGTGCTGAGAATGGCAATCAGCAGGATCACCGCATAGCCAATTAGCACGCCACGCAGGTCAACGGCAAAGCCGCTAAGCTTGGACATTAACAACACTAGTGTAGTCGACCGATCTCTATCGGTCGTAGTCGCATCGCGAACAACATGTTAGGCTGACGGCTTATGACCAGGCGGACCGCGGTGGAAGGACTGTTCGGAATGGGGCTGAGCGCAAACTATACGGGGTTGCCAACACGCAAAATTGTGAAACCGCCAGTCCTAAAAGCCGGTGACACAGCTGGCATTGTCAGCCCTTCCACTCAAGTGACTGATCCGGACAAGCTCGAACTTGCAATGAAGACTATTGAATACTTTGGTCTGAAGGCAAAGTGGGGCGCAAGCGTCAGAACTCACCGCGCGCAGGGCGTGGCCACAGTGGCGGAGCGAGTGGACGACCTGCACGCCATGTTTCGCGATCCCGATGTACGGGTTGTGTTTTGCATTCGCGGAGGATACGGCGCCGGCCAACTGCTGGCAAACCTCGATTACGGACTGATTGCAAACAATCCCAAGATTTTTATCGGTTACAGCGATATCACGGCGCTTCATTTGGCAATTCACCAGATGACCGGCCTTGTGACGTTTCACGGCCCGGTCGTCCTTTCGGAATTTACACCCTATACGCAGGATTGCTTCCGGCGAGCGCTGTTTTCTAAGGAACCATTAGGGACTTTGGGCAACCCTGCGGAAAGCAATATGCTGCGGCCGGCGCATCGGCTGCGAACGATTCGCGAAGGCCGTGCTTCCGGACGCTTAATGGGCGGCAATTTGACTCTAATCAGCACGCTCATGGGAACGCCGTATGAGATCGACGTGAAGGACAAGCTTTTCTTCACCGAAGATGTGGGCGAGGAGCCTTATCGCATCGATCGGATGTTGACGCAATTGCGGCTAGCAGGCAAGTTGAATAGCGCGGCCGCGATTGTATTTGGTGAGTGTTTGGACTGCCGCCCGAATGACTACAAACCTTCTTTTGCCTGGAACATGACGTTTGGAGAAGTCTTAGATGATCGCTTCGCCGGAGTTACCGTTCCAATTCTGTCCGGCTTGACGATCGGTCACACGGCTGATCAGCTAACGCTGCCGTTGGGCATACAATCGACCCTGGACGCCGGCAAGGGGTTGTTGATTGTAGAAGAATCGGCGACTGTTTAGAGGGACTTACGTTCATGATTCGAATTGCCGTTTTTCTCACGCTAATGATACCCACCGGGTATGCGCAGACCGGTGCGCCGCGCACCGTCCTGCTTTGGCCGGATGGAGCGCCGGGCGCGCAAGGTAATGCTCCGGAGGACATTCCGTCCCTAACAATCTTTGCGGCAACCGGTTCCGAAAAGGTGCCCACTGCCGTGGTTGTTTGCCCCGGTGGGGGTTACGCGCACCTGGCCGATGTTAAAGAAGGATCGGACATCGCCAAGTGGCTAAATGAACGTGGAATTGCCGCTTTCGTTTTGA
>JBARMQ010000056.1:0-1894 GCA_049802535.1 Bryobacteraceae bacterium | reverse complement strand
TTGGCGGGCATGGTGATGCGGCGCTCGGCAAATCGCTTGTAGAGGGCGGCCAGCAGATCGCCGTTGCGGCGGACGCGCACGCCTAGCGCTTCTGCGACAGCTTCGCGCGTCAGATCATCTTCAGTGGGACCGAGGCCACCCATGACGCAGACGATATCGGTGCGACCGAGGGCGAGGTTGATAGCCTGCACCAGGTTCGCCTTGCGATCACCGACGATGGTTTTGAAGACGACGCTAACGCCGAGCGAATTCAACTGCTCGGTGACGAAGAGCGAATTCGTGTCCTGACGGAAGGGGGTCAGCAGTTCCGACCCGACGGCAATGATTTCTGCAAGCATGGGTTTGATAAGAGAACCAGATCGATTGCAAACCTATAGCAGTTTTACAAATGTTGAACGTAGAAGCGAGTTCGTCATTCTGAACGAAGTGAAGGCTCCAACTTGACGACGCCAACCGTCCATTCGCTTTAGGAGAACCGCTTTCAATGCAATAATCTTCCGACGATATCTAAACCAACATGATATACGGTATCGCGGGTGGCGACCGTTGCATCGCCCTCAGGCAAAAAAGCAAGGCCGACGATTCCGGAGCCGGAAATGACCAAGGAGGCTTCCCGGCTGGGCGTAATCTTCACCACTCCGCGGCGCCCGTGGAGCGAGGCGGCGACGTAGACATTGTCGTCGACGTCTAACGCCATGCCCTGGGGACGGCCCAAGCCGGTGTAGAAACTGGAGATTTCTCCGTTGGGCTCAATCGCGTGGATGGATTCGTTGGCGGAAGTGGTGGGTCCGCTGACCAGCAAGGTGCCACCTTCGTTGAAGGCCAGGTGGTAGGCGGAGACGCTGGGTTCCAACGTGGCGAAGACGAAGACCTGGCGGGTTGGCGAAATTTTGAAAATGGTTCCGCTGCGATCGCCGACATACAGAAATCCATCGCGATCGAAGGCCAGACCGGTCGCGACGCCCATGCCTTCCGCAAATACAGACTTCGCTCCACTGGGTGTGACTCGGTAGACGGTGCCTTCATGTCGCGAGGAGACATAGAGATTTCCTTCCGCATCGAGTGCTACTGCGGTGGCATTCAGGATGCCGGTGGCGAAGGGACGCACCTGGTATTCCGGGTCGATCTGAAAGACGGAAACCGGCGTCTGCTGCCCGCGCTGGCCGGAGAAGGTAACATAAATGGTACCTTCACGGTCGACTACGGGGCTTGCCACGGGATCCATATCCTCGGCAATTGCCACGCCGACGGATAAGGGCACGGCGTTGCTGGTATGTCCGTCGACGCGCAGTTGAACATTGCCGGAAATCGCGCCGTCGGGAACATGCAACAGCACCTTCGAGCCGTGGCTCATCCTGACCGGAGAAGGTTGCTCGCCAATGGTAGCTGTGGGTTGACGGTAGGCTTCGGTCGCCAGTTTGCGGCCGTGCACTTCCACCTCGCCGCCGGGCAACACTGCGAGAGGGGAGAGTGAGGTAATGTGTGGGGCAGTATCGGTCGTGTGGATTCCAAATTTCATGTGCGTCGCGCTCCGGCGCGGGGTAGCAAATTCAGTCAGCAATCCAATTCATCGAGGTCGAAACCTTCTGCAGATCGACGAACAGTCAACGCAACCCAACAGGACAGACTATTCCGAACTGGGCGGGCTAGAATCTCCACCCGGTGGAAAAAAGTCGGACCAGGCACACAACTGCCATGGCGTAAATCCCCGCAGCTACGTCATCCATCATGATGCCGAATCCGCTGTGCATCCTGTCAAATTGGCGGGCCGGAGACGGTTTTAGGATATCGAAAACGCGGAAGAGCGCGAACGCCAGCCGCCAGTCCCAGGGGCGAGTGCCGGCCGCGATCAGCGCGATCCATTGACCGACGACCTCGTCGGCAACGACAAAGC
>JBARMQ010000055.1:0-2108 GCA_049802535.1 Bryobacteraceae bacterium | reverse complement strand
GCATGTATTCGATCCCATTCTTCGAACCGAAATCAATGTAATGCTTCATGGTCGCCGTATTCATGCCCGGCTTGAAGTCAACATGCTCGGCATAACTGCCCGACCACCAGTCCCACATTGACTTGCCCGGCTTGATCCAGGATGTGTCCGCAATAGCAGAGGGAGGATTCAGGTTGATCACCAGATTCGATTCGATTAACCTTCCGGGCTCGGCCGCAATCATAATGACTCGCCAGGGTGACTGCATGGGAGTTTGTGTGACGACCGAAAGGCCGGGCTCATCGATTCTCGGCGAGAGACGCGCCTCCAGCGTTGTCGAGTTCGTAACATGGTGCATCAGATACATGCCCGCGTAGTTGTCGATATCCGCTTCCGTGATGGCGATCCAGGCGATGCCCGGCAGGTTTGCCAACAGCGGCATCGCAACCAGCGATTCGGGATGGATGCCGGTGACCGTAACCGTCCGGTAATCGTCCTCCCACGAAGTTTGATAGTCCCGCAGAATGAGCGGATAGGTAGTGGCGTCCTTGCTCAAGTGAAATTGCGTCTTCTCGTTTACGATCCGTATTTCGTTGGCCGTCCCCTGGTCCGGAACTAGGTAGCGAAACGCCACGCCGTCGTCATACGCGCGAGCTTCAATCGTTAATTTGCGATGCGGCCGAGTGGTTTCTTGCAGAGAGACCGACAAGGTATTGCACCTGTTGCGAACGGGGTTCGATTTGCCCGCGGGTATCGTGTAGGTCTCGTCAATGCGATCGGTTCGCACCGAAGCAATTTGCATCTGCGCGCCCAATGGCGGTTGGTCTTGTAGTTCCAGGCCGAGGACGGATGGTTCTAAGACAGGTTTGCCCTGATACGAGACCTGATACATCAACTGGCCGCCGTCAGTCGTTATTTTTAACTGAATGGCACCGTCGGGCGAAGTCACTCGAGGCTCCGTTTGGGCGTAAGTCTCTAGTGCGAATGAAGCAGCAAGGACGGCAAAGAGTAAAAGACGCGAAGGGAAGCTTTCAGTAGCCATCTCAAGCCCGATTGTATATAAAGCGGGCAGACCACGAGAAGGCGCAGCCCAAGTGAGAGCCCTTTGGGCGGGCTCTGCCAGCGCGGCGGTCTATTCGACGGTTACGCGCGTGCCTTCGGTGCCCGAACCCTTAAGATGCTCGATGCGTGAGTCGAGGATGGCGCGAAAGCCACGCAATATCTCCAAACGAGCTTCGCGGAAGTGCTTGGTGGCCTCTTCCGGAGGCAGGAACATATTGACGAAGTCTTCAAAACCTTGCTTGATCCGTTTGCAGGTGCAATCGGCCTGCTCACTTGCTGTTGTCTGACCAGTCTCTGTCATTGCGTCTCCCTCATATCAACTACTAACACAGAACCGTCGAGCGATGCCTTGGTCGGGTGCAAGGCGGTCATAGACGTCGGCAGACCGACGTGCCTCCGCACCGTTCCCACTTCCACAACTAATTCGTCCTGTTTCTTGAACAGGCCGATCTCGCCTTTGGCGGTAAAGGGCATCCTGATCCGCACTTGGTAGCCGTCACCATTTTTTACGAATTGGTACGGCGTTTCGTTCCGCGAAATTGCGGCCGGATCTTCGTCCGGGGCGTAAAGTTTTGCGGCGAGTTCGTCGAGGCTAGTCGACCCTAGTACTTCCCGCGAAAATAACGGGACCTGCCGGATAGGCACAGGTGCAAAATACTGCTCGATTTCTTTGAGGACTTCTTGCTGCGAACGGCGCCAGCCGTCAAAAAACGTGCCCTCCGCCTCGGCAGGCAGCACGCGGTTGGCGATGATCCCGTCCACCGAGAGACCGTGCATCGTGAAGTAGACAAAGGCACGTTGGGTTTCGCGAAGAACCATTTTCTCCGGGTTGGTTACAAGCCTGACACTGGTAATCGAGGCATCTTCCAGCACTTTGTCCATGCCGTCGACCTTGTGAAACAGATCTGAAATGTTGCGGAAGTAGCTATCCGGCGGCAATTCGACCGGCGCCAGCTTGTTGGCCAGCGGCCGGAGCATCTTCAACATGTTTCGCTGGAAACTAAAGATGTGTTTCATGTACCAGCCCAGCGTAGTGGGCAGGCTGACGAAACGCAGCGACTCTGCTG
>JBARMQ010000054.1:0-9363 GCA_049802535.1 Bryobacteraceae bacterium | reverse complement strand
CTAGTTATACTAAAGATATGAAAACTGCGGTATCTATGCCAGATGAACTTTTCAACTTAGCAGAAGCCGCCGCACGCAAGCTCCGCGTTTCCAGAAGCGAATTGTACGCCAAAGCAATCGCGGAATACCTCGAACGCCGGCAGAGCAATGCCATCACGGAACGTTTGAACGAGGTGTATTCTGCTTCTCCAGCAAAGCTGGATCCAGGACTGAACCGCGCCCAACTAAAATCTCTTGAAAAGGACGCCTGGTAAGCGATGAGCGAGATTAATCGTGGAGAGATCTGGTGGGCGGATCTCCCCGAGCCGCGCCGCTCTGAACCTGGCTACCGGAGGCCAGTGCTTGTAGTTCAAGCTGACTCTTTCAATCTCAGCCGAATTCAGACCACAATCGTCGCGGCCATCACGACAAACCTCGACGTCGCCAAAGCTCCCGGAAACGTACTGTTGCCGGCACGGTCGGCGGGCTTGGCGCGGGATTCGGTCGTGAACGTCTCCCAATTGTTGACTCTCGATCGTGGCTTTCTGACTGAACACGCTGGCACCCTGCCACCGCGCTTGCAACAGTTTGTAGATGAAGGGCTGCGGACGGTGCTTCAGCTTTAAGGGTGGCCGCAGACCTTTAACCTGCTGCAAAACATAATAATCAGGATGCGTGAGTTACTGCGGAGCATAGATCTACCCTTGGCGACTATGCAGGGGTTTTCTCTTCCAATGGCCAGTTACCCTCTATTTCCACAACGGCTCGTAGTTCGCAACCTTGTCGAACTGAACGCCGGCCGTAAATGCGATAGAATTCCGGAACCCCTCGATGGCGTTCGAATCTTGAGGATGCCACCACGCCAAGCAGGCTCGGCTGCGGCTGCTGCCAAGGCGGCTGTGTGACAATCCGGCACGAATCCTTACCGTGGGTGTGATATGGCCACGCTCGCCGTTCCAAAATCGCGCTTTGCCTATATTGTTTTGGGACAAGTCTGCCTCCTGGTCGCCTGGGAAGCCGTTGCCAGATCTGGGATTGCAGGCCTTACGGTTCCCACGTTGACAAGTGTGGCCAATGTTTATCTTCAGCCGCGTTTCGCGTCGCTTCTTTACCGCTCAGCATGCTCCACTGCTGGGTCCGCCGCGCTAGGTCTTCTCTTCGGCGCTTTCTTGGGCGCGGCAACGGCTCTCGTTGCCCATCTCATCCGAGCTCTGCAGCCCGGACTCGACCGCCTCGCCGTTACAGTCAACGCAATTCCCGCCATCGCTTTGGGGCCGGTTTTCATACTGCTGGCCGGCCGCGAGGTTACACCGATGCTGCTTTCGACCATCGGCGTCTTCTTTCTGATTTATGTCGCGGTCAGCTCCGGGCTCCGCAGCGCCTCTCCGCCCTTGGCCAACATGATGACTACCTTCGGCGCCGGCAGGTGGCATCGGCTCCGTTATCTCGAAATCCCCGCCGCCATCCCGTTCTTGTTAAGCGGCATCAAGGTCTCAGTCACTGCCGCGATGATCGGTGCTGTCGTCGGCGAATGGTTCGGCGCTCCTACCGGCCTCGGCATCGTCATCCTCAACACCATGCAGAATTTCCAGATCCCGCTCCTCTGGGCGGCAGTTCTATTAGTTGCGGTGATTGGGCTAGCCGGTTATGGCGCCGCACGCATTGCTGAAAAGCTTGCCGGGAGCCGATTCCATTGACCCGGCGCGTCTTTCGCGAAAACTGGGCGCTGGTCTTATTATTCGCCGTGTGGGAGATTTGGGTTCTTTCGGCGCACTACAACAGTATCGTCGCCGTTACTCCCATCGCCGTCATCGGTGACATGGCGCGGCATCCGATCACCTATGCAGGACCGGCTTTTTGGACACTGGGATTCGCTCTCTGCGGGTTAGCCGGCGGACTCTTCCTCGGCTTGGCCCTTGCCATCGCTGCGTGGCGCTCTCAAATACTCTCCGGCATGGTGAGTCCGGCAGCTCTGCTATTGAGCTCAACTCCCATCGTTTGCCTGATCCCTCTGCTCGCGCGCATCTTCGGGTACGAGAGCCGAACGGAGTTCGTCACGATTGCCATCATGACTTTCTTCCCTGCCTTCGTCTTTGCGAGCCAAGGCTTACGCGCATTGCCGCCAATGTCCGATGAGCTTTTTTCCGCGCTCGCGGCTTCCCGTTCGAAGCGGCTGCTGTTCCTGGCTCTTCCCGCAGCCATGCCGAGCCTTGCCGTAGCACTCCGCGTAGGCGCCGGATACAGCATCTTGGTTGCGATGGTCTCGGAGTATCTCATGCAGACGGGAGGGCTTGGAAACATGTTCGCCCTGAGCAGCCAAGCTTTCCAGACAGAGCGTGCCTGGGGAGCAAGCCTTACAGCGATGATTCTTTCTGTTTTGCTCTATACAGCCAGCAACGCCGCCGAGAAACAGATACGGCTTCGTTATAGCTAGGTAAAGGGCGCCGCTTGTTAAGCGGGATCTTCGAGTGGTGTTCAACACTATCTCACGCCTGAACTGTTTCAGGACATGCTGCGCTTCCACGCCTAGGCGGTCGGCTGGATCGATCTGTTAAGCCTGCAAAGTCATTTCTTGGGAATGTACTCCATCACCACAGCGCCGCTCTCAAACCGCTTCACGTCCGACAAACGCAGGTGCATTGTGGGTGCGAACTCCTCAAACAAGTGTGTGCCGTGGCCGAGTACGAAAGGGTAGACAACAATGCAGAGAGAATCGACCAGCCGCTGGCCAAATAAAACTCGGTCGAGGGGACCTGTTCCGTATTTCACTATGTCTTTGCCTGGTTGATTCTTAATCTTTCGCACTTCTTCTGCGATGTCTCCCTGGATAACCGTGGCATTCCAGGACGTCTCTTTGAGAGTCCTCGCGACTACGTATTTCGGAACGCTGTTCATACGATGCACGAATTCCGACGGTATTCCTTCACCAGTGTTAGCCATATTTAGATACGCCTTAGATAATGTTTCGTAGGTCTTTCGGCCAAGCAGCAATGAATCTGCCGCAAAGAGTTTTCTTTTCTGGTAGGACGCATGTTCCTCATTGGACAAGAAATAGGGCTGTGCCTCTTGCACAATGTCCGGCGCGTCTATTACGCCGTCGAGACTCATGAACGTCACCTCGACAAGTTTTCTCATTGGCGTAGTAACGTTTACTCCACGACATGCCACTAGTGCGGCTCGCACCCACAGCCGGTATCGTTCTTGCCACCGCTTTCAGACTGGTCGTAAACCTTCGCCCAATCCACAAGACCTCGGGCGTACTCCTCCCGTCCTTTCGGCAGCACGTCGAAAAAGCCGTAGATACCCATGAACTGCTCACTACCGCGGCCGAACGTGCCGTAGGTGCGGAAGATTTCGCCTTGCGCGTTCTTGTAAAAGACGCTGTGCCCGGAAAGCGTGTAGGTCTCGGGTCCGATCTTCTTTTCGCGGAAGTTATAGATCGTCTTTCCCGCCTGCACTTCCTCCGCCCGAAAAGAGACATGGAAGTCATAATTGAAATCGGATTTGTAGGAAGATACCCAGCGGAACTTCCAGCCCATCCGCTTGCGCACCACTTCAATCTGGTCGATTGGAGCGCGTGACACCGCAACATACGACATGTCGTGGTTTTCAAAGTAAGGCAGAAGGCCAGCTATGTGATTGGACTCGAGCGTGCAGCCCTCGCATTGCCACTCCTGGTCAGGCTCCATCATGAAGTGTTTGACGAAGAGCTGCTTGTGCTGCTTGAACAGATCAGCGAGCGTGCAGTCTCCCTGCGGAGACGTGAAGGTGTAGCTCTTTTCGACCTTCACCCAGGGCAGCGCACGCACCTCGGCCGCGAGCGCATCGCCGTCGCGCACGTACTGCTTCTCCTTATCCATCAACGCCAACCGCCGTTTCAGCCATTCTTCCGGCGACACAACGGAATGATGTTCGACGGCTTCTTCATGCTGCCGCTTCCGCTCTGCAATCGCAGCTACCGCCTTGGAGTCCTTAGTCTCTTCCATCGTCACGAACCTCCTCGATGTTAAACGCTTACTACGCGTCCGCCACTGAAGTTTGCCTCGATTGAATACCGTCGGGCAAATCCGGAGTTTAGCGGCGACTCGGACCAGCAGAGCGCATCCCATTCGCCTTACAGAAAATCGAAGCGCTTCATCTCCGACGACAACTCAGGATCACCATCCATTTTGACCGTTTCTCCAAAATTTAAGGGACAGTACTTTCAATCACAGGCTCAATGTTAGCCTTCAACGCGGACTACGCAAATGGCCACAAAGCGAATTTATAATATGGCCACTGGAGGCCGGTTTGAAGCGTCGCCGCAACATTCGTTCCACCCGTTGCAATTGACCGACGCGCTTCATCGCCAATGCACCGGCAAATCTTTGAGGTAGTTCCAGAGCGAGAGGCGGTTCTGGGCTACGGTGTGTCAATGTCCAAGGCATCCAGGTGAGCAAGCTGCGGGCCTGCAGCGTATGAAAGCAAAGCACCGCCACGCGCCCGATTGCGCAGACCAGTGGCAGGCGTTAACGCGCGAAAGTGGACATTGCCGTTGAATCGAAATTTGCGGATTCTGATGTGGACCTGCTTTGAGTTGCATGGGTATGAACAATTCTCAAAAAGTCCGCAAAGTCATGCTATCCGTCTTCATCTTCACGACGTTGGCAGTAGTGATTCACGCCCAAACGCCAGCAGTTCCAGCGACCGCAGCCGTTCCGGCCGAACACGAGGGACAGCACGATTTCGACTTTGAATTGGGGACCTGGAAGACGCACTTGAAAGTGCTGCGTCACCCTCCGAAGGGCGCCCCCACCTGGGTCGAGTACGAAGGCACGAGCGTGGTCCACAGCATTTGGGAAGGCCGCGCCAACATGGTGGAACTGAAAGTGGATGGTCCGAGCGGTCATCTTGAAGCTATCAATCTCCACCTTTACAACCCTACGGCTCATCAGTGGAGCTTGAACTTTGCAAACGCTACACAGGGGACGATGAGCGTGCCGACGGTCGGTGAGTTTAAGAATGGGCGCGGCGAATTCTATGACCAGGAAGCCGTCAACGGACGGATGATACTCGTTCGCAACGTCTGGTCAGAGATCACCGCGAATCGTTGCCATTTTGAACAGGCTTTCTCGGACGATGGCGGAAGGACTTGGGAAACGAATTGGATCGCTGATGACACGAGAATCTCAAATAGCAAAGCCACACCGGCTTCTTGGTAATTGACACCTTCCCGGGCTCGACTGCCGACAACAAGCATCCCGCATCGATGGTTTATATACGGGCGTGGATCCGATGAGGAGTAGAAAATCGTGAATACCGCACGAGCGCAACGTTCGAAGCGCGAGTTTTAAAGGCCATGGAGCCAATTATGAAAGATCTATTAGCAGTATCGCTAGCACTAGCGGGATGGATTTCGCTTGGGTCCGGTGCAAAGATACAAAGCGCAAAAACGTCTAACCCGTTGGATACTCCGACAATTGCATCGATAATGGACTTACAACTCACTTTCTTAGAAGGTCAAATCGTACCGGCAGCAGAGGCAATGCCGGACGATAAATACTCTTTCGCCCCGAACGGCTCAAGCTTCGACGGGGTCCGGACATTTGCATTGGAAGTGAAGCATGTGGCAACTGCGAACACAGGTTTTTACAGCGCAATACTTGGGCAGGATCCACCCGCCGGCGTCAGTCTTCGCGGTCTAACCAACGGCCCTGACAGCATACAGACGAAGGACCAAATCCTTAAGTACCTGAAGGATTCGTTCACGCTTGGGCATAAAGCACTTGCGACGCTTACGCTGCAAAACGCCGTTGTCCCGCTCGCAAGATCCCCAATACCGTTTATGAAGACGAGACTGGATCTGGCGACCTTTAGCTTGGAACATGCTGCCGATCATTACGGTCAGATGATAGAGTACTTACGAATGAACGGGATTACGCCGCCGGCAAGCAATGGTCAGCCGTCAGCAAATCCATCGAAGCCTTGAAGCGCCGGGCGCACGGTGGATGTCGTCTCCTGTCAGGGCTTCGTTATTTGCAGAAGTTAATACAATAGCGAGGCTTCGACCGCCTGGCTTGCAGCCGCCTCGAACCATGCTTGGTTGAGCGAAAAGAGATGATGGAGCCATGAGCGTTGTGAGCCGCTGGCTGATTGTGTCGTTGATCTTAGCGCTTTCCGTCCGCTTCGCAATCCTTCACGTGTTTGGATTTCAGCCGCACCCCCGCTCCCTTGGCACCGAAGTCTTCCAGGGCTTAATTACGGGCGTGGTGCTGGGATGCTTCACGGCCGAGATTTTCGCGCGGATCAAAATGACGAAGGTCAACGGCTGGATCACGCTGCTCGGATGCGGTGTGCCTGGCAACGGCATGTTGTTCCGGGCGGCGTGCGCGCTGAGATTTATGGGACCCGTCAACATCCCGCAGGAGGCGGTGTATTGGATCACGAGCAAGCATGGCCGGCGCAACTACACGATGCATTTTCCGCCCGGGGGCCTTCCGCCCAACGACGCATTCTGGTCGCTGACGATGGGAGATGGGAGGAATCGCTTTGTGGCGAATCCAATGAACCGATACAGCGTGAGCGATCGCACGGGCCTGGTGCCGAAGGCCGACGGCTCGGTGGACATTTATATTCAGAACACCGCTCCTACTGGCCACGAATCCAACTGGCTGCCCGCGCCCGAAGGCAGGTTCCTGCTCTGGCTGCGCGTGTATGTGCCCGGCGCGGCGATGCTCGATGGCACGTACAAGGTGCCTCCGGTTGTCGAAGGGAAGCCGTGATGCATCTGCTGATCTTCGGTTCGTTCATGGCCGTGGGATGGTTCCTGTTTGTCTGGTTCTGGCCGCGCCTGATGCTCTATGCGTACAAGAAAGCGATCCTCGTGAAAGGCTTCGGCGACGGCCCCATCCCGATCAACACGCTCTACACGCAGCGCCAGGAATTTTTTGCGGATCCGCTCCACCCGCCCGCCTCCGCCTCAAAATTGGCGACGACGGGTGTGAACCGCGACACGCTCATTACGATCGGCTGGTGGGACCTCAGGAAAGGACCGCAAATCCTGCACGTTCCGGACATGGCCGGCCGATACTACAGTTTGCAGCTCACCGACCCATCGAACAACATAAATTTCGCCTACGTTGGCAAGCGCACCACTGGAACGGCGGCGGGCGACTACCTCATTACTGGCCCCGGCTGGAAAGGAGCTGTTCCGCGGGGAACGGCGCACACCTCTTCGCCAAATAACTCCGTGCTCGTGATCGGCCGCGTGTTCGTGGAGAGCGATAGCGATTTGCCGGCTGCGTACGCGCTTACGAAACAGATCCAGGTCGCGGCCTTCCGGTAAGATTCGCCCAAAAAAGGAGCCGGCTCTCAACCGGCGGCAGGAGTCTCTTGCGAGCTCATTTCTCCCAGGTCCATGCGTTCGATCAGGCCATTCGCGATGGTGTAAACGTGCCACACGTGCGAATCGGAAGTTAAAGGACACATTCCCGCTTACCCGCGACTAACGGCATAGTGCAGTTCGACACTGAGCCGGGAGAGCGCTATCGCATCCAGCCAGTCGGTTAGCCGCCGATATTCAGGACTGCCAATGTATCATTTGGGCATCGGACATGGGTAACGTGGACTTGCAAGCATTGGTCGAGCTTTCGGCGCGGGTCGGCCAAAATCTTGACTTGGTGCAGGCAGGCGGCGGTAACACGTCTCTGAAAGACAACGGTACCGTCTGGGTGAAGGCTTCCGGCAAGTGGCTAGCCAACGCGCTTGTCGACGACATGTTCTTGGCCGTTCCCATGGCCGATATTTTGGCTAAGCTTGCCGCGCACGACGAGCGGTTTGGAGAGTACCCAACCGCCTCAGGCGTGCGTCTTCGGCCGTCGGTTGAGACTACCGTTCATGGAGTTTTCCCACAACGGGTCGTGATACACGTTCATTCAGTCCGGGCAATTTCTTGGGGCGTTCGGCAGGATGGCGAGGCGGAGATCGCTGAGCGGTTGGCGGGTTTGCGTTGGCGCTGGATACCTTATGTGCATCCTGGCGTGCCGCTCGCAGAATACATCCAGCGCGAGCTCAATCCTAAGCCGGACGTGCTTCTGATACAGAATCACGGTTTGGTGGTTGCGGCGGACGATTGCCCGGCGGCAGAGGCGCTGCTCAACGAAGTGGAATCGCGCCTCTCGGTAGAAGTCTTAGCGGCCCCTGAACCTGACCTTTCCGCCCTCGCTGAACTTTGCGGTGATGGCCCTTGGACGCCTGCGGAAAACCGCGAGCTTCATGCGCTGGCCACAAATTCTCAATTCACTTGGATTGCAGCCAGAGGGACCATGTACCCGGACCATTGTGTGTACTTGGGACCCGCAGCTCCAGTTTTGTTCCGTGGCGATACCATCGAACAGGCCGTGGAGCGATATCATGCGCGTCACTCTTACGTTCCGGCATATTTATTAGTCGACAGCAAAGGAGTAATCACGAATCAATTAAGCCGCGCCGGCAAACAACTGCTTGTCTGCCTGAAACGCATTGTCGAGCGCGTTCCGGTGCAGGCCGAAGTGAATTATCTTGATGACCGCGAAGTGGGCGCGTTGATGAATTGGGATGCCGAGAAATATCGCCTCTCAATGGCGAGTTCCTTTCGCCAAAAATGATGGCCGATTATCCGAATTTCGATCTGACGGGTCAGGTGGCTCTGGTCACTGGCGCAGCGCGCGGTCTGGGCCGATCGATTTCACTGGCCCTCGCAAATGCTGGCGCCGATGTCGCCCTTGGCTTTCGCGACATCAAAAGCGACGGCGGGTTACCTCGGGAGGTCGAAGCGCTCGGGCGCAAAACGTTGCCGCTCCAGATGGATACTTCTAACCTCGAGCAAATCCGCCAAGCCATCGACGATGTGGTGCAACATTTCGGCCGCATCGATCTTTTGATGAATAACACGGGGATCGCACCGGGAAACCTGGCTGAAAACGTAACCGAGGAAGACTTCGATCGCACGATAGCGATCAACCTGAAGGGCACATTCTTTGCAAGTCAATTCGCCGCGCGTCATATGATCCGCCAGAAGAGAGGTTGCATTGTGAACATGGGTTCGCAAGCCGGTTTTGCTGCGTTGCCCACAGAATCCGTCTACTGCATGACCAAGGCCGGCATTGCGCATCTGACAAAATGCCTGGCAGTGGAGTGGGGACCGTACGGCATTCGCGTAAATGCCGTGGCCCCGACGTTCATTCGGACGCCAGGAACGGAGGAGGTGCTCTCCGATCCTCAGTTTGAAGCAGACGTCATTGAGAGAATCGCGGCTTTACATCGCGTTGGAGAGCCGATGGAAGTTGCAGGCGCTGTCGTCTTCCTGGCATCGAGCGCAGCATCGCTGATCACCGGCCACACGATGCTGATTGATGGTGGCTGGAC
>JBARMQ010000053.1:0-2940 GCA_049802535.1 Bryobacteraceae bacterium | reverse complement strand
CAATGGGACCGTTCGTGGCTGAGTATTCTTCGTTTTAAGCAAGCGAACGATCCGCCGATCGAGGTCCACTTGTATTCTGCGCAGGGTCAGAATTTCAGACCAGCGCATCCCAGTTTCCAGCGCGATCCCAACGATCCAGCCCATCATTGGGTTGGAGTGCTGATTGACTGCTGCCAGCAGTTTCTTTTCCTCCTCGACAGACAATCGCCGATTTCGACCCGCGCCCGGTGCCGGGCGCCTGATGTTTGTAACCGGATTGACAGGCAGCCCTACGCCCCATTCTCTGATCGCCGTCGTCAACATGTGGCCAAGAAGTGCTAGGTCAAGTCGAACTGTGTTGTTCGTTCTCGGTCGAGGCCTCCCATCACCATCCAAGCGATCCTCGCCCGCTAGGCGAGAATCTCGAAATTGGGCAATGACCTCGGGTGTCAGTGCCGTCAGAGAATACTTCCCAAGGTTCTGGATTAAGACGCGTGAGCGCTTACGATCAGCAACCTGCGAAGTTGGGCGCTTCGTTGGGACAACCTCGGACAGATACCGTTCTACCGCGTCCTTCACGGTCATTCTGTCACTTGTAGCCCTTTGAATGAAGGCACCTCGAACCATCTCGTCCTCTACGCGACGAGCCCAGTCTTCGGCATCCCTCTTGGTGCGAAACGTCTTAATCGTAGTTGGCCAGCCCGACTTCCGGACAAGCGCTTTCCATGTGGAGGAAGGAGTTTTCGTTATGGTCGCCATATGCCTCGGTACAGTTCGGAACATCGGCACTGTACCGTAATTGTACCGAAGGCCCGAAACCCGACCGGGAGTCCCCCGCACGGCATCATGGGGAGGCAAGGAATTTACCTGTAACTCTTTTGTTTTGTTCTTATTGGTTTTTTAATACTTGGTGCCGGGAGGGGGGGTCGAACCCCCACGAGGTTGCCCTCGGCGGATTTTGAGTCCGCTGCGTCTGCCAGTTCCGCCATCCCGGCTGGGAGACTGCACTTAGTTTAACCCGGGCACAGTATACCTGCACCTCTCGTGGCTTTCGACCATTACCGCAACCGCAGACCTCAGCCGTCGAGAAACGCGTTATCTTGGGAAGGCTTCGATCGTTTCTCTGGAGGAACAGCGAATGGGACACATATATGCCAATATCCTCGAAACCATCGGCAACACGCCGGTGGTCAAGATCAATAAGCTGGCTCCGTCCGGCATAAACCTCTTTGTCAAAATCGAGGCCTTTAACCCCCTCGGGTCGGTCAAGGATCGTCTTGCCCTGGGCGTGATTGAGGATGCAGAGAAGACGGGCAAGTTAAAACCGGGCCAGACGGTGATCGAGGCGACCAGCGGCAATACGGGCATCGGCCTGGCCATGGTATGCGCCCAGAAAGGATATCCGCTGGTGGTGACGATGGCGGAAACCTTCAGCGTTGAACGGCGCAAGCTGATGCGATTCCTGGGAGCCAAGGTCGTGATTACCCCCGCAGCGGGTAGAGGCTTCGGCATGGTGGCCAAGGCAGTGGAACTGGCAAAGGCGCATGGCTGGTTTCTCACCCGGCAGTTCGAAAATGAAGCCAATGCCGATATGCACTCCCGAACCACGGCAAAAGAGATATTGGACGACTTCCAAGGCGAGCGGCTGGACTACTGGGTGACTGGCTTTGGCACCGGCGGCACGCTGAAGGGTGTATCGCGCGTGCTTGCCAAAGAGCGGCCGGAAACCAAGATCGTGGTCTGCGAACCGGACGACGCGGCCATGCTCTCCAGCGGCATTGCTCAGGAACGAAACCCCGACGGATCGCCTGCCGTCCCCCATCCCGCTTGGAAACCACACCCTCAGCAGGGCTGGAGCCCGGATTTCATCCCTAAGCTCACGGGGGATGCTGTGGACATGAAGTTGATCAGCCAGATTTTACGTATCCCTAACGCGGAGGCGATGCGTTGCAGTAAGGAACTCGCCAAGAAGGAAGGAATCTTTGTTGGGATTTCTTCAGGCGCAACTTTTTCGGGAGCACTCAAAGTCTGCGAGGAAGCGCCCAAAGGATCAACGATTCTGTGCATGCTCCCGGATACAGGAGAGCGTTATCTAAGCACCCCACTTTTCGCCGACGTTTCCGTTGACATGACGCCGGAAGAGGCGGAGATTTCGCATTCAACGCCCAGCGCGTGGATGCAGCCGGCGTGATAAAGACCAAACCGGAGATGGTATGAGCAAGCAGGAGCGAAGCGTTACCAGGAACCGATTCGAACTCGAGGAGATGGGAGAGACGGCCTACCTCGAGTTCGATATGGATAGCGCGGGATGGATCACGCTGTTGCATACCGAGGTGCCCGAGGCGCTTCGCGGAAAGGGCATCGCGGGGGAACTGGCGAAGACAGGACTGGAATACGCACGCGACAACCAATTGAAAGTCGACGTGGTGTGTCCGCTGGTTGCGAACTACATTTCGAAGCATCCGGAGTTTCAGCCCTTGGTAGGCCGATAGCTGAAGGGTCTACCAAAGGCGGCGAACGCCGAAGGCGTCCAGTTTCGTGTCCTTGCTGAGGATTGGCATATCGCTCGCTAACGCCTGGGCAGCGAGCATACGATCGAAAGGATCGCGATGAGGTGCAGTAAAGCGCGCGGCACGAAGCGCGTTCGCGACGTCGATCGGCAGCAGCGTATAACCGGACTGCTCCATTATTTCGAGAAAGTCTCTTTCGAGTCTCTCTAGCCCGGGGAGTTTACCCAGACGCACTTTGGTGGCTAACTCCCACGCAGATGCCGCTGAGACAAAAACCACATTCAGCGGTTGTGCCAAAATTTCGGCGGCTTGACGGCCTAATTTTTCAGGTGAGATCTTCGCCCATAGCAGCGCGTGAGTGTCGAGTAAGACTCTCACTCACCCTCACCTTCCCAAAGTTTCAGCTCTTCTTCCGGAAGGTCTTCCCAGAAAGCGTCGGTCAAGACAAAGT
>JBARMQ010000052.1:0-1854 GCA_049802535.1 Bryobacteraceae bacterium | reverse complement strand
ACCGCGGGGTCCTGCCATCGCGTGTCCTGTCCGGGAGCCGCTCCCGTGTCAACATAACCGGCCTTAATTTGCAAGAAAGCTGTCCTCCGCAGGTCAGTTAAATATGCGCGGACCTTAGGCTCCATCTTTGGTTGGTAAAGAATTTCCTCAATTTCAGACTTCACATCAGCCAACGGCGCAAGGCCCTGCTTCGTATGATCGTCAACTTTGAAGATTTCATACCCTGTCGGGATCTGGAATGCTTTGGTCACTCCGCCCCGCGGCAAATTCCAATACTGCGCTTCATATTCGGGCGCAAGATCGCCCTTCTTGTAACAGCCGAGTTCACCGCCCTGTTTCGCCGTCAAGGAATCGGAGTTGTCGCGCGCCAAGTCGGTGAAGCGTTCGCCCTTGCTGGCTCGCAATGCAAGGTCGTCAGCCTTTTTCTTTGCGGCGGCGAGGGCCGCGCCGCTCTTGCCAGCCGTCGAAACCAGAATCTCGCTCAGGCAGGCCTTCTCATCGCGAATAAAATCCTTCTGATGCGCGTTGTAATAGTCCTGAATTTCCTTATCGGTGATGGTGATCTTGCGCGAGACTTCCTCCCCGATCACCGCGCGCTTCAAGAAATTGTTTTTCGTTTCGGATAAGAAATCCTCCCACGACATATTGGCCTGCTGGCGAATCCAGTCGTGAAATTTCTCAGGATCGCTCAGTCCAAGCTGCGGGTTTTTGGCGGCTTGCTCACGCTGTATGCCAGCCATATATTTTGTCACGTCCGAATCGACCTTAATGTCCAGTTCTTTTCCGCGCTGCACCAAGAGCAATTCGTCGATCCGGCCTCGGAGCATATCTCTTTCTTGTTGCTCCAGGTCTTGATTTAATTTCGCGCCCGTTTCACCCTGGGACCTGAGTTCGGCCGCCATATCGCGAGCGGTACGATTTAGTTCATCGCGGCTGACGATGTCGCCATTCACCTTCGCCACCACCTCATCTATGACGATGGGGGCAGGCGCAGTCGGGACATCTGAGGCCCGGCATAAACCCGCAAATGTCAGGGCGACGGCGACGTACTTCAGGTTCATAAAATTACATTATGACAGCAAACAAAGCGGCGCGCTTACGCTTCGCATGGAACAAATCTGAACCGGGGTTTGGATGCTGTACTACCCCGTGGCGGCGGTCGCACCGACGCGAAGCTACGGCCCATTGGCCGCCTTCTGATACACCCAGGAATCGCACTTACCTGAGGAGGTGACCCGAGTTGCCCGAAGCAGAAACTACGGATAAAGTTAACGTATGACCGCACTGGAGGTGTACGAATTGACGACACACGGAGGCGCGACGGACTTCGCCCGCTTGATCCGGGCCTGTGAATCCGTTGGACCGTATTGTCTGATCGGCGGCCTGGCGGTCAACTGCTACGTTGAGCCGGTCTATACGCTCGATGCCGATATTGTCGTGATCTCTTCGGTCTTGCGCGATCTGACAGCCCATTTGGAAGAGCAAGGATTCAAAACGGAAGTGCATCCATATTCAGTGAACGCTCTCGCCAAAGGAAGCGAGCTCCGTATTCAGTTCACCACCGACGAAAGATACCAAGCGTTCCCCCTGAGAAACGTGGAGGCCGAGGTACTGGGAATGCGTGTCAAGATTGCGTGCCTTGAGGACGTCACTCAAGGGAAGCTTTGGGCGTATGGCGACCCCCGGCGGCGTCTGAGCAAGCGCAAAAAGGACGAGCTGGATTTAATTCGGCTCGCCGAAGCGTATCCTCATTTACGAGCTTTTTACCCGACGGACCTACGGGACCAGATCGAGCGCGGCTAGATCCGCCTCAGTGGGCGCGATGCGGTCGCCGGCAGTGGGTCTGCTCGGCCC
>JBARMQ010000051.1:0-9913 GCA_049802535.1 Bryobacteraceae bacterium | reverse complement strand
GACCATGCCACAAGACGGACGAATCAGCAGCGGGCCGCACAGCAACACCGGTTGGGTCAATATGATCGGTATTCCGGCGATTGTGGTTCCGGGCGGTTTCTACTCCGATGGTCTTCCATTTGGCATGGAAATGTCGGCCCGTCCTTGGAAAGATGGCGACCTTATCGGTTGGGCCTACTCGTACGAGCAAGCAACTAACCACCGCAGGCCGCCGATCCTCGTCGAAAGCGGCCTACTGCCCAATGCCAGATAGACGTTGAACGCTATTCGTAACGCAAAACCGGCAATCGGACCGACTTGCTCAACCGCCCGAGTGGTGAATCAGCTTGTGTTGGCTTACGTTGTCGCCGTCCCCACTCTTCAACTCGCAGAACACAATCGTCGAAAGGACCGTCATACCGCCCAAAAGCAGGAACGCCAGATGGATGCCGTGAATCATTTGCGCTGCGCTGCCGCGTGGTTGCTGAGGAACGAAGAGCGCGGTAGCAAGTCCGGCAATCGCGACGCCAAAGCTGATTGCCAACTGTTGCACGGTACTGGCAATGGAACTCGCGCCGCTGGTTTCAGAATCCGTGATATCGGCATAAACCAGCGTGTTCATGCTGGTGTATTGAAGTGACGTGAACGCCCCGTAAGTGAAGGCCAGCAACACGATAGCCCAAACCGGGGTTTTCAATCCGATGGTTGCAAACAGGAATAGAAGCACGCCAAGCACCACCGTGTTCGAAATCAAAACGCCGCGGTATCCCAGCTTTGTAAGAATCCGTTGCATTACCAGTTTGAGGCTCATGGCGGCGATTGCTTGCGGCATAATCAGTAAGCCCGATTGAACCGGGCTGAATCCAAGTCCAACTTGATAGAGAAGCGGCAGCAGAAACGGCACGCCGCCGATGCCAAGCCGCGTAAAAAAGCTGCCATCGACCGATGCCCGGAACGTTCGTATGGCAAACAGCTTCAGTTCAAGCAACGGAAATGCCGTATGAGCGCCATGCAGGCCATAACCCGCCAACAGGACCAACGACATGACTAAAAGCCCCAGCACTTCCGGCGTACTCAACGTATGCTCGCCAAACACCTCGAGCACGTAGGAGAGCAGCGCGATGCCTGAACCGAAAAGGATGAGCCCGAGAATATCCAATGGATTCGTGCGTTGCGCCCGGTAATCCGGCAAGTGCAGATAAACCATGAGCAGTCCGATTAGTCCGATTGGAATGTTGACAAAGAAAATCACTCGCCATTGCAAGTAACCGACAATCAGGCCTCCAGCGATTGGTCCCAGCATGGGGCCGATCAGAGCTGGAATCGAAACGAAGCTCATGACCCGGATCAATTCCGACTTCGCAAACGTGCGGACTAACGTGAGCCTTCCGACTGGCACCATCATTGCGCCGCCGCAACCCTGTAACAGGCGGCAGAGCACCAGCACGCGGATATCGGTCGAAAGTCCGCAAAGTAGCGAGCCCAGTGTAAAAATTCCAATCGCCGAAGCGAATACCCGGCGCGTTCCGAAACGGTCTGCCATCCACCCGCTAATGGGAATGAACACCGCGAGGCTCAGGGTATAGCTGGCCAGCACGGCCTTCATGTTCAGCGGCGGCACATTGAGTGCGTGGGAAATCGCCGGCACAGCCGTATTTAAAATCGTCGTGTCCAGCGATTCCATAAAGAACGCTACCGCGACCAGCCATGGCAGAAGTTGCTTGCTCGTTTGGGACGGTACGGACGGTTGGAATGGGGTGTCGACGGATTTACTCGGACTCATGAGCGCGCACACCTTAGTTCAGCATGCCCGTCCACTGCGGCAAGACCTCGTGTCTATTGGGTCTCGACGACCTCTATTGCATTCACTTCGGCGTAATTCGCTAACGGCACGAACTGAAGTGTTAGTTCGCCCTGTCCATTCGGCTCCAGGTCATCGAAAACTTTCTCGATGCCGCGATTGGGGCCTCCAGCCTCGTGTAACAAATCGAACTTGCGCAGCAACGCCACACCATTCGCGTAGACGTCAAACAGCCGATGCTCCGGCAGTCCGGTCGCCGCGCTGGGGGTTCCGAACCAGGTTTCCGCAAAGTGCAGCGTCAGACGATACTTTCCCGGAGCAAGAGGCAAATAATAGGTGAAGTTCCCAAAGCGTTCACCTTGATAGAGGGCGCTATTTCGGTCGGGAAATCGGGCATTAGGCCGCAACGCCAGCGTGCCGCCAATGACGTATTCATCCGCGAACCACACATGCCCATCCACATCGGTGACCGAATGATCCTGCGCCACAATCCGGATCGGCCGGATGCGTCCCGCCGCGCTGGGCAAAATCTCGATGGCGTTCAGAATCGCCATTTCGTTAATCGGATCGAAGGCGATATGGATTTTTCCGTCCGCCCCGTTCGAGACATCTTTAAAAACCCTGACAAACAGCCGGTTTGGGCCGCCCGCCTGCGCGTGAACATCAAAGGGCTCAATCCGGCTGGTGCCGTTTATCGCCACACGGAACAAACGGCTCCCGTCTCCGCCGCCCTTAGGATTGCCAATCCCATATTCCGTCTCGGTGAAATAAAGATGAATCTCGTAGGTTCCCGTCCGCAGCGGAATATCGTAGTGGAACCGCCCTGTCCTTGCCCATCTGACAAACGTTAAGTCGGGCTGGCACTGAATCACCAGATGCTTTGGCAGCGCTATCGATCGGCCGCCGGAATAATACTCATCCGAATGCCAGTCGCGCCCCTGAGAATCATCAAATGGCGGCCCATGGTATCCCGCCAGTATCCGGAACTCGGCCGGAACCACCGCTCCGGGAGTTGCCTTCCAGACCTCACTTCCCAGTTCAGCCGTTCCACTTTCACCCATCAAAAGGGGCCATTTCAAAACGACCACCGCCACCGCCATTGCCGCTAGACCCGCCAGCAGCCAAACGAATCGGGCAAATCGGCGTCTAGGGCGCCGCTCCACTGAGGTCTCCGTCGCGCTTTCGGCCGGATATACGCTCGATTCGGCTAACAAAGGCAACTCGGGCTCCGGGGCCATCGGAAGGGGGTCCGGAATTGCCATAAACTGCGGCGCATAGCTGCCAGGCGGAATGGAAATATGAATTTTGTGGCTCGCCCCGGCACCCTCGTAATACTCGCTCAACCGCTTCCGAAGCCGGTTCGCCTCAACCCGGACAATCGAGTCTTTTTTTTGATCGAACGCCGATGGTCGCCCCAGCGCCTCCACCGCGATGCTGTACTGCTTAAGCTGTTCGGCTTGGCCGCGAAGGTGACGGTCGCAGACGTATCGGAAAAAGCTTTCGAGATTTGGCGCCCGGACAAAGATACCCGACTGAAGTACAGCCTCCACCTCGGCCTGTACTTCGTCGCCAGGAGGATTCGAAGTCATTTGTAAGTAGCGGGATTATATCAGAGATCAATTGGATCAGCGTTAACGCCGCTGGAAATAAAGGGGTTAATACCATTAACGCATTAGTTTCCCCCAAGTAACCCCTGCGCACTTGTAAGGCTTCCGGCTTCGGCGCATACTTTCAGCACGTTATACGCCTGCCTGTTTGTATGCGCGGCAAGTGTCCGTTTGTAAGAGAGGGTCTGTCTTCCATGATGAAGTTTTTTAAGATTTCTGCACTCCTCGCCGTATTCCTAATCGCGGCGAAACTGAACGCCCAGTCTTTATTCGCAACCCTGACCGGAATTGTTTCCGATCCGACCGGCGCCGTTATTCCGGGCGCTACTGTGACGCTGCGCGACGAAAAGTCCGGTTCGGTCCGTTCCACCGTCACCGACTCTTCCGGCTACTACACCTTTGCGTCAGTCTCAGTCGGCGATCTGACCTACGAGCTCAGCGTTGAAGCGAAAGGGTTCCAAATCGAAAAGATCCCGGGGATCACCCTCCTCGGCGGTGACCACAGCAATGTAAACGTCACTATGAATGTGGGCAACACTAACCAGACAATTACGATCACCGGGTCCGCCGATCAGATTGTGCCCGTCGATTCCGGCGAAAAATCGATGACCTTGACGGCCAAGGAACTGCAAAACTTCGTTCAAGTGGGCAGCAACGCCGCGGAATACATCAAGATCGCTCCCGGCTTTGGAATTTCGAACGGTACGTCGAATAAAGCTGGCTACAGTGGCCAGACCATCGGCATCAACGCCAACGGCGACAGCGGCAGCCAGAGCCCGCTGAACGGCAACTTTTCGTACGAAGGCTTGCCCAGCAACACGTTGGACATTGTGTCCGACGGTGCCCACGTTTCCGATCCCGGTTGTAATTGCGATACTCCGGTAAATCCCAACACCGACTTCATCTCCGAATTCAAGATCAGTCTCTTCAACTTCAATGCTGAGGATCAGAAAGGGCCCGCCGTCATCAGCACCGTCACCAAGTCCGGCGGCAGCCAGTTTCACGGCTCAGGCTTCTTCTCGGCTCGGAACTACGTCCTGAACTCCAATGACGCTTTGTTTAACGCCAGCGGTCAAAGCCGTCCTCAGGATAAGTATTACTATCCGGGTGGCACTATCGGAGGTCCAGTCATCCTTCCTTGGACCCACTTCAATCACAATCACGACAAGCTGTTCTTCTTTACCGGTTTCGAATATTTCTATCAGGTGATCGACACCGGCCTATTACGCGCGACGGTGCCCACCACCGGAGAACTCGGGGGTGATTTCTCCGCCGCCTCCGTGGCCCAAGAAGGCGCCATCACGGCAACCGGCGGACCTCCCGGACAAATCAATACGAGCCTGTTCCCTGGCGGCATTATTCCGGCCAGCAAGCTCGATCCGAATATGCTGGCGCTTGCCAAGTTGTATCCATCTGCCAACGCTGATCCGAATAGCGATGGCGGTTACAACTACGTTCAGGCTGAGACGTTCAACCAGAACAATACGCAGTGGACCTCCCGCGTCGATTACAGCATCAGTGACAATACCAAGCTTTTCGTTCGCTATAACCTCCAAAAGGAAGTGCAGCTTTTCCCGGTCGGCCTCTGGTGGCGTCAAACCGATCAGGTGCCCTATCCTTCGCCGCTGCAGGGCAGAAATTCATCCCAGGCCATCACCGCATCGCTAACTCACGTCTTTAGTCCGTCCATGACTAATGAGTTCGTCTTCGCCTACACCTACATCGGGTTCCCGAACGTGTTTGCCGATCCATCCAAAGTTGATCGTACGAACGTGGGCTACAACTACAGCGGCATCTTCAATAACGGCGTTAAGCAAATTCCATCCTTCGGCGGTTACGGCTGGAACAACAGCGAAGTACCGCTAATCTTCCAACCTGGCGGCTTTGAAGTTGGTGGCAACTCCGCAGGCCTTTATGCCGACAAGTGGCTCCCCAGCGTGAGTGACACAGTAACTAAAGTCTGGGGTACCCATACAGTCAAGCTTGGTTTCTTCTGGGAGTGGATTCGCAACTCTCAGCCCGGAAACGACGATACCAACGGCTACTTGCAGTTCTACTCGGGCAACTCAACCAGCTATGGAAACGCCGTCGCTGACCTTGTGACCGGTAACCTATCCGGCGGCTACGTCGAGTCGAACTTTAATCGTGTCAATGACATTAGCTACTCCACATGGGAAGGCTTCGTTCAAGATTCGTGGAAAGTCAACAAGCGGTTAACTCTCAACTACGGCTTGCGAATAACCGACTTCACCCCATGGACCGATCGCACCGGCGCAGGCTATGCCATCTTCAATTCAGCCGCCTTTAGCCCAAGTTGTGCCGCTGCGCCTACCTATTGCGGGTTCGAATGGCACAAAATAAATCCGAGCATCCCCGCCAGCGGATTTCCTAGCAGTCCCGTTTTCTGGCAGCCCCGCTTCGGCCTCGCCTACGACATCTTTGGCTCGGGCAAAACAGTCATCCGCGGCGGCTGGGGTAGGTTCTACTATCATTCCGGCCAATTCACTACCGGTCTGGATACAACCGCTGGGGTCGACACCATTAGTCTTTCCAATGGCAACAACGGCACGCAGCTCTTCGCCAGTCAGCTAGACAGTTTAAACATCAAGGGCGTAGCTTCTACTCCTTCCGCGGTCGATTCGAAGGACAACAAGGAGCCCTACTCCGATAGTTACAGCTTTACGATTGCACAGCGATTGCCATGGTCCAGCTTAGTGGAGGTAGCATACGTGGGCAATCAGAGCCATAATTTACCCAACAACAGTGCTGGCGCCGGCAATGATATCAATCTCGTCCCGGCCGGATCCATGCTTCAGTCGAATAACGGCGGAGTCGATCCAAACAGCCTGAACGCTAATAATTTTCGGCCTTATCTCGGCTATGGCGAGTTGGCCGTCGCGACCAATAACCTCTACGCCAACTACAACGCGTTCCAAGCAACCTTCATCCGAACACGGGGCCGATACACTATCTCCGGGAATTACGCGTTTGGCAAAGCCATGGGTATTGTCAGCAACACCTACGACTATTTCAACCTCAAGAACGATTACGGCGTCCAACCAGGCAACCGCAAGCAGATCTTCAACATCGCCTACTCTGTCCAACTTCCGAAATTTACCTCTAATCGGATCGGCGGTGGTGTCATCAATGGCTGGCAGGTGTCCGGCATCACTCAGATTCAAAGCGGCGCGGATCTCACCGGCAACGCGAGCGGCAATTTCGGCCTGACACTGAATAGCGCCGATATTCCTGGAGCCCTCAGCAGTACAGGTCAGCCGATTGTCATTAGCAATACCTCATTATTGGGGACGCCCGACATCCAGTTGAATCCAGTCCTGACCTGCAACCCCACATCTAATTTGGGACCGCATCAGTACATCAATCCCAGTTGCTTCGCAGCCCCGACGCAGGTTGGGCAAAACGGGCCCACTGTGCTGCCTGCGATCTATGGGCCGGCCTTCTTCAATTCGGATCTCGGAATCTTCAAGAACTTCGCCATCAAGGAGTCAATGAAATTGCAATTTAGGGTGGATGCCTTCAACTTCTTGAATCATCCACTCTGGTCCTTCAATGGCACCAACTTGACGCTCGGTTTCGACCAATCGACACTGAAGCTCAATACGCCCCTGTTCGGCACAACTACCGAGAAACAGGGCAACCGCATCGTACAGCTGGCCGTGAAGTTCTACTTCTAAGGTCCTACGGCAGCATAGCGGCGCTCTCAAGCGCGCGAGAGGAAAGCAATGTCACTGAGACACGCCATTCAATGGGTAAAGCCTTCGGGCATATTGGCATGCGTCGGCGGAGTGGCCCTTCTGGTATCGGTTGCGGGACTGGTGTGTGCGTGGTTGCGGCCCACGCCGGCGCGCGCGGCGTCGAATCTTGCGTATACCGTCATGAGAACCGAGGCTGGCTTCGATAACGCCGGAATGCAGCGGTATACAAATTACTACGTCGAGGCACAACGAGCGGATGGATCGAAGGTATTTCGCGCGACAACAAAAGACGTGCAGAACCGCGAGTTGTACTTCGCGAATGGAGACCATGTTCGAGTCAACGAACTGATGGGCGCAAAGAGTACATACCCCGGTGAAGGTGTCCCCGAGTTAGCCGCCAAGAGCCCGGAAACCTCGTGCGTGAGTAAAAATGAGCTGGCCCAAGGGTGGATCGTAAAGGAGGGAGAAACGATCGGCGGGTACCGAACCGCTCGTTCGACGCGGGTAACTCACGACGGTACATTTATGATCTGGTATGGCTTAGATCTGGGATGTGCGGTGTTGCAGCTACGCTACCAACACGGTAACGGAGTCACCGAGCAAACGCTGACCAAGGTGATTCCAGGAGAACCGGACTACGCCCTCTTTCAACTCTCCGCAGCTCTCAATGAGGTTCCGCCTTCGGCGCTGCTTAAGTGTTCGGTTGCCAATTGTACCCCGCTACCGGATGACTACAAAACGAGAATAGACCAGCGCTATTACGACGCACGCGCAAAAGCTGCCGGCCAGGGAAGTCAGCTTACGCGCGGCAAAGTTGGAAGCTAGCCTCCGGGGAGCCGTGGCTGAATAATCGGGCTCGCCAATCCCAGACAGAAGCGCCACGACAGCACGTTGACAAATTCCCGGCCGGTTTCGCTACCGACACCCGTAACATCTTCCCTCGCCCTTTAGTACGATACGGATGCACGTTATCCATGCAGTTTTCACGGCGAGATCTTCTTCGCACCGCCGCCGTATGTGGTGCCTATCCTACTCTGCTTGTCCCGGCTTTTGCACAACCATCCTCACCCCCGTTTATCGAAATTCCAGCTGAGAAATCCGGCATCCGTTGGGTTCACAATAACGCGCTTTCCGCCTCTCGCGAACTTCCCGAGACTATGGGGCCCGGCGCCGCCTTCCTCGACTACGATAACGACGGTTGGATGGACATCTTCTTGGTCAATAGCGGCGACGCCGATTTCTGGAAGCCTCCTAAGCCGCTCAGCAACGCTCTGTATAAGAACAATCGTGACGGCACCTTCACCGATGTAACCGAACAAGCCGGCGTTACGGGCGGCAAAAGCTTCGGCATGGGAGTCGCCGTCGGCGACTACGATAACGACGGCTTCCCCGACATGTTCGTCTCCGCTTACGGCCGTTCCACGCTCTATCACAACAACGGGAACGGCGCCTTCGCCGATGTAACGGAAAAAGCCGGTTTAGTTTTCCCGAATTGGGCCACCAGCGCCGTTTGGTTTGACTACAACAACGACGGGCTGCTTGATCTTTTTGTTTGCAGTTTCGTTCAGTACAGCAAGAACAGCATTCGATGCGGCGACAATAAACTTGGCCGGGCGTATTACTGCATCCCGCGCGTCTTTCTTCCCTCAGCGAGTCTGCTTTTCCGCAATAACGGCGACGGTACGTTTACGGAAGTAAGTCACGGCACCGACATAGCCAAGTCCCTCGGCAAGAGTTTGGGAGTGGTCGCAACCGACGTGAATAACGACGGCAGAATGGATCTTTTTGTCGCCAATGACACGGTACAAAATTTTCTCTTCATGAATCGCGGCAACGGCAAATGGGAAGAAATCGCACTTGCCGCCGAAGTCGGTTTCAGTGAAAATGGGCAAGCCCGGTCGGGCATGGGTGTGGATGCCGTCGATCTCCAACAGCGAGGTAAGGAAGACCTCTTCGTTGCCAACGTCGATCAGGAGATGTACGCTCTTTATCGCAATTTGGGCGATGAGACATTCTCAAACATCGCTCACCAAAGCGACATCGCCAAGTCCACGCGGTATCTCAGCGGCTGGGGCCTGAAATTCTTCGATTACGACAATGACGGCTTCCTTGACCTCATCCTGGCCAACGGGCATCCGGACGACATGATCGATCTGTACTCGCCGCAAGTCCGCTACAAAGAACCGTTGCTCTTATTCCACAACAACGCCACAAAGTTGGTGGACGTCAGCGAATCGTCTGGCGAAGCTTTTAAGAAGCCGTATGCGGCCCGTGGTCTCAGCATCGGTGACTACAACAACGATGGGCGTGTCGACGTCATCGTTGCCAACAACGGCGGCGCTCCTGTCCTGCTCCACAATCAGTCGGGTGAAAGCAACCATTGGGTTGGCCTCAAGCTCGTGGGCAAAACGTGCAACCGCGACGCCATCGGTGCGCGGCTCACCTGGGCGGTCAACGGAGTCACGCGAACCCGTCTAAAGAACGGAGGCGGCAGCTATCTCTCGTCCCATGACCTGCGCGAGGTGATCGGACTGGGTGCGGCCACTAAGCTTGATTGGCTCGAAATTGCATGGCCCTCCCCGAGCAAGCGTCGCGATCGCTTCACTGCCGTTCCGCTCGATCGGTACTCGATCCTTACTGAAGGGGGAGGAATTGTATGAGCATGTCACAAGATCCTCAGTGGTAACGTCGTCCCCGCAGGCGAGACCGACTGAGCACTAAGGCTCTGTCTAGAAATAACCTGACCATTAATGATGATTTCGAGGCTGGATTTCGTAATTCCAGTCGCCGTGGAATTTGTCGCGCTGGAT
>JBARMQ010000050.1:0-1989 GCA_049802535.1 Bryobacteraceae bacterium | reverse complement strand
CCCCCAAAGCAGATTCAGATTCGAACCTTAAGGAGAAATGATGATCGCCACCGAACAGACCCTTGAAAACCTGACCCTCACAATCAACCAGGAAATCCACGTCCAGGCCCCGCTCGACGTAACCTTTGAAGCGCTGCTTGAGCAGCTCGGCCCCGGCAATGAAACGCCTGACGGCAAGTCGCTCAGCATGAAGATCGAACCGTGGCCCGGTGGACGTTGGTACCGCGACCTTGGCGACGGCAACGGACACTTCTGGGCCAATGTTCAGTCCATCAAGCGGCCCACGCTGCTTGAATTCGCCGGCCCCTTGTTCGCCTCTTTCCCGTTTGTCTGCAACGTGCAATACCGGCTGAGCGAAGTGGATGGCGGAACCTTGATTGCCTTCCGGCACACCGCGCTCGGCTTCGTTGCCGACGAGCACAAGGCAGGGATGAACCAGGGCTGGGCCTCCATGCACGAGCGCGTTCGCCGCCAAGCCGAGTCCCGCTCATAACGGGCCGCATCGCGAGTGAGGAGAAGCCCTATGTGTCCGATATGCATCGCAACTGCAGCGCTCATTGCCGCCGGACTCACCTCGACAGGCGGACTCGCGGCAATCGCAATCAGGAAGTTCGGCGTGAAGAATGCCGCAGACAATCATCCCGTTCCAACCCCGTCCACGGAGGATCATCATGGCTAGCAGCGCAATGGAAAAACCGAAAATCGTATCGCCGGAGGAATGGCTCGCGGCTCGCGAGAAACTCCTGCCCAGGGAAAAACAGCTCACACGCGAGCGCGATGCGCTGGCCGCGGAGCGTCGACGCATGCCGTGGATGGCCGTAGAGAAGTCCTACGAGTTCGACGGCCCCAATGGGAAAGCGAGCCTGCTCGACCTGTTCGAGGGCCGCCGTCAGCTCGTCGTCTACCGCGCCTTCTTCGACCCCGATGTCTTCGGCTGGCCCGACCATGCCTGCCGCGGCTGCTCGCTCGGAGCCGACCAGGTCTCCCACCTCTCCCATCTGCATGCCCGCGATACGACCCTCGTATACACCTCGCGCGCCCCGCAGCCGGACATCGAGCGCCTGAAAGCGCGAATGGGCTGGAAGATGCCCTGGTACACCATCACCGACAGCTTCGACGCCGACTTCGGCGTGAACGAGTGGCACGGCCATAACGCATTCGTCCGCGACGGCGATAAGGTGTTTCGCACGTACTTCATCAACAATCGCGGCGACGAGGCGATGGGCAGCGTCTGGAGCTACCTCGACATCACCGCGCTTGGACGTCAGGAGGAGTGGGAGGACTCGCCCCAGGGCTACCCTCAGACCGCGCCGTACAAGTGGTGGAACTGGCACGACACCTACGGCACCGAGGCCTCGCCTCATGCGAAGTGGGTCGATATCATCACCGACCCTCAGGAAGCCGCCCAAAAGCGTGCCGCAGAGGCGAAAGCATAACCAAGGGCCGCCTCGCCCACTTCAGCGGCGCGCCAATCGAGTCATAAGTCTTTCGCACGAAAATGCCGAGGCAGAAACCACGCCTCGGCATTTTCCTGTGTGATTGTGAGAGAAGCTCTGCGATAACGCTGTCGAAAAACAGGCCCCGGAGATGGGACGCTCGGCTCACATCCCTCGCAGCCATCACAGATTTGTCATCCCGAGCGAGCGCCGCGAGCCGAGGGACCTGCTTCTTGCCGGCGCGCCGCATATTTTCGCTTCCACAATGCATTTCGCGCTTCAAAAAGCGGGAATGTCAACGGAACCCCTATTTCCAACTGACCGCAAGCTGCCAGCGAAAATTCCGCAGCGCCGTCTTGCGCAGCACGCGCTCGTACTCTTCCAGCTCCGCCACGATCGGAGCCGTCTCCGACCCCAGCGTCGACGGAGCTTCCTTCAGATAGTCGAGCAAGGTGCAGATCGTGCCCAGCCCATCTCCGGGAGAGAACCACTGCGGAGGAGGCAGCGTCTTGGCCCATTCCGGGTCGCCCGCGCCCTCTTCCAGCAGCAGGGC
>JBARMQ010000049.1:0-8793 GCA_049802535.1 Bryobacteraceae bacterium | reverse complement strand
GCGACTCGGCCACCAAAGGCCGACGCGGCTTGGTGGACGGCCTCGAATAACTCTACCCCGGTTTGCTTTTTTGTGGGATATACATCCTGGTAGCGTTCGACGACATTGATGTCAATGGCGAGATGGCTGGCGTCCGGCGTCAGCTGATGATATTGCGCGGCCATTGTGGCGTAGCGGGAAGCTCCGAGATTCCATATAGTGGCTGGGTCTTCGATCAAGAGCGTGCTTCGGCGGGCTTCGATAACGGGCACGGTGCGGGCGACGTCGGCGCCCAAAGCGTCTCGTACGCCGGGTTCGAAGCGATCGTCGATGTGGGTCAGCACAACGTCGAGGTAGGGCTTCTTGGAACGCGCTCCGTCGAGCACCGTTAGCCAGTCGGACTGCATCCGAGAGGCGAGTGCCGCGCGATAATCCAGAAACTGGCGCAGACCGGTGGGATTCTTGGACGCTACTTGGGCCGATGCCGGATCAAACAACAACTTGGGATCGAAACCAGCGATCTTTTGAAAATCGCGGCGGACATCGTCGTTCATGGGTGTAAAGCGGGCCGGATCGGAAGCACCCTCGAGCGATTCAAAATAGAGCTCGGCCACATTGACGCCATCCCAGTCAAAACGCGCGAGCAATTGGTTAACGTTGGCCACAACCGCGCGATGGCAATCGGCGTTTTGGAGGTTCATCAGTTTGCGCCAATCAAGCTCGGCGTCTTGGCCAATGGCTGTCTTTTCACGCCATTCGGGGTGATCAGCCCAGAACTGCTCGCTGACATGCGGAAGCTCTAACCACGCATACACCAGAATGGCGTTCCGGTGGCAAGCATCTATCAGGCTGGCAAGGTATTCATCGCGCGCTGTATTCGGCTCCATGTTGTGCCATCCTGCAACATGCAATACGCCGATGCCGGCTTGACGCCAACGGCGAGCCAAATAGTTTACATCGGCCTGAAGGCGATAGGAGGAGTCGAAGAAAGCCCAAAGGCCAGTGGAACTCGCAGGTAACGGCAATCCGAGATCCACCAGAGCTTGGAGGAGGTACGGATAACGCTCAATACCGGTAGTGCCTGGGGCGGTCGCCAGCCACAGAACGGCTCCATGGGCAGTTCGCTGGCCCGCTAGTACGGGCGCATTCTTCCACTTTTCGCGGGCAAAGACCTGGTAATTGGCAGGCAACGTGACGCTGGGTTGGGAGGTTGATTGCTGCCAGATGATCTCCATCGACGGTACGTGAGCGTCGATAATGCGGCGGTAGGAAACAGTGTCGGCATTCTGGGTGAAGCCGAGGGCTCGAGCCAGTGGAGAAAAGCCTTCGAGGATCAAGATGTGAGTAGCGGCCAGTGCGGCCGCATCGGCTGGGGCGTTCGCGCCGGCGACGACGAGTGGCGCTTCGCTGGAGGCGGCCGGCACAATGCCGATGGAACCGAGGATCTGTGTCCAGGGACCGGGATCTGCGGAGATGGTTCGGAAAGTGGAGACCTGGGCGATGGCGGAGACGGCAAAGCAGCCGATGAGAATGAGACGGAGAAAGGATTTCAAAAACATTACTTCGATACCGCGTACCAAAGGCCGACGCGGATATCGTCATAGTGGGGCGGCCTCGGATTGTCTACGTTGTTGGTGTACACGCCGCGGAGGAAATCCGTGGCGAAATAGACGTTAGAAGGCATCCAAGGGAACCGCAGCCGGAGACCCGGTCCCATTTCTAGTGTATTCGCCCAGTATTGATTTTTAAGGTCGTGGGTGTAGTTTACGTTGAACAGTGCCTGGACATAGGTGCGTTCTCCTAAGTGAAACGTCCGGCCGGCGCGATGCTGGCTGTAAAACAACCAATCCTTTTGGTAGCGGCTGATATAGACGGCGTCAGCGGTGGTTTCATAGAACACGCCGCTGCTATTGGATCCGAGCAGGTGGCCGAATCCTTTAGCAAAATTGAGTCCGCCACGATAATCCGGAATGGCGATGCCTTCATTGGTGCGGCCCGGCAGGTAATTCATGGATTCACCTGCTTCGGCCCAGCCGGTGAGATGGTGCCAGGTGCGGGACGCGATGCCGGCCCCAAGAATGACGGAGCTCTCCGATAGATACTGCGGTTCAATGCCGCCGCCTTCGGCAAGTCCGCCACGCGCATCGCCGAGAAAACGCGCGGAGAGATAAAGCGAAAAGAGTTTATTGGCCGAGCGCCACGGAAGCGGGACGACCCGCTTGACCTGGCCATAGGTAAACAGGTCGTTCCAGCGGGACGAGTACATGGGAAGCGCCCAGATGGTCAGCAACGGTTGGCCCCCGCCTTCCAGATTGTGCCAAGCCTTATTGGCCTCCGCGGCAATGGCGGGATCGTCCGATTGGCGGGCGCGGTCGAACCATTGGATGGCGTCGGCATCCTGTTTGGCCATGTTGTAGGCCCAGCCCAACTTCAGCATCACTTGCGCGTCGTTCGGATCTTCTTCATGAGCTTGCCGCAGATAGCGAATCGCATCTTTGACGTAGCCTGCCGCAAGGCTCTTTATTCCCATGGTCTTGGGATCGACAGCCGGGTTGTTCTGGGCAACAGTGATTGTTGCAGCGGGGGCGCCGGGACGGCTCTTGAAACCGAGTATTGCGGCTAATTGAGAGCTGATCTGTGGATCCTTGGGGTCGATAGCGGCGATTTGCCGGAATTGCTCGATCGCCTCTGGCTGGCGATTCATCGCCAGATACAGGTAGGCCAATTCGCGCCGCAGAGCGACGTTTTTGGGATCGAGGCGAATGGCATTCACGAACTCGTACGGGTAGGGATAGCGAGCTGGCTCCTGATCAAGGGCGCGTTCCGCGGTGCGGGCGTCGATGCTACGCGAGGCGGCAACGCCAGCAGCCCGAGCGTCTTCCAGCCGGTTCAATTGCCGCCAGACGCGTGCAAGGTCGAGAAGGAACTCGGGTTGGTCAGGCCTGATTTTGCGGCAGATCTCAAACTGGGTGGCGGCCAGTTCCAGATTGTCGCGTTGTTCGGCGAGGCGCGCGAGTTCCAAGTGAGCGGTGAAGGTGAACCGATCGAGCGGATTTGGCGCCTCCGCTAAAGCCTGCTCCCAACGTGCGATCCCGGCGGCGAGAGGCGCGTCGATATTTTGAAATGCCTGTTCGGCAGTAGCACGTGTGGTCGAGCTGCCACGCTTTCTTAGGCGATCGAAGGTGCGGCGCGCCTGAATCGGCATCTTCGTCTCATAACAGAGGAAGGCGTATTCCAGGGTGGCGGACTCATCAGACGCATTGAGCCGCATGGCTTCGGCAAACTGGTCGCGAGCCTCGCCGTTCTCTCCCGTTTTGAGCAACGTATAGGCAAGGTCCTTATGGACGCCGGCGTTTTGTGGCTGCTTAGAGAGGCCGCTGCGAAACAGATCGATGGCCGTGTCGTAGTCTTTGGAGGCAAGCGCCTTGTACGCCTGGGCAAACTCGGTGTCACCCGGTTGCTGTGCGGCGGCGACCAGAGCGAGTGTGAACAGCAGAACGCAAGATGCAACAACTTTCCAAAACATACCGCTGAGGAGATAGTTGGAGGAAGGGGCAAAAAATCTCTGGCGAGCCATAATGGATTGATGGCTACCGTTTCCGTCCCGCGTTCCTTGACGGCGGACGAATACGCTTTACTCGATGACCCCCCGGCATGCCGCGATGAGCTGATTGAAGGAGAACGAGTTTTGTCTCCCATGCCGAAATTGGCACACGTCCTGATTCTCGACCGGCTGGTCGAAATTCTTAGCCGTCAACTGGCTGAATTCGGGGCGAACGAGCCGCTCGTCGTCGTGCGAGAGGCCGGTTGGAAATTTCGCATCGACGCGAGCGGCGCCGATAGCGTTCCCGGCCCCGACCTGATGATCGTGCGTCAAACGGATGTGCGACGGGCTGTCAAGAACGATGGCTGGTACGAAGGCGTGCCGGTGGCTGTCATTGAAGTGATTTCCCCCTCAGAGCGCAGATCGCGACGTCTCCAGAAGATTGGTTTGTATCTGGAAATAGGCGTGCCGCATGCGGTTGAGGTGGACTACACGCGTCGGGTTGTCAGGGTGCATACCGCGGCGTCGGACGCACTGAGCGTGTATGGCATGGGCGAATCGATGAGTATCCCATTCCGCAGCGTGATGGCCGAGATCTTTTCAGTTTTGGATTAAATCGCGAGATCGCGGAACAGCCGAACGTAACCCGCACTGTGACCGACCGACAAAGTGTTGGCGAAGGCGCCGTTTTCAAGTGATTATTACAGGTTTCCGAGCACGACTCCCGAGGGCGCGATCCAACGTGACTAAGGTAACGCGAGCGGCAATCGCAAAGACTAGGAGATAAGCGTCAGCCCATACCTTTGGTGACGGGGTCGCCAAGCGCGATTGCCTTCGAAACTCGGGCTCTAGATCATCGGGTTCAGCTAGAAGCGCCACACGATCATCCGATACGATTTGATCCCAAATGACCCACGCGCTTGTCATGGTCCGGACGTCACGACCCATGATGGATACAGTAGTAAGGAGCCGCAGCACGGTGAGTTGCGTGAAGCGGCAGAACAGAAAATGCTCGTCCGCAGCTTTCTTGAACCACGAACGAGCAACACCCGAGTGTTCGTGGCGCTCCCAGATGAGAGCAAGCCAAACATTCGCGTCAAGGAAATTCGATGTGTTCATAGATCTGCTCGTTCGAGAGCGCGACCTTTGGGCCCTTTGAATGGATGAGCGGGAACTCCACACGCCGCGGGGGCACCTGGCGCTGATTCAGGAGGACCCCCTCCACACCGCGGACAATCAGTTCTCTCGCGGAACAGCCCTGGGCGGCAGCCTGTTCCTTGAGCCGGCGGTAGAGAGCGGCAGGAATGTCGACGGTCGTGCGGACCCTATCTGGCTTCATAAAAACTATCTTTCATAAATATGGCATGGTCCGCGGCGAGTCTGGAATGGTGCAGGGTGCACGGCATACCGATTGATAGTCGCCGAGCGCCTATAGGCGAGGCTACTCACCTGTTCCCGTTACACTGAAACCGAGCAACTATGGCGCGATTTGCGGGTGTCGATTACATGGAATTCGACTCGCTTTTGAGCGAGCAAGAACTATTGGCGCGGCAAATGGCGCGGCAGTTCGTAGACGAACAGGTGAGGCCCGTCATTCGCGATGCTTATAACCAAGGCGTTTTTCCGAAACAACTGATCGGTCAACTGGGCGAATTAGGTTTTTTGGGCTCGAACCTCGAGGGCACGCCCTCGTGAAATAGATCGATGGCCGTCGTCGTCTTTAGATGCAAGCGCTTTTTAGGCCGGGGCGAGGTGGCGTCATCCGGCTGCTGCGCGTCAGCGACCAGAGCTAATGTAAAGTGTGAGGGACGTAAATGGACCAAGTCACCATATCGTCTAAAGGTCAGATCGCCATTCCCAAGACAATTCGCGATGCCCTCAATTTGTCTGAAGGGACCAAGCTAACGATTGAAGTGCGAGGGCAGGAACTTATCCTCTCAAAAGAATCAGCCTGGAGAAAGCTGCAAGGCGCGGCGGAGGGCACCGACCTGATAAGCGCGTTCGCCTCCTTCAGGAAGCAAGAGCGCGAGCATGAAGACTCGCGTCCTTGATTCGTGGGCGATTCTCGAGTGGATGAGTGGCCGCCACCCGGCCGTGAAAGTCGTCGCATCCCTCCTCGAAGAAGCAGAGGAAGGGAAGGCTCGCATCTTGATAAGCGCGATCAACGTTGGAGAAGTGTACTACTTCAGTTACAAGCATCACGAGCGCGCTCTTGCTGTGTCCTGGCGAGAGTCCTGTCGAACCTTGCCAGTAACGATTGAAGTGCCAGCAATGGCAGATATTTGGAGCGCGGCGTCGATCAAGGCGCGGTTCCCCATCGCGTATGCGGACTCGTTTGCAGCCGCTTTTGCACAGAAACATAACTGTCCTCTTGTTACGGGAGGCCCGGAGTTTCGGATCGTCGATCAATTAGAGCTAGATTGGATTGGCGCAACTGAAATGGCTGAGCGGTGACGTTACCCCTGTTCCCGATACACTGAAAAGCGACCAACTATGGCGCGATTTGCGGGTGTCGATTATATGGAATTCGACTCGCTGTTGAGCGAGCAAGAACTACTGGTGCGGCGAATGGCGCGGCAGTTCGTAGACGAACAGGTGATGCCCGTCATTCGCGATGCTTATAACCAAGGCATTTTTCCGAAACAACTCATCAGTCAACTGGGCGAATTAGGCTTTTTGGGCGCGAACCTCGAAGGCTACGGCTGCGCGGGAATGAACAACGTTGAATACGGACTAATCATGCAGGAGTTGGAACGCGGCGATTCCGGCTTACGAAGTTTTGTAAGCGTGCAAGGGGCGCTGGTGATGTATCCGATCCATCGTTTTGGATCGGATGCGCAAAAGGACCGCTGGCTGCCTGAATTGCAGGCGGGACGGGCCATCGGCTGCTTCGGATTGACAGAGCCGGGCTTTGGATCGAACCCGAGTGCTATGCGTACAACAGCGGAACATCGCGGCGACCGATGGGTTCTCAATGGTGAGAAGACGTGGATTACGAACGGATCTGTGGCCGAGGTAGCGATTGTTTGGGCGCGAACTCCGGAGGGTATTCGAGGCTTCCTGGTCGAACCAGGCACGGCGGGTTATTCGACCAGCGACCTTCATGGGAAGCTCTCCATGCGTGCCTCGGTGACATCGAGTTTGCATTTTGCCGAGTGCGCGGTTCCAGAAGAAAACATGTTGCCCTGCGGCAAGGGGCTGAAAGCGGCGCTCGCTTGTTTATCGCAAGCCCGCTTTGGCATTGGGTGGGGGGTGTTAGGGGCGGCGATGGATTGCTTTGAGACGGCGCGCCATTACACCCTTGATCGCAAGCAGTTTGATGATAAGCCCCTGGCCGGACATCAATTGGTGCAAGAGAAGCTGGCCTGGATGATCACCGAAATCACGAAGGGCCAGTTGCTGGCAATGCACGTGGCGAAGTTGAAGGACGCAGGCAAGGTAGAGCCGGCACACATCTCCATGCTGAAGAAAAATAATGTTGTGATTGCGCTGGAATGCGCGCGATTGAGCCGCGATCTACTGGGCGCGAACGGAATCATGGACGAGTACCCAATCATGCGGCACATGTGCAATCTAGAGACCGTGAAGACGTACGAGGGCACCGACCACATCCATACGCTGGTGATTGGCGAGCGGGTAACGGGGATTCCCGCATATCGTTAACTCCGCCGATCCCTTTAATGCCATCCGCATTAGCGGCGTCCGCGAAAAAATTCCGTCAACAACTCCGCGGATTCGGCGGCGAGCAGACCTTCTTCAATCTCGACTTGATGATTTAAGAGCTCGGAGTCCGCTAAGCGAAACTTGCTGCGGACGGCGCCGAAGCGGAGATCGCGGGCGCCGTAGACCAATCGGCTAATCCGAGCGATGACGATTGCGCCGGCGCACATCGCGCAGGGTTCGAGCGTGACGTAAAGCGTGCAGCCGGTGAGACGGTAGTTATCCTGCGCGCGCGCGGCTTGGCGAAGGGCTTCGATCTCGGCGTGTGCTGTGGGATCCTTGCCGGCTATGGGTTTATTGGCGCCCCGGCCAATGATTTGACCATCGGACACGATAATTGCGCCCACCGGGACTTCTCCCGCTTCGCCTGCTTGCCGGGCGAGCACAAGCGCGGCACGCATATAGCTTTCCTCGATTTTGAGTGAACTATTCAATGCGGCCATTCGTATTTCTGTTCGGTCCATTTACCTCCACCGAGTCGTGGTGAAAGAGATAACTGTACGGTACTCTTTTAAGTAATCGCCTGGCAACGCCTGAGCGGCGGATTGGCGATTTCTTGTACGTATTGACCAAGCACCGCTTGGCTGCCAGGCTAGCTAAAAAGGGGAGCGGAGGGCTATGTTCCGGTACTTTTCATTAGCATTTCGCAACACGCTGCGCAATCGACGACGGAGCGCGCTCACGATCTCGAGCATGGCAGTGTCGCTTTGCTTACTGGGCGTTCTGATCGCGATTTATCACGCAATGTTCTATTCCGATCAGACACCAGGATCGGCGCTGCGGCTAGTCGTGCGGCACAAAATTTCCATTGCTCAGGCGATACCCGACGCCTATATCGAAAAGATCCGCAGAGTGCCGGGAGTCAAAGAGGTATCGCCGTGGAACTGGTTCCAGGGCACCTATAAGGACAGCCGTGACCAGAAGAACTTTTTCGCCCGCTTCGGCGTAGATCCCAAGGCCTTCCTTGCCATACGCACGCAGATGGAAATGCCGGACGATCAACGGGCCGCTTTCGTCAACGACCAGACCGGATGCGTCATTTCAGAGGATCTGGTGCAGAAACTTGGCTTTAAGCTGGGAGATCGCATTCATCTAGTGGGCGATATCTACCCCGTGACCTTGGATTTAAAAGTGGTCGGCATTTTCAAGGATCCCGATGCCATTCATTCACTTTTCTTTAACATGAAGTACTTGCGCGAGGCTCTGCCCAAAACACGTCAAGGCATGGACGGGACGTTCGTTGTGCTGGTAGATAGCCCTGAGGATGCTCCACGAGTCGCGAGCGCTATCGACAATATGTTCCAGGAATCGAATCCGCCGACCAAGACCGAATCAGAGCAGGAATACGTGTTGAGTTTTCTTTCGCTCCTCGGCAATATCAAGCTGTTCTTGCTTAGCATTTGCGCGGCCGTGACGTTTACAGTCCTACTGGTATCGGGCAACACCATTGCGATGTCGGTGCGCGAGCGCATCCGCGAAGTCGGCATTTTGAAGACGCTCGGCTTCACCAACGACGCGATTCTGGGGATGGTGATTTTAGAGTCGTTAAC
>JBARMQ010000048.1:0-8002 GCA_049802535.1 Bryobacteraceae bacterium | reverse complement strand
CTTGAAAATCAAGAAGCCAAGGCGAACACCGATGTGTATATCTGCGGCCTTAAAGAAATGGTCGACGAAGTGCGCGCTGAACTGAAGCGGCGCGGCTTCGACCGCAAACAGATTATCTACGAAAAGTACGACTAGCCAATCGCTCCTCTAAACCGTGAAAATGTCGATCGCCTCCTTCAGTGATGTTTTCGGATCCCGCAACGGACTATATTCGTGCCCAACGAAGCCTTCAAATCCTGCGTCCGCGATCGCTTTGGCGACAAAGTGGTAGTTCAGCTCTTGTGATTCGTTATCGATTTCGTGCCGCCCCGGCACACCGCCGGTGTGGAAATGCGCTAGCCACTGAATGTTCGTGCGCACCCTCCGCGTGATGTCTCCGTCCATGATTTGCATGTGATAGATGTCGAACAACAGCTTCACGCGCGGTGAATTCACCCGTTTGCAGACTTCGACCCCCCAATCCACGTGATCGCACTGATAGTCGGGATGATTGACCCTGCTATTCAACAACTCCATGCAGATGTTGACGTTCTTGTCCTCAGCCTGCGCTTTGACCTTGTTCAGGAACAGCACGCAATTGTCGATGCCCTCCGCATCGCTCATTCCCTGGCGTGACCCTGAGAACGTGATCAGGTTCGGCGAACCAAACTCAGCGCATTTATCGATTAATGGCCGCATCGTTTTTTCAATCGCGTCATGATTTTCCGTACGATTCAAGGCTACGCGGATCGTGCCGCCACCGCCAGAACTCATCGAAGAAACCAAACCGTACTGTTTCAAGACCGGCCATCGTTCCGGCGGTTGTAAGTCGAATCCTTGGATCCCCATCTCAGCTGCCATGCGGCACTGATCTTCAAACGGCGTTCCTCTCGCGAAGACGCCGGATGTAACGGACTGCTTAATCCGTCCATGCGTAGCTTTGATTTGAAAGGCTGGCGGATCTGGGAGGCTCGCGCTCTTCGCCAAACTGGAGGCGCCTACAAGCCCAGCCATAACTGGAACGAATTCGCGGCGTGTCATCGGCCACAGTCTATCGCACCATCACGTGTATTCAGGTTTCGCTGCTTGGGCCTGACGAATGGCCTTAAGCGTCCGCTCGGTTACGGTATCCCGTCCCGCCTCGTCGTCAACAATCACATGCACGTTAGGCCCTCGCGGCCGCCATCGTGACAACATCCGTTCCGACGCATAGCCGGCAAATGCCGTGACCAGTGGAATTCCCGCCGCTGCCGCGACATGTTGCCCGACCGAGTCGTATCCAACGTACAGGCGACTCTGAACGATGTGGCCTGCGAAGGATGCATAGCTCCCATCATGCAAATGCAGGCATGCCGGCGAGCCGAGGCGTTCGACTAATGCGTCTGCTTGCGTCGCTTCTTCGCCCCCGGCGCCGCGGTCCATCAGAATAGGCCGCCCAGTCGCCACCAATGCAGACATTACACGATACTCGAACTCGTCACCCAATCTCTTATCCGCATTTCCACCGACGCCGAAACTGACCGTGATATCGGCAATCCGTTCCCGCAACGCGGGGGCTACATATGGGCGCATTCGTTCTACGCCGAACACTTGCGTCAGCCACTCCGCCGTCAATTCTGGAAGGCCGGCATCCGTTTCGCCGCCAAATGCGCGGCTCTCAAAAAAGAAGTACCGCGCGTCATCGCAAATGGGAATCAGCCCCAGTTGTGTGAGCCGCGAATCGGGGTCGATCACGATGGTCGTCGGTTCATCGACAAGGACCTTTAATTCACTTGCCGCCGACAGTCGGTCGATCAGCAAGCTGGAGCGTACATATGCCACAGGAAGAGCATTGATCCGTGGATCGGCAGCGAACATCTCCGCATTCTTATCGGGACCCACTAAATAGATTTCGGCATCCGGAAATCGCTCCTTGGCCCCCGCAAGCGCCACGCTCGTAACCGCCACATCGGCTCCTAAGGTTACGCGCGACAAAACGAAGACGCGGCGCACCTCTCCTCCCGTAAAACGCCGCGCTTGGCGGACGCGGCGGTATCGCAGAAGCAATTCATCCGCTGAATATTCCGGCATCGCTCGTGAGATCACGACGGAAAACAAGCGTGCATATACGTCGCACAGCGAAGGTTCAAACAGGTCGCCCAAACGTTCGATCAGAATGCCGAACAACGCCCGCGTAGCAAACGCCGCGATCACTTCGTTTTCGTCAAGCGCTCGCTCAATTAACCCATCGAGCGTCCGCCCCGGCCAGGTCCCATCCTCCAGGCAACCAGCCAGGATCTGTTCCGCTAACTCACGCGCCGACGTATTTGCCAATCAGCAATCCCAACCTGTCTTTAACTTGTGCCGGAATCATAGCCTTGTCGGTGAGGATCGCGTGCCGTAACGCTGATCCGCAGTTGCAAGTTCGCGCCTCGGGCATTTGCGCCGCCACCATCTTTACTAAACGCGTCGCATTATCGGCGTTCTGTATCAGTGTTTGAACAATCTGATCCACCGTGACGGCATCATGTCCCTCATGCCAGCAATCGTAATCCGTTACCATCGCCACAGTGACGTAACAGATCTCAGCTTCACGCGCCAGTTTGGCTTCCTGCAAGTTGGTCATTCCGATTACGTCCATGCCCCAGGAGCGATACACATTCGATTCTGCGCGTGTCGAAAATGCAGGTCCTTCCATGCAGAGATACGTCCCGCCCCGCTTGCTTCGAATCCCCAACTGACTGCACGCGCTCGATACCGTCTCAGACAGTTGCGGACATATCGGATCTGCAAAGCTGATATGTGCGACGATTCCACCTTCAAAAAAAGTCGATACTCGCCCGCGCGTGCGGTCGAAGAATTGATCTGGCACAACGAAGTCCAAGGGAGCATGCTCTTCCTTAAGAGAGCCCACCGCGCTCAGCGACACAATACGTTCCGCTCCCAGCATTTTCATGCCGAAAATGTTGGCGCGAAAATTCAACTCAGAAGGTGAGATTCTATGCCCGCGTCCATGCCGCGCCAGGAACGCCACCTGCCTACCTTCCAATTCCCCGACGATATAGGCATCCGACGGCTTTCCAAAGGGTGTCTCTAAGCTCACCTCGCGGGTGTCTTTGAAACCGGGCATTGAATACAGCCCGCTGCCGCCAATAATTCCAATACTCGCTCTATCGTTCAAATTCCGAATCGCTCCTACTTTTCCTTATCTGCCTGTCCCAGTTGCTGTCGGCACAGATTGTTTCACCGGCACCGTCAAACCGTCGCCGATTTTTGCCAATCCGGGTATCGACACGGGCATCTTTCCATCGATTGGTATCTCACCCAAGATCGCTTTCGCCGCCGCCACTTCTGACGTCGTTGTGGTGCTGAAGGTAGCGGCATATGCCGCTACGCCCGGATAGTCTCGCAGTAAGTACGGATTACCGAGCGAAATCAATGCGACCGGCGCTGGTCCGCGGACCAATGCGTTTAAGAAATTGTTCAAACCACCTTGCAGTCCCACGCTTCCACGGTACGCCGCCACCGTCACAAACGTTGCGACATAGAGTTGTTTGCACTGCGCCGCGCTTTCGGCAATCGCAGCCAGGACTTCATCCGGCATTCCAGAGTTCGTCGCGTAGACCTTAATTCCTGGCGCGCCTCGCTGCAATTCCTCCGCCAGCGCTTGACCGCGTTGCGAAAAAGCTCCCTCGGCTAGAATGGCCAAACACGAACCATCTCCACTCGGGATCGGAAACAGGTGCTTGTCGTCTTTTACCAACGTCACGGCGTGTTCCGCCACCGTCCGCGCAATTTGATCCAGCCGCGGCTGCTTGAGTTCATCGCTTAGCTCATCCAGATTGACCAACTTGGTCTTGAATAATCCCAACTTCAGTTTGGCGGCCATCACCTTCAATGCGCTCGCATCGATGCGAGCCGGGGAGATCCGCCCGTGCGCCACCGCGTTTACGAGTGCGCGGATACATACCTCCGGATCGGAGGGCATCAACAAAACGTCTGCCCCTGCTTCCACGGCCCGTACTGCTGCTTCGCCTGGCGAATACAGCGCTGCTAATCCAGCCATATCCATGCCGTCAGTCACAATGATGCCTTTGAATCCAAGCTCGTCGCGCAGCAAACCGGTCAACACGTTGTGTGACACGGTTGCTGGTATCGGTTGCTCCTCAAATGCGGGCACTGTCATGTGCGCCGTCATAATGGAATCCACGCCATGCGCAATTGCCGCCCGGAATGGTACAAGTTCCACCGACTCCACTCGATCCTTGGGCTCGTCGAGCTTGGCCAATTGCATATGACTGTCTTCGGCCGTATCGCCGTGGCCGGGAAAATGTTTGGCGGAGACTAGAACATAATGTTGGGGATCCGAATGCGCTCCCTCAATGAAGGAGGCAACGTCGGCAGCCACCGCCTGAGGATCTTCCCCAAACGACCGCACATTAATAATGGGATTATCTGGATTATTGTTGACATCCGCATCCGGTGCAAATACCCACTGCACACCTAAAGCCCGTGCTTCCTGGGCTGTGGCGGCTCCCAACTCCCGTATTGCTGTTTCATCATGCGCTGCGCCAAATGCCATCAGGTATGGGAACTTAGCCGTGTCAGAGACGCGCATCGATGCGCCATGTTCAAAATCCGACGCGACAAGCAAAGGTGTTTTCGCCAGTCGTTGCAGATGATTGACAAACGCCGCCATCTCAAACGGCCGCGCATTGATGACCACTCCATCGCGCACCCGGTTTGCCACAATGAAACCGCCTACGCGATCTTGCGCAATCCATCGCCTCAGCGTGGTGTATTCGGCATTATCTGTCCGCGGATAATCTCCATACGCGCGGACGATAATCATCTGCGCAATTCGTTCGCGTAGCGTCAACGAACGCAGCAGTCCGGATTTTACCGTTACCGGTCTTTTCGCTGGCTTCGCGTGATCGACAGAAGGCGCCGGCTCTGAAGGAGCGCTCCCCAGCGAAAAGACAGCAAGCGCACAGCATGTACAGATTGCCGCCGCTCTCGAAATTGCCATGCTGAACTAATCTTACGAGAGCGCTTCCTCGAAGTGCTTCTAAGGAACTCGCGCAAGACGGGCACGGGATCGAGCGTGCCACCCGATGAACTAGCGAGTTCCTCTCTTGTGTGGGGGCACGCAGCCGTGCCCTTTGCGCTTTTGCGTTACTTGCTGCCTGCTTGTGCCGCGGCTCTTTTCGCTGCTGCCGAGCTTGCCGGTTTTTTTGGCGTCAGCAGTTTTTTCACCGCGCGCGTCAGATGTTGCGCTTCGTGGCTGCTCTTCTGAATAACTACCGTTGCGCCGGGAACTTGCTTGGCTAAATCTAACGAGTCGGCGAAACCACTCACCAAGACGATGGGGCGATCGAATCCTTTGCTGCGCAATTGTTCCACTAATTCGGCCCCGTCCATTTCCGGCATTTTGTAATCCGTTACCACCAAATCGAAAGCATCCTCGCTGTCGAATTTGGCCAAAGCATCGGCGCCCGAACGGGCGATTACAACTTGACAACCAATCTCTTCCAGCAAGCATTGTCTAATTAAGACGCCGTCCAGATTGTCTTCAACGAGCAATACGCGGGACGAGCTCTGTTTGCGCACTTGGGCAGAATCTATCATTCAGACCAGTGCAGAAGTTAGCAGACGTCCGATGGTGATGTCAACGGCCTCGCATCGAGTTCATTACTCGATAGATCGAGTGCTTGACAGGAATCGCGTGTCCGCGGTCAAGTGCCGAAAAGTGGTAGTGTCTCAGTTTGAATTCTGATTCGACTCGCAGCGGAAGCTACGAAGGCCCGTCGTACCAGCCATCCTGGCATGTCGTTAAAGCCGCCGCAAATCCACACCGTCCGCGGACGCTAGCGGGCTCTCCTGGGCGCGATGACGACTTCAGTCTCGACCTGCTCGTTAAAAACCCCAGCTGGATTCAGGCTGAGCAGAGCTTTTGTTAGTTCCGCCTCAAACGCTTTAGCATTGTCGCCAAACAATGGTCTGGCGGAATTTGATTTTGAATAGACGCATCCGATGATCGAATTTATGTCGCGCGTAATCCTGCTCGGAAACTCCTGAGACGTGAAATTGGAGAAGTATCCTGACCGGATCAGCGCTGGTTCGTGTTCAGGTTCCTGCGGATTGGATTTTGGATGCCGAGTTCGTGGCCCAAGGAATTTTGTGGCGATCTGACCGGCGACCAGTTCCCAACTCTCCTGCGGACGTCGCTTGCCGGGGTTCACGAGCGCCACTCCGCCTCCGTCTGCTATGAGGATCGCGAGCTTCCGGAGCACTTCGTCACGGTCCATCCAGTGAAAGGCCTGCCCGATTGTGGTGACCCGAAACGGCTCCCCCCCGAGCGGAATGTCCTCGGCCCTGCACCGCAGCCACTGGATGTTTTGTTGGCCCTCTGATGCGGCCAAACGACGCCCCTCGGCGATCATGTCTGCATCTGGATCGACGGCTGCAACCTCCCCGACAGCGTAGGAAAGCGGGATTGCGAGGGTGCCTGGACCGCATCCCAAATCTAGGGCGCGCTCGCCCTTGCTGAGGCTGTAGCGCTCGACGATAAAATCGATTGCCGCCTGTGCATATGGCGCGCGGAAACGGTCATAATACGATACCGTGCCGGCGAACGGCGAGACATTTAACGCGGTTGGCATTCCTCAATTGCATCGCAACGTTCTTGCCGGAGCAAGCGGACGCGAGAGCGCGGCGGACTTCAGCCTTCCACCGAAAACCGAAATTTAAACCGGGACACTACCCGAAAGTTGCTATTCGATCTCGCGAGGACCTTTGTACCCGGCTTTCGCGACAATCGTATACTTCAGCGTCTTGCCTTTTTCGTTTTGAATCCGCAATGGCTCATTCGTCTCTGGATTTACGAGTTCAACTTTGATGCGGCGAAACTTTCCATCGCGCGCGGTATTGGTCGGATGATAGGAAATCGAATACTGATTGCGTAACGACTCTTCGATCGATCGAAACACGGACGGGTATTCGCCGATAAAGCGGGGAAAGTAGGCTTGGCCCCCTGTCTCCCTGGTAAACGTCTTCATCTCGTTATCCGCTTGCAGAAAATCCATTTCGCGAATCGGCCCCATTGATCCCTGCGCGTCGGCCATTTCGCGAGCAATCTGTAGAATGCTTATCGAATAGATGGGAACGCCATCCTCCTGCAGCAGCTTGCGCGCTTTATCGAAAGTGATTTTGCTGAACGTGTCCAAGCCGGTCGCAATCACTAGAATCGCTTTCCGCCCTTCAATACCCGACATGCGGCTCGCCATATCCGTCATCGCATCGAAGATATTCGACTCGCTAAATCCTGGAATTCTGAGCAGCGACATGGCTTGATACGCCTTGTTCTTGTCCGGCGAAAAGTCGGACAGGATCGTTGTATGCATGTCGTACGTCACCACCGCAACGTTATCGTCGGGCTTCAGCGTTTGGAGGAAACCGTACGAAGCCTGCAATGTCTCTCCCCATCCCATGCTCCAGAACTGCTGATACCGGCCGCTGAATTCAATCAGCATGCAAATCGTCATCGGCGCTTCACTTTGGCCGAAGGCCGAAATCTGTTGCGGCACTCCATCCTCTGTCACCCGGAAATTGCCGCGCGGAATTCTGGGAATAAATCGCCCCTTATCGTCCAGAACGGCCACGTCTACTGAAACCGTGGTAGCGTTCGCGGTAAATGTGGGCGTCTCCGACGGTACATCTTTCTTTTTGTATTCCGATGGAATCGGAGCCGTGCTTTCATCTGGCGTTACCGTGGCGGGTTTTCGAGGTTTGGCCACCGACTCGCTCGGCGCTGTCGTCGGATCTTGCGCATACATCGCACTCGACAGCACAGCAACACCGGCCAGGGCTAATGCCACCAGCCCGGCGGGAACACTACACAACTTCATAGCACTCTACCTCTGCGGGAAATTTTAACGCTAGTTGACCCAGCGATTGTGGTCGGAATCTTTCTTCCGTAGATAAACTTCGAACTTCCTCTTGGCTCGGCGCAGCTTCCAGTCTTTGTAGCTTGCCTCTATCGGTT
>JBARMQ010000047.1:0-9185 GCA_049802535.1 Bryobacteraceae bacterium | reverse complement strand
GGGTTCCGGTATGGGCCGCGCTTGCATGTTGATTTGTGGGGCGATCGCCGAGGGGTCTGAGGGAGCGAAGACGGCGACTTCAATGGATCTCTAAGGGCTGCTGCAGTGCAGTCCGAACCTGGTCTGGCAATTTGTCGGCGTTGGCCAGCAGTAAGCTGACTTGCCACATTTCTGTCTCGCTTAATGAGCCGGTGTAGGCGGGCATCCCAGTCAAGCGAATACCGTTTGAGACCTTCCAGTAAGTTTCACCAGCCGGATCATCGGTCACACCGTGACCTTTAAATAAATGCGGCGGAGCCGGAAACATGCCTTTAGCAATGGCTCCTTCGGATTGACCTGGAAGGCCGTGGCACACGGCACAATGCTTGCGGTAGACGTTGGCTCCTGCCTGGTAGTTTGCATCGCTCGCGCTAATCGGAACTGTTTTGGGCGCTTCTTTATCGATTTGAGCGTGCAATGCCATGTGGGCCAGCGATTTCTCAAAGGGCATCGGCCGGGCGGCGGTAGCTACAGGAGCGAAGCCGAACCGGAAGTACACGAAGCCAATTATGGGTAAAACGATGATGCCAAGGAGGAAACCGGCAAGAAGATACTTCATCAACGCTATGGTAAGAGGCAGGCGTTAGGAAAATCAACGCGGACGACGAAATACCCTCGGACGGTGTTACTCAGCAGCCGGTTTGGAGCAAACGTTGTTCTGTTCAACAGTACCGTAGCGCTCCGCGGCTAGTCATAAGGAATATCCACCTCGGCATAACTGCCCGGTGTAGCTGCATTTACTGCCGCAATAACCCGATCAATGTAGCGGTGCACGGCAGGCCGCTGCGAATTGCCGAGTATCACGACTGCAAGCCGGCGACCCTTGAGATTCTGTTGGTAGTGGATGTTTTTGTCCGTGGATAGCAGGAGGTCGAACCCGGCTTCTTCAGCCGCCTTCAATAGCGCGCCATTGGCTAATCTGTCCCATCCTCTTGCAATCGCTTCTACAACAGTGTGACCGTGGAGCCAGCGGGCGATGCTTCGGGGTGTGCCGTGATCAAAGAGAATGAGCATCGGCGGCCGTTGGATGCGCCGGAGGCGGGGAAGGCGCTACCAAGCTCTTGGCGGCGAAATGCAATACCGCATTGATTTGTTCGCGCGTGACGGAGAATTCCTCCATGACTTCTTCCACGGTCAAGCCGGCCTCCAAATTCTCGAACACGGTGGCGACCGGCATTCGTGTATCTCTAAACACCCACGCACCGCTTACTTTGCCGGGGATGCTCTCCACGGCAGGACATTCAGCCCAATCGAGAGTTGTCATATTCGTTCCATTCTTTCATCGTAGCGTTTGGCGGCTTCATTATCGTTGGGCGGAGCGGTGATGATGGAGCCCCGGAAAGCGGATATGCTGTTTCTACTACGACTTCTCCCGCATGGGGGGAGGACGGCGAAATACCTCGCGATGCTACTCAGCACCCAAGGCCACGCACCCGTTCGACGAGATTTCAGTAGTTGATCGATCAAGGCCGCCGAGTAGCGGAAATTGGGGCTTTTTGGGACGTAGAGATAATCAGTTAAGATGCTTTTGCGGAGGGCGGAATAACATCCACCGTCCGCGTCGATATTAATTCCAGTGAGTTACGATTGCGTAAAGCTCTCGTACGAGAAGAGAGTGGGAAACTTAAAAGGATCGGTTATGGCGATTGAACACAAACCCTTGATCAGCGAAGAACTCCTGCACAAGATCGAGGAAACCGCGCGGGAACAGAATCGCGAGCCTGCCGAGGTGGTCGCCGATGCCGTCCGCAAGTATCTCGACGAGCAAAGCTGGGTAAAGGCCCTCGGTTATGGACGGGAGCGGGCACAGGCTTCAGGAATCACGACGGAAGAAGGCGTTGACCGGGCCATCGCTGACTGGCGCAAAGAACATCCGCAGCATGGCCGGTAAGTGCTCAGGGCCACTCTCGACACGAGCGTCTATATACGCGCCTTGCATTTAGCGGGACGGGCGGCAATCATCATTGGGCATGCTCGCGTGGGCAACATCGGGATAGACACCTCCGAAGCCATTCTTAACGAAACGATAGGAGTCTTGCGGGACACCTTCGGATGGAGCGGATACGCTCTCCATGACATGCGGGAGAAGCTCGGGAAGATGACAAAGCGGGTTACTCCAGCCGGCACGCTCGACGTCATAAAGCACGATCCTCCCGACAACCGAATTCTTGAGTGCGCGGTAGAGGCAAAGTCGGATTACATCGTCAGCGAGGACAACGATTTGTTGCGCCTGAAGCAATATTCCGGTATCCGCATCGTCACCGTGGCCGAGTTCCTTGAGGCGGTTGTAAGTCAACAACGAGGGCGGTAGGATCGGGCGTGGAGCGCCCGCCGGTCGCGTTCGAACTCTTCAATCGGATAGTCGATGAATTCGCCGTGGGCCTTGAGAAAGCCGTCCAGTTCATAGCGTGTAGAAAAACCGAGGAGGCGTCGGAGGCGCCTTTGCGACAGCCGTCCGGCACGAAATTCCTCCAAGGCCAAACCTTCCAAAGCTCGACGGGACAGATCGCCAGGGGAGCCGAGCTCTTGTGCGATATCGTCGGGGAGTTCGAGCGTTACCGTCATGGACCCAAAATGACACTGATAGATAGAAGCGACTTCCCTTAGAAATAGCCGACCGGAAAACGGGTATGCTGTTTCTACTATTACTTCTCCCGTATGGGGGGAGGACGGCGAAGATATGAGGACCTGCCCACAATGCCAGGAAAGCTATGCCGACGGCATGAATTACTGCCCACGGGATGCGACGCCGTTGCCCCCTCCGTTGAGTGAGTTGCCGGAGGGGGCGAATGACGCCACGCAGGTGACGCTTGCGAGCGGACTATCGAATCGCTATCGCATCTTGCGCGGATTAGGCCAAGGCGGCATGGGCAGAGTGTTTCTGGCGGAGCAGGTTGCAGTTGGCAATCGATTGGTTGCGCTGAAGGTGCTGCATCATAAATTGCTGGAAGATCCCGACTTTCTACAGCGTTTCCAAGACGAAGCCTCTTCGACTGGCCGCATACGTCACCAGAACGTAGTGACAGTATACGAGTGCGGGCAGGCGGATGATGGCTCTCCGTATATTGCGATGGAATATCTCGAAGGGGAGTCGCTGCGGCAGACTTTAAAGCGGCGTGGATCGCTCCCGTTGCTGGAGGCGGTCGAGATATTGCAGCAGGCAGCCCGGGGACTAAACGCCGCACACAAACTGGGCATTGTGCATCGCGACCTGAAGCCGGATAACATTTTCCTGACGCAGGACGACGACGGGCAAGTCCTGGTGAAGATTGTGGACTTCGGTATTGCCAAGATGCGGGAATCCACATCGCATACGATGACGGGCCTGTCAGTGGGTACGCCGGCATATATGTCGGTAGAGCAGGCATCGGGAATGAGAAGCGATGAGTTGGATGCACGATCCGACGTTTATTCGCTGGGGATTGTCGCGTACGAAATGATTACGGGGCGAGTTCCATTCCAGGCCAACACGCCGCTTGCTTACCTGAAGAAGCACTTGGTTGAGCCGCCGGTGTCGATTAGCGTAAGCCGGCCCGACCTTCATATTGCGCCCCAGGTGGACGAGGCAATTATGAAGGCGCTTCAAAAAGAGCGGACGGACCGGTATCCGACGGCCCCAGACTTTGCGCGGGCGTTGGCAACTACTGTATTGATTCCGCCCAGCGCGTTGACTACATCTGTGCAACCGACACCGTTGCCGGTTTCCCCGACTCCGGTAACAGTTCCGACAGTAACGCTGGCTCGAAGAAAGACACCAGGGTGGGCGTGGGCTGCAGGCGGGGTGATTGTCGCGACAATCGGCGGAATGACCTGGTTTGCGATGAATGGGGGGACGCCGGCGAAGCCTAGGCCGCCTACGGTTGGGGTGGCGCCTCGATCGAATGCGGCCACACTTCATCTGGACCATCCGGTCACGGCAATTGCCGGCACTCACTCAACTACGCCAGTTGCTCAGCCAGAGGAGTTAGAAGCTAATGGGACCAAACAAGACGTGTCGCGCAAGGTGAAGTCGGATATTGCGCAAGGAGACAATTTCTTTTCACAGGGGAAATACGACTACGCCATTGCCCAATATAGAAAAGCACTGACTATGGCGCCAGGAACTGCCGGGCTCACCGCCAAAATCCGGCAGACGACCAGCGCGAAAGACGCGGAGCAGCGAATTGGCGGCAGCGGGCAGCAGCAAACGAAACCGCTGACAAAGGCTCAAGTTGCCGATCTGCTGAAGAGTTACGATCCACCGGGGAGAGTGGCGGGGTTCGCGCAACACCGAGGGATCGACTTCGAGTGGACGCCAACGATTGAGGCCCAAATGCGGCAGGCGGGAGCAAACGATGGATTGATACAAACGCTGCGCGAGATTGCGCCTGATGCGGCAGCCGGCGAGACCGAAACGTACGGCGAGGCTGCCATTGACCGTGCCCAGGACTTGCTAAAAGCTGAGCGCTTCAGCGAGGCCCTGCCGGTAATTGAGCGAGCAGCCAAAGGGGGGAGTACGAACGCCCAACGCTTGTTGGGAGACGTCTACGCAAGAGGCTTGGGAGTGACCAGGGACTATCCGCGCGCGCGGCAGTGGTATGAGAAGTCGGCGGCAGCGGGCAACGGGGTTGCGATGGTGCGTCTCGGGTCTTTGTATGCAGAAGGGTTGGGCGTGCCGCAAGATTCCGTGCGCGCGCATGATTGGTTTGTGAAAGGCGCAGGTACTGGCAGCGGATTGGCGATGGTCCGGGTGGGCGACACATACGCGGTGGGATTGGGAGTGCCGAGAGATTTGGCTCAGGCGCGCGCATGGTATGAAAGGTCGGCGGCGAAGAGGAATGCCCTGGCCATGATGCGACTGGGCAATATGTACGAGAAGGGCTTGGGTGTGCCGATCGATTACAAGCGTGCGCGGGAATGGTTCCAGAAGAGTGCGGAAGCGGGCAACCAAAATGCCCGGAACAGGTTGAGGGAACTTCCGAAATAAGGCGATTCCAACGAGTTTGAACACGTTCAGATAAAATGGGTTGTGGGCGAGAACTTATTTCGCATTGGCGCCGTTAGCTACCTGAACACTGTCCCCTTGGTATGGGGCATGATCGAGGGTCCTCAACAAAGTAAAGTTGAACTTAGCTTTTCCCTGCCGTCGGTCTGTTCCCAGCAAGTAGAAGATAGGGTTATCGACGCGGGATTGGTCCCGGTTGCCGAGATCGCGCGGCAAGGGCTGGAGATTGTGCCAGGAGTGGGCATTGCTTGCTTAGGAGCGGTGCGGAGCATTCTGCTGATCTCTCGAGTTCCCGTCCGGGAGATTCGAACGTTGGCGGCCGACGCCGGGTCCCGTACTTCGGTTCAACTGGCGCGGGTAATCTTGCGCGAACGTTACGGCTCCGAGCCGGCAATCTACCGTGAAACGCCAAAGCTTGAAACAATGCTTGAGAGCGCGGACGCGGCTTTAGTAATCGGCGATCCGGCGTTACGGATCGATCCGCAAACGTTAAATTATGAGTGTCTTGATTTGGGAGCAGAGTGGCACGCACTGACCGGGCTTCCGATGGTATTTGCCACCTGGGCCGGCAAGCCGGGTTTGCCAGTGAAGGCCATGAGCGAGCTGACGCGAAATTCGTATGAATTTGGCAAAGCGCGCCTAGACGAGATTGTGGACGCCGAATATCAGAGACGCGGGATTACGCGGAGCCTGGCCTCGCGCTATTTGCGCGAGCACATTCGATTTGAGATCGGCGCGCCAGAACAAAAGGGATTGGATGCGTTTTTGGAGCTCGCGGACTTAGCGGTCGCGAGAAGTGGAGGCAGAGCGTGATTACACGAGCGCAGGCGATTGAAATGTTCCAAAGCGACGATTTGATAGGCCTTGGAATGGAAGCCGACGCGGTTCGCCAGAAGCATCATCCGGACGGCATCGTCAGCTACATCATCGACCGCAACATCAACTATACGAATTTCTGCACTGAGTACTGCAGTTTCTGCGCGTTCTACCGGCCGATGGGCCACAAAGAAGGCTACATACTACCTTTTGAAACCATAATCGATAAGATTCGCGAGACCATCAGCCTTGGCGGCACCGGCATTCTGATGCAAGGAGGACTGCATCCGGATCTGAAGATCGAATGGTATGAGGAGCTACTGCGAACGATTAAGTCCGAAACGGGCATTTGGTGCCACTGTTTTTCGGCGCCGGAGATTGTGAACATCGCCGAAGTCAGTGGCTTATCCCTGCGCGACACAATTGCCCGATTGCGCGACGCGGGTCTCGACTCGATTCCGGGAGGTGGCGCGGAGATATTGGACCAGGAGGTTCGACACCGCATCAGCCGGCTGAAGTGTTCCACGCAGGATTGGATCGATGTGCACCGCACGGCGCATGCTCTCGGAATGCGCACGACAGCGACGATGATGTTTGGAACTGGCGAAACGATTGAACAACGGATGAACCACTTCGATATCGTGCGCGAGATTCAAGAGGACACGGGCGGATTTACCGCGTTTATTCCGTGGTTTTTCCAACGCGAATATACGTCGTTAGGACGATTCGTGAAGCAGGAAGCTACCGCTGTCGAATATTTGAAGATGCTGGCGCTGTCGCGCGTATACCTGGATAACATCCAGAATATTCAGGCCTCCTGGGTGACGCCCGGATTGAAGGTTTGCCAACTTGGCCTGCGATTTGGCGGCAATGACGTGGGAAGCATCATGATTGAGGAGAACGTTGTGTCGGCGGCGGGAACGCACAATCGCGCGACTGAAGAGCAGTTGAGGCACTTGATCCGCGATGCCGGTTTTGTGCCGAAACAGCGCGATACGCTCTATCGGACCTACTTCCTAAACTGAGCGAGGCAAATAAAAATCCCCGCGCATGCTTTAGGCACAGCGGGGACTTTTACTTCAAACGACTGAAGAGAGAGGCTTAGGCGCCGTCTTCCGTTTTCTTCTTGGGACGAGTGGCCTTGATCTTGCGCGTTTCAAGAGATTTATTGGACCAATCCTCGGCTTGCGCCAAGTCGGCCTTAGCAGCCTCAGGGGTGTCCTCAAGATCGGCCTTCCGCCGGAGGAGAAGGTTGACGTAAGACATCGCGTCCTCGTTTTCCGGATCGATATCGAGGGCCTTTTTCAGATCGGCGATGCCGTCGTCGATAATCGATCCCCACTTTTCTTTCAAATCTGCGCGAACCTTAGCGTCTTTGATAGGGCCAGGGTCGGCGGCCGGCATATGAATGTCGGCTCGGGCGGTCATAATCGCAGGATAGGCTTGGGACCAAGCAATGACGCCCAGGAAGTAGTAAGCTTCAGCATCTTTCGGATTCACCTCAATGCGGCGCTGATTCCATTTCATGGCCTCTGCGAGCGCGGCTTTCTTTTGATCCGGTGTTCCAGCGGAGGCTTCGTTATAGGCCATGGAAGCCATGGATGCCAGAGCGAGTGAATTCTTGGGATCGCGGTCCAATACGTCCTGGAAAGTCTTGCGGGCGGCCTGCAATTCCTTCAGGTTATCGGGTGCGTCCGAGCCAGGCACCCAAAGAACCATGTAAGACATTGCCAAATAGGAGCGGGCGTTGGCGCTGTTGGGATCGAGCTCGACAGCTTCTTTGAAATAATTAATGGCTTCGGCGTACTTCATGTTCTTATACGCCTGGACGCCCTTATTCATGTCATCGTGTGATCTGAGCGTCGAGCAGCCGGTACCGAGCGCGAACAGCATGGCGCAGAGCGCCGTTGTGCACCACTTCGATCTCTGCATCATATTCATTGGGGCTTCTCTCTTATTCGAGAATTCTATTTACCGGCTTCGATCTTAGGCGTCATGATACCGACCTTGTCGAGACCGGCGCCGTGCGCGTCGTCGATTACCTGAGCCACGTATTGGTATTCGACATCGGGATCGCCTTTCACAAAAAGCACCTTCTGGGCGCGAGTCTTAAAGATATCTTCAAGCCGCGCTTCCAGCTCTGATTCCTTAATCGGCTGGCTATTGATTAGAAGACTGTGGTCCTTTGCCACTTCGACCACCACATTGGGATCCTGATCCGGCGGAGGAGGAGGCTGATTGGGCGGAGGCGGTTGAGGCGCCAGCGCATCCAGTCCGTGCGGCGTGAGGGGCGTAATCACCATAAATACGATGAGCAGCACCAGCAACACGTCAATCATCGGTGTGACGTTAATATCGGCTTTAGCCCCACCGGGCCCACCTACTGAAAATGCCATGGTTAGAATTCCTTTCCTTACTGCCCGCTGAACGCGACGTGCGACCCACCCCTTGTGCGAGATGGGATCAAACTGACTTCAAAGTGTGTTTTTACGGTTGCGGTCTTGAATGCTTTCGCTAATCAAGCCCAGTTGATCGACGCCGGCGGCGCGAAGATTGTCGATTACGTCAGTCATGCTCTCGAACCGGACACGCGCGTCGCCCTTAATATAGACAGTCTTTTCGGCACGATTCGTTTGCAGATCCTTGACCTTGTCCGGCAGTTGGTCGGCGGTCACCAAACTATTTCCTGGGGACAAATAGATTTTGCCATCGCGGGTGACGGTAATTAGGATGGCGTCTTCTTTATCCGCTTCGCTCATCTTAATGTCATTGCGCGTCTTGACCTTGTCGACGTTGACGCCCTTCGACAACATGGGCGTAATGACCATGAAGATGATCAGAACGACCAGCATCACGTCGACCATGGGAGTGACGTTAATGTCGGAAACGACAGGCGGCGCTTTCTTCAGCTTCATAAAGGCTCCTATAAATCCTGCTAGCTACTGAACACGGACTCTGATCAGCTGAATAGGAGAGTGGAGCGGCGAAGGATGCGCTACCCCACTCACGATTCAACCGGAAGAGCCTGACATTTCTCACACGACTGGTTTACCCGAGTCGGTTACCAGGCGCCTTACTTGGCGACGCGCTGGGTCCGCTTGAGGAAGTAATCGATCAACTCAGAGCTGGAGTTACCCATTTCCACGTCGAAGGCCTCAATACGGTTGGTGAAGTAGTTGAACATCCAGACGGCCGGGATAGCCACAAAGAGACCGACAGCCGTGGTGATCAAGGCTTCCGAAATACCGCCGGCAACGGCGCCAAGACCGGTCGACTTCGACGTCGAAATGGACTTAAACGCGTTCATGATGCCGACGACGGTGCCGAACAGGCCGACGAACGGGGC
>JBARMQ010000046.1:0-7756 GCA_049802535.1 Bryobacteraceae bacterium | reverse complement strand
GTGATGTGCAATCCTGCGCGGCGTAATGCCAACGTCAACGCCACAATCTCCGGAGCAATCATTGGCTCACCGCCAGTGACGACCACGTGCTTCGCTCCGAAGTCCGACGTTTCCTGGAGCAGGGAAGCGACGCTTCGCTCGACTCCTTCTGGGTTCCACGACGTGTAAGGCGTGTCGCACCATACGCAGCGCAAATTGCAGCCGCTCGTGCGTATGAAGACGGAAGGCACCCCGGCAAGTGTTCCTTCGCCCTGTATCGAATAAAAAGTTTCTGAGATTTTCACTGCGAACCGGACGCAGACCGCGAACCTGACCCGGCCGGATCCGCCATTCCCGCCTCGGCAAAACCCTTCCGGCGCAGCAGGCATGAATCGCAATGTCCGCACGGCTCCCCTTGCAGCCCCGGATCGTAACAACTGAATGTCAAACTCAAATCAACGCCCAATTCCGTCGCCTTCCGAACGATGTCCGCTTTGCTCATGGCGATCAATGGCGTGTGTATGGTGAACTTCGTCGCGCCTTCGACCCCGGCTTTTGTCGCTAAATTAGCCATCGTTTCAAAAGCGTGTATAAACTCCGGCCGGCAATCTGGATATCCCGAGTAATCGATCGCATTCACTCCGATAAAAATCTCCGATGCGCTGACCACCTCGGCATACGCCAGCGCAAACGATAAGAAAATGGTATTGCGCGCGGGCACATAGGTCACAGGTATCCCAGCCGCCATCGCATCGCTCTCACGATCCTTCGGCACCGCCACATCACTCGTCAAAGCAGAGCCGCCAAACACGCGCAAGTCGATCGTGATCACCTTCTGCTCCACTGCGCCCAGGCTCTCCGCAACGCGCGCAGCAGCCAGCAGCTCGATGCGATGCCGCTGCCCGTAATCGAACGACAAACAATAACAGTCATATCCGTCCGCGCGTGCTATCGCCAGGCTTGTCGCCGAGTCAAGGCCTCCACTCAACAGGCAGATCGCGCGCCTATTTGACACCGCGCGTCTCCTCTACACGCACTCCCAGTTCGCCTTCACCCAGTCGCACTCGAAGCTTCTCAGCGAGCGTCGCCTCCGCAGCCGAACGGATCACCTGCCCATCCGTCCGCTCGACAATCGCATAACCGCGCGATAGCACCGTCAAGGGGCTCAAGTGTTCCAAATGGGCCTGTGCCGTTTCATGCCGTCTAGCCGCCTGCCATAGCTTCGATTGCATTGCCTTCGCCAGCTGCCCATCCAATGCTTCGTGCGCCTGTCGAATCTTTGCAAGGCGCAACCGTAAGTCCGCGCTCTGCAACCGTTGCGTCCAATCGGCCAGCTTTCGCCGCCGCTCCAGCAATATACGCTGCCGTAACGCTCGTAACCGCAAATCCAAATCGTCCACCCACTGCGACCGTTTCGACACGGCTCGGTGTACCATCGCTGACGACCGATCGATCCCCAATCGATGCAGATCTCGCTGAGCCGAGAGCAATCGATATCGCATCGCCTGCACCGTCTTCGCTCGACAGGCGTCTATCTGCTCCAGAACGTTATCTGTCGTCTGCACCGTGATCTCTGCCGCCGCCGACGGAGTGGGCGCCCGCCGGTCCGCCACGAAATCCGCGATCGTGAAATCGGTCTCATGTCCGATTGCCGAGATCGTCGGAATTTGCGAAGCGGCAATCGCCCGCGCAACCGCCTCCTCGTTGAACGTCCACAGATCCTCAATCGAGCCACCCCCGCGGGCAATAATCACCACTTCTGCCCAGGCGCTCGCGCTAAACCATTCGATACCCCGGCAGACCTGCTCTACTGATCCTTCGCCCTGCACCTGCGCCGGATAGATGCGAATATGCAAACCACAAAACCGCCGCTCCAGCACATGCAGCATGTCCTGAATCACCGCGCCTCCCGGCGATGTCACCAGACCAATTCGCAGTGGCAGCTTCGGTAGCGCTCGTTTCCGCTCGGCCGCGAATAATCCCTCGGCCGCCAGTTTCTTCTTCAGTTGCTCGAACGCCAATTGCAAGGCGCCTGCGCCTTGCGGCTCGATCGTCTCGACAATCAACTGGTATTCGCCGCGTGCCTCGTACACTTCCAGGCTGCCGCGCACCACCACCGCCAGCCCATCGTGCGGCTTAAATTTTACGAACCGGGCTGTGCCCTTAAACAAAACGCATTTGATTTGACTCTCGGCATCCTTCAACGAAAAGTAATAATGGCCGCTACCCGCGAACCGGCAGCCCGAAATCTCTCCTGCAACAAAAATCGCGCGGAACTGCCGCTCAAACAGTGTCTGCACGGCCGCGTTCAACTCACTCACCGCGTAAACATGCCGCAGCGGCGGGCCCTCCGCTTCGAACATTAAGCTGAGTTGGGAATTTGTCATCGCCGTCGAACCGGCGGCGCGATCACGCCCCGCCTTATCTGCCAGTGTAATGGGAAGCGGCTTGCGCAAAGGCGCGGAACAACGCCATCTGCTCTGGAAATGCGGCGGCTTGGTTCTCCGGATGCCATTGCACTGTGAGCACGAACGTCCGGTCCGGCCGCTCCAGCGCTTCCACCACGCCGTCCTCGCCATCCCGCGCCGAGATGGTGAGGTGCTCTCCCAACCGTTCCACCGCTTGATGATGCCGCGAATTCACCATCAACTTTGGCTCGCCCACTACCGACGAAAGCAGCGTCTCCGCAACGACATCCACTGCATGGGCCGGCATGCCCGGATTTTGTGGCGTTCGCCGCACGTGATGCGATTTTGCCGGCAAATCCTGAATCAATGTGCCGCCGTGATACACATTCAAAATTTGCTGTCCGCGGCAAATCCCCAAAATCGGCAAATCGCGTTCTAACGCTTGGTGGATCAAGTCCATCTCCACCCGGTCGCGCTCATCGTCCGGCTTCTCCGTCTCAGCCGCCAACGCTTCGCCATACAACGCGGGATTCACATCTACCCCGCCTGTCAACAACAAGCCGGCGTAGCCATCTAGTTTCACGTTCCCACGCGCGTTCACCGCCACCGGGTCCGCGCCTGCCGCCCGTGCTGCCTCAAGATATGGCCCTATCGATCGGCGCTCGTTGTACGGCGCAAGAACCTTCATTCCACCTGCCTCGCCGTTGTCCCATTTCTGTTGAAGTGCTCAAACCGTATTTGCGGCAGGTCTTCCACCGCGCGCCGCAACGATTGCTCCCAGCACGCGTGGATCGTGGCCAAGTCCGCATCCGATCCGGCGAACTTCCGATAACATTCCAGCCGGAGACTGTCTTTGCGATAGAGCATCAATTCGATCGGCGGCCCCACCGTCACATTCGAACGTATCGTTGCGTCAAACGACAGCAACGCATATTTAGCCGCCACCTCCAGCGATGTCTGCCCAAATTCAATCCCGCGATCGAGTATCGGCCGTCCATATTTGCATTCGCCCAACTGCAGATAAGGTGAATCTTCCGTGGCGCTCAGCGGATTGCCCTGTGGGTAAATCATATACAGCGCCGGCGCCTCGCCGGCGATCTGCCCTCCCAACAGCACGTTGATATTGAAACTGTATTGGTCTCGTTCAAGTGCCGCACGGTCCAGGTCCGACACGCGCCGCACGCAATCGCCGACCGCTCGAGCCGCCGCGTAGATCGATTTGGCCGCCGCCAATCCTTCCCCCGCCTCAAACCCGTCCCGCAGCAGCGCAACCACTGACTGCGTCAACGAAAGACTTCCGCTGGTCAGGATGACGAAGGCTCGTTCTCCCGGCTTCACGAACGTGTGCATCTTCCGGCACACATTCACCTGATCGAAACCAGCATTCGTGCGTGAATCCGACGCCATGATCAATCCATCTTGCGTCACTATGCCTAAGCAATACGTCATGGTTTGTTCCGGTTTCGATTCATGTACAGTGTGCGGCCTCGCCAAAATTTCAGACACCGCACCCCCGGCATGGTAGTCTAACGGAATTCTAGCCTTTTGCCTTGTCAGCAAGTGACCGAACAGACCCTTGCCGGTGGGAGGCGCCTTTCATTTTATGTTGATTCGTCTAGGCTACGACATTCAGTTCAACATTCCGTCCCCAACTCCTATGATCGCTCTCCTGCACGTTTATCCTGAACGCGCAAAGGATCTGCGGGAGCCCGACGAGTTGTTGACCGAACCTCCTGTCGCCATCCAAGAATATATTGATTCCTTCGGCAATCGTTGCTCCCGATTTGTTGCGGAGCCGGGTTACATTCGGCTCTACACCTCAACCTTGATTGAGGATTCAGGCCTCGAAGACCCCATTCTGCTGCAGGCGCGCCAGCACGAAGTGGCAGAACTTCCCGCGGAGACCCTTCAATTCCTGCTCGCCAGCCGCTATTGCGAAGTGGATTTGATGTCGAGCATCGCAATGGAGCTCTTCGGCCACACCCAGCCCGGCTGGTCCCGCGTGTACGCCATCACTTCCTGGGTCAATCAGAAAGTGACATTTGGCTATCCGTTTGCCCGTTCCACTCGTACCGCTCTCGACACGTACACCGAACGAATGGGTGTCTGCCGCGATTTCCAGCATTTGGCCATCACCTTCTGCCGCGCCATGAACATTCCGGCGCGCTACGCAACCGGGTACCTCGGTGATATCGGAGTGCCGCTCAGCGACACGCCTATGGACTTCAGTGCCTGGTTTGAGGTCTACCTCGACGGCGCCTGGCGTACCTGCGACGCCCGCCACAATCGGCCCCGCATTGGCCGCGTCTTAATGGCCGTCGGCCGGGACGCCGCGGATGTGGCCCTGACAACTTCTTTTGGAAATGCGCGCCTGACCCAATTCAGCGTGGTCACCGACGAAGTGAAGGAAGTTGCCGTCCCCGTGACGCCGGCATGATCAAAGAACAAAAAAAGTAGAGGCGATAATCACCACCACTCCACTCGCCAATAGCCATGACCATCGGTTGCCGAAGTTGAAAGTATACCCAGGGCCGGTTCGCTTCTCGACTAGAAGAGCTGGGTCGTTGGGGTTGTAGTAAATGATGCCTCCCTTCCAGCATTCGTTCGGAGTCGGCTCAGCCGTTTGGCCCGATTGAGCGATTGCGCGCATCATCGCAATAAGCATCGGTATTAAGAAAAGAATCGGAAAGAAGACGATGAGCCACATGGGTAAATGTACGATCGGTTCCAACCCAATCGCGGCGAAAAGGATTGAAAGCATGTAGCCAGTTCCGATCAACCAAGCCACCATCACTCGCCGAAACCGAGTTCGCCTTGCTCCGAACCAGGATGAAAAGGCTAAAATCACCAGCCATGCGCCCTTTCACCGTTTTTGCCGTGGCCTTCAACTCTGCTGCATCGCGAGCGTCACTCGCCCTGGCGGATGGTCATAAAATTGGAACGCTGCCCTTGCGTACCCACGGTGTGAGCACGGTATAAACCGGTACCGTCGTCGGCCGTGCCTTCCGCTGCCGAATCAGCCGTCGCCCCACTAAATGTGCAACGGCATTCTGCACCGCACGCTTCGAGATCCCGATCAAGTCGGCTAAGACGGCATGGCTCATCGCGACGGATTCCTTCCCAACGCCGTGCGTATGACGATAGAGCTGCAGATACACGAGGAACGCCGCCATCGACCGGCTATGGGCCACCAAGTCCCGCATCAGAGTGTCAATTAAATATAAATCGGCTTTCATGCTATAGCATTCACAGCTATAGCATACTTTGCCTTCATTGGTAATCCTGCCCTTGATTTCTTACGCTGGCGCTGACATCCTGAACCTGCATGATCAAGCGAATCAAATTTCTGGGCATTCCCGTCCGGGATCAGGACCGCGCCCTTAACTTCTACACTCAACAACTCGGGTTCCGCGTGCTTACCGATCAGCCGATGTCAGAAACCCAGCGTTGGATTGAACTCTCAATCCCTGGCGCCGACACCGGGATCGTGCTTTTCACCCCAGAAGGCCACGAGGATCGGATTGGAACCTTTATTAACACCTCTTGGGAAGTTGATAATGTCGAGAAAACCTATGCCGAATTACAGGCAAAAGGCGTCGAATTCACCGGGCCACCGCAAAAACAGCCGTGGGGTACGTTTGTCAAGCTGAAGGATTCAGAAGGAAATCAAATCGTGCTTTCCTCTCGCTGAAGATCGCCCTACTTTTACGTCGAGCGCCATCTTTGAGAAAATACACTCGTTGCCAAGCTCCGGCGAGTCCGTCCTTCTCCCCAACTGTGACCAACCGATAGCGCTACCCGGCGGATGGACGCCCGTCGCCGGCTCGGTGCCACTTACCATAGCCGGCCCGGAAGAAAACCTGCGCCTGATCTTTTTCGTCGCCCCGAATCGTGTGGACGTGGGTGAACTCGCCAGCCAGGCCTGGCTTCACGTTGATCCAACTTTCAGTTATCCCATCGCCAACCAGGCCGAAATGCCTTCGACTGAAGGCTGGGATAAAGTTTGCCAAATCGTCTACAACATCCCCGCTGCCGAAGATAGAACCGTCTTAGCGATTGTCAGAATTCTTCGCGATCAATCCTACATCCTGCTCGTCACCAGCTCCAAGGCCGCGCTGAGCCGCCGCATGGCCCAAATCAGTCAAATATTGCAATCGTGGAAGCCCTCCGGATTCACCGTCGTCAGCCTAGCTTCGAATCAACAAACTGCCTGGAGCGATCGTCACCGCGATCAATTGCGGTTGTTCATTCAGGACGCGATGGAAAAACTTCACGTCCCGGGCGCCTCCATCGCCATCGTGCAACAGGGCCGCCTCGTTTATGCTGAGGGCTTCGGCGTACGCCAAATCGGCCACCCCGAACCCGTCACCTCCACAACCCGCTTCAAGATCGGCTCTTCGACGAAGCCGCTGACCACCTTGATGATGGCGCGCCTGATCGATCAAGGCGCCTTCACCTGGACTACTCCGGTCCGCGACTTACTCCCTACCTTCGAACTCGGCGACCCCGAAGTCACTCGCAAGTTAGAAATGCGGCACACCGTCTGCGCCTGCACTGGCATGCCCCGCCGCGATGTCGATTTCATCTTCAAGTACGCAGGCATTTCACCCGAGCAACGTCTCGCGGAAATGCGCACCATGCGTCCCACGACTGGTTTTGGCGAGACATTTCAGTATTCAAACCTTCTCGTCGCCGCCGGAGGATATGCCGCCGCCTCCCGCTTCCGGCCGAACATCGAACTACGCTCCGCCTATCAACATGCCATGCAGGATCTGGTCTTCCGCCCCCTCGAAATGAACGACTCTTTCTTGACTAAGGACCAAGCTCTCTCGAACGATGCCGCGTGGCCCCACGCTCTTGATTTCGATGATCGTTGCGTCCCCATCGATTTCACTATTGAAGGCAGCCTTGATTCCGTCGCTCCCGCGGGATCAGCTTGGTCCACGGCCGAGGACATGGCCAAGTATCTCTTGCTGGAACTCAACGGCGGAAAGACTCCGAATGGCCAACGCCTGCTCTCGGAAGAGAACCTCAAAAGCCGTTGGAGTGGCGGCATCAAAATCAACGACAAGCTGGGGTATGGGCTCGGCCTCCTCTACGGCGAGGAAAAGGGATTACACGTCTTGAGCCACGGCGGCAACACGCTCGGCTTCACATCGGATATGTTCTTCCTTCCCCAGCAGGGCCTCGGCGTCGTTGTGCTCACCAACGTTCGCATGGCCAACGCATTCCACGGTCTCCTTCGCCAACGCATCTTTGAGCTTCTATTCGCAGCCGATCCAAAATCGGAAGAAATGCTCGCCGCATCCACTAAGTTTCATCATTCGTCTTTTGAAAGCCTCCGCAGCCGCGTCAAAGCCGACTACGAA
>JBARMQ010000045.1:0-3169 GCA_049802535.1 Bryobacteraceae bacterium | reverse complement strand
GTTTCAGCCCACTCGATGTCGTCTCTTCGATGAATGGCCCTCAGTACGGTCTGAAACCGGCGCACGCGGCAAAAGACCTTGGGGGTTAAACCAACTTGGCGGCGAAATAATTCAATAAATCGGCGATAACTTAAGCCGATCTGGTCGGCCACCTGGGTTACTTTCGAGTCGTGGTCAGAGCGTCGAAACTGGCCCAGCGCAAACTCGATCGCTGGGTGCAATTCCAGCGGCCGGACAAGTTGGGCCATCAACAATCGTTCCAGGTCAGCGAACATGACGCCGATCGATGGAGCAGCAAGGAGGTTCTCGCGGATCTCGGCCGCGCCGCCCCGCCATATGTCATCAAGTCCGACCGACGCGTTCTCAAATTCGTAAGCGGGCATGCGCAGGAAAGGGTATGCGCCGCCAGGATGAAATTCAATGCCCACCACGCGTTCTTGTTGAACGCAATCGATGGCAAAACAGTTGGTACGCGCTCCCGATAGAACAGCCGTCCCATAAGTGGTGAAGCGCGTCAGATCGTCGGCATCGTAGATGCGAATCGGGTCGTCGCGAAGGTTAAAAATAACGGCCGTCTCGCCGTTTGGCAGCAGCCGTTCCTTGGCATGGGTTGTGGGTGCGCCTTCGAAGTACCACAGGCACTGGACGAAAGCCGAGAGCGGCGCTGGCGGGAAATACTTAGCGGAGCGCATGACCTGCTGCTCTCACTTTACATCCGCCGGTAAATTCGCGCGACGGACCGGAGTCGTATGATTCTACGGTATGCCCGACCTCCCAAACGTCAGTACGCGCCGGTATGTCGTACTTGGCGGGCTGTTCGTCTGCGCGTTTCTATTTCAGGCTTTCTACTGGTTGTAATGGCCAACGCCAATCGATTGATTCACGGCGCGAGCCGGTGAATCGCTACGCGACTTTCTTCTACGCGCAGAATGACTGACGGCCAAACTAAAAATATAGTTTTAACGCCAACTGGAGTTGCCTGGCCGGGAAGGTCGAAGTGAATACTCCGAAGCCCGAGCTGTTGGAATTCAGGGTTCCCGGAGGTGCAAAGTTTGTTTTATTTAAAATGTTGAATGCTTCCGCGCGGAACTGTAAGTATCGCGATTCGGACCACAGATTGAAGTTCTTATGAAGCCCGAAATCTAACTGATAGAAAGCCGGCGTCCTCGCGATGTTGCGTCCCTCATCTCCAAAGGGCTGGTAGTAGAGCGGTGTGCTGAAGGCCGCGGGATTTAAATAATGAGTTGGATTGCCGCCGCTCAAATAAAGCGGAGCGCCAGTGAGATTGGGTAGTGGAGTCACTAGCGGACTCACGGATCCTTGCGTGGTCGGGCTATAGGTGATGTTTAACGGCAGTCCGGAAGTTGCCGTATTAATCAGATCCACGCCCCATCCCCCGGCAACCAGATCGATCGCGCCATTGTGCGGATCGAAATGACGGCCTTTGCCAAACGGAATGTCATACAGAACGGAAAGAGTGTCATTGAACGGCTGGTCATAGCTGGAAACCGCTTTATTGGCGGCAATGTTGTAGTAATTCACTCGCGAGTTGTCGCCGTCATAGTTCTCTAAGTGGCCCGGCGCGTTGTCAATCGCCTTCGACCAGGTGAAGGAATTGATGAAGTAAAGGCCCAGCGAGTACCGCTTTTCCAGCTTTGCCTGTAGCGCGTTATAAGTGCTGAAGCCGCCATCGAACGATTCTTCGATGGTAGTGAAATTGGGAATCGGCCGCCTCGCATTAACCGAAAGATTTGCTCCCTGAACATTCGGCACGGCTTGATTCGAATCGGCCAAGATGGTCAGGCCAACGCCGTGATTTCCCACATACGCAACATCCAGCAACAAGGAATGCGCCAGCTCCTGCTGAACGTCGAAATTCCAGCTCTGCACATAGCCGGGACGATCGTTTTGCGGAATGTATCGAACTTCGCTGAGGGCGGTGCTGAAAGATGACGGCGTGGCGAAGTTCACTGGGAAGCCTTGCGCCGTCGTACGGAAACACGTATTGGCCGGCGAATTCACAGATGCGCAAATACCTTGTGAAGGAGTTTGGTCGATCGCCGCATCTACGATATTCGGGCCGTTATAGGCCAGCAGATTTTCACCGCCAAGCCGGTTGAATTCGACGTATGAGATCCCGTACCCGGTGTGAATAACAGTCTTCGGGGTTGCTTGATACGCCAACCCGATCCGAGGCGCCCAATTGTTGGGATCGGGATGAACAAGGCTGCGATTATAAAGACTTCCGTTACTCGCGTAATCCAGACTGTCAGTCTGAAGGTCGAAGTTAGACAGCTTATTATCCCGCTCATACTGCGGAGTCGCAAACTCATATCGAACGCCTAAGTTCAGCGTCAATTTGTTAGCAACTTTGTAGTCGTCTTGCACGTAAGCGAAGTACATACGCTGGCGTAGATGCGCGATGGGATTGTTGTCCAGCTCGTAGTGGCTGGGCGCGCCGATGATGAAATCAACCAAACTATAGACTTGCTGCTGCACACCACTGAGTCCGGCTGTTGAACCGGCATCGCTAAAGTACCCGGTGAAATTTTCCGTCCCGTACTGGGGGTGAAAATCGCTCACAGCGGTATCGATTAACTGGTATTCAAAGCCGACTTTCAGGCTGTGCCGCCCGACAATCTTCGTGAAGTTGACCTTCGGATCTGCGACAAAAGGATCTTGATACTGCGGATTGCTGTTCAGCCTTCCCAATTGCGACAGACCGCCGCCTAGTCCCACGGAAAACAGACCGCCTGCGAGCGAGGCGCCCGATGGCTCGTTGGGGATCGTCAATCCATCCGTCGACGCTCCTAAGGTAGTCGGCGTCTTACCGGCCCGGGTGTAACTGATTCCCAGCCGCGCCTCTAAGACCGAGTTCGGATTTACCGTCCAAGTAGCTCCAAGAACAGCCTGTTTATTGAAGATATAAACATTTCCATTCGAATTGCCGCCGTCAATGCCGGGGATCGCCGGAGGATTGAAGACATTCTCATTGCCTTGGCTATACCGCGCAAACAGCGATAGCTTTTGATTCACGAAATAGTCATACCGGAAATCGCCCTTGTCGGATTGAGTCGTATCCGCGGGTGCCGACTCAAGATTATTCGAATTGCCAGGCAAATTCGGCGCAGGTAGCGCAGCTAGAACATTGGTCGCCAGGGGAGTGAAC
>JBARMQ010000044.1:0-2708 GCA_049802535.1 Bryobacteraceae bacterium | reverse complement strand
GGCTTGGCTTCAAGTTCCTCAATGTCGAGGCCGGTCTCCTCAAGCAATTCGCGGCGTAGATTTTCTTGCAGGTTCAGGTGTTGACGATCATCGGTATCAAGAGGCTCCGGCGTGCCGCACGGGAAGTAAAGCTTGTTGGCACTCGCGGTATGCGGGCCCATCTCGCCGACCAGATATGCTCCGTCCGCCGCCTGCAACGCCGCTACGGCGAAAATATTATGGACAGACGCATCCGGGAACCGCCAATCGCGCCACGCAATGAAGCTCGCGTAGTCGGTTTCGAAGCAGGTGCCGCAAAACACCCCATCGTGAATTCGGTAGCGCTTGAGGAGGAGGACACGTCCATTCCATATCGCCGGCCGTTGCCGTTGCAGCTCGGCAAAATAACGGTCGATCGCCGCGCGGTTAGTGATGGCGAATTGCCACAGCCACGGCTCAATCGCTATCTCAATGCGTTCTGTTATCAAAGTCACGCGATTTACCATTATGATCGGTGGCCTGCATCGTGTGTCGGATAAACTTTACAGTACCCGCAGCCGATGATTTATTGGCTAACGGTGGGGGTTAATCGAATTCAAAGGGCGCAATGAAAACGGCCCCAAGAAGACGAGGCCATCGCGCGGCTCGAAGACTGCCGGACAACTACAAGATTCTCACTGATATGCTAGGGTTACGGTGGCCAGATGGCGGAATGGTTACGCAGAGGCCGTGCAAGGCCTTTTATCCTGGTTCGAATCCAGGTCTGGCCTCCAATTTTTAGCGGCGTGGCTGAGATACGCGGTCGCTAACATCCGGTTCCAATGAAGATGCCGTCGAACAGGAATCGAAAGAGAATGGGGACGATAGAAGAATGCCGCATCCCATGCGATCCAGTAGACGACGCTAAAAAAGCTGCCTGCCTCTCTGTTCCTCTAAAATCCCAACAGATTCCCCAGGAAATTGAGTGCCGGTGCGGCCGCCACGCCGGCAGTGACTGCTACTGCATCAATAATGAAATCGCTTAGGCGGGCGTGTCGCCCCGGTGCGAGCGTTTGCGCGATTTCTACGACACCCGAAAAACCTACAAGCGCGAGTGCGAGCGAAATGTACTTCGGACCATAACCAAGCCCGAAGGCTAGCCCGGTAACCATGAAAATCGCGAAATGCTCCAAAAACTGTCCGGCACCGGTAACGGGCCGGAGATCGGTTGGGACAAGTGAAAGGATCACGATTGCTATCGCCAAGGTCCAGGCCGCAACCCGAGCGATGTTCAAGATGTGGATCGCGATTTTACTATGAATTTGCAAAGTGGACCGAGGTTTATCGTTTGGGCAAAGCCGAAGGTTCTTAGGCGGCTAGGCGTAGTCACAGAAACCTCATCTGGTCGCCTTCCAATACGAGGCAAGTCAATCGGCCGGTGGCATAAGCGCGCGTATCGATATTGATGCGATTCGCCCTGATGTCGGGTTCCCTGACCGGCGTGTGACCATGAACTATGATCTTGTCGAAACTCCCTTGGTAGGAAAGAAAATCTTCTCTAATCCAGAGGAGATCGCGCTGGGACTGCAGCGCCAGCGATACTCCTGGCCTGACGCCGGCATGAACAAGGAAGAAATCCCCACATGTGAATGACAGCGCGAGACTGTCAAGAAAGCGGCTGTGGCTTTCGGGGAGGGCGTGCCTTAGCTCCTCGACGGCGGCCGCAAGCTCCGCGGGGTCATTCGTCTCCGGCGGGGTGGCGCCGTAGGAAAGCATAGTGCTGATGCCGCCAAACTCTTGCCATCGTGGCACCAATAACGGATCGCTCAGGGCTCGTATGGCGTGGGCCTCGTGATTGCCCTTGAGACAAACCATCGTTCGGCGCTTTCGGCGCTCGATGAGCAAATCGAGAACTTGGCGAGGATGCGATCCACGGTCGATGTAATCGCCCAGAAAAACCTCAACTGATCGGGCGACGGGAAAATCAATCAAATCTGTATCGACCCGTGCGAGGAGTGCGCTCAAGAGATCCACTCGCCCATGCACATCGCCGATGGCATAAACCCTAAGCTTATCCGGAACGCGCGGAATAATTGTTTTCGCCAATTGGACCAACGCCAGAACGGTCTCGCGGAATTTTACCATACTCGACGAGCACGACTAACTCGACGAGTACGACTAAATTACCTGGCGAGCACGCGCATTAAACTGTGCCCGCGGCCGCGAGATAATCTCCCGCGGTGCGTCGCAAACGCTTAGGAGATATGGAACCTGCTGTCAAAAGCGATACCCGGCCTAAACCAGTGCTCTGGCGGCTAAGGGTCGCTGGATCGGCTAAGTAGCGCATCAAGCGACAGAAGGGTCTTGCTCCCCGGCTTGCCTTAATTGGGCTCGGTTCCGGTAAAACCGCGTGAGTCCGTTAAGCATCCGGTATGCTGGTAGGCTGAACGACGAAGGCCCGGTGCCTGTCTACCAATTGTCGCAGGAATTAATGCTAGGGAGCGAGCGCGGTTGACTTTGGACGTAGCATTGATGAGATTCATGCTCCGCAGAGCGGGCCCTCGGCAGCCACTTTTGTAGCGTTAACGAGGTAATGGTGGCCTGATGCTTCAAGACAATCGCGCGATCTCTTCCGAGCGGCCGACTTCAACCTCGCGGGAATTCTCCTCGCCGGCCGAACTTCTGGATTCTTTCGTCCACTTTCTGCGCCAGCAATACCTCGTCATCCTGATCACTTTTCTTTCAATGAC
>JBARMQ010000043.1:0-7773 GCA_049802535.1 Bryobacteraceae bacterium | reverse complement strand
GCCGGCTACCTGCCGGCGCTGCGGGCTTCACGGATAGATCCATTAACCGCCTTGCGATACGAGTGACGGCCCATGTTTTGGCGCAAACGAAAACAACAGGACCACGATCTGGATCGCGAACTCCGATCGCACTTAGAGTCGGAGGCTGCTGAACATCGGGACAGCGGCCTATCTGCCAGCGATGCACGCTACGCCGCGTTGCGGGCGCTCGGAAATACATCATCGATCAAAGAGGAGACACGGGAAATGTGGGGATGGGGATCAATTGAGCGAACCATGCAGGACGCGCGTCTATCGCTCCGGCTGCTTCGCAAGAGTCCAAGCTTTGTTGTGTTCGCAGTACTCGCGCTGGCTCTCGGCCTTGGCGCGAATGAGGCTATCTTCAGCGTCGTGAACTCGGTTCTGCTTCAGCCGCTTCCGTTCCGGCATACCAATCAACTGGTCGAAATCGGCGAAGATAATTCGCGCTATGGCTTTCCCATGGACACGCCCGCCCCGGCCAACTACGCCGATTGGAAGCGCCGCAACCACGTCTTTCAGGACATGGCCGCTTTGAAAGGTGACCTCTACGCGCTCACGGGTAGTGGCACGCCAGAACAAATTGAAGGAAGCCCGGTATCGGCGAATCTTTTTCCTATGCTTGGCGTCTCGCCAATCTTAGGACGGAACTTCACGGCTCAAGAAGACGAACCGGGCGGCGGGCGGGTGGTGTTGATTAGCTACGGGCTGTGGCAGCGCCGCTTCGCAGCCGATCGCGGCATCATCGGCCGTGAGATCTGGCTAAACGGAGAGAAATTTCAAGTTGTCGGTGTCCTGCCGCGGGGCATTACCTTTCCGGATCGGTCGAATCTCTGGGTTCCCTTGGCGCTGAGCCCGCAGGAATGGGCCACTCGCGACAGCCACTACCTTCGTGTCTTTGGGCGTCTCAAAACCGGCGTCACCTTGGCACGGGCGCAACGCGACATGACCGCCATAGCCGCGCAACTTGCTCGCGAATATCCTGAGACAAACACTAACCTTGGAGTCACCATCGCCGGTTTGCGCGACCGACTTGTCGGCGACATGAAGTTGGCGCTCTGGGTGGTTTCGGCGGCTGTCAGTTGCGTGCTGTTGATTGCCTGCGCGAACCTGGCTGGCCTGCTGCTGGCTCGTGGCGCGCAACGCGAACGCGAGTGGGCCGTGCGTTCGGCTTTAGGCGCTGGGCGCGCTCGGCTCGTGCGCCAAGTACTCATGGAAAGCCTGATCTTGGGCGCTGCCGGAGGAATCGTCGGCGCCGCATTCGCGGTTTGGACCACGCCATTCCTGCGCCATCTAATACCGGAGACTTTGACCGCCTGGTCGCGCCCTCGAATCGACTTGCCAGTGCTGGGATTTCTGCTTCTTACTTCGATATTGGCTGCGCTCCTATTCGGGGCACTTCCCGCCGTGGTTCTCTCTCGCGGTGACTTCGCTGCATCATTACAGCAAGGTGGCCGCGCGGCAATCGGTTCACGCACGCGGCTCCGCAAAATCCTCATCGTTGGCGAAGTCGCTCTTTCCGTTGTCTTGCTGGTCGGCGCCGGCCTCATGACCAAGACACTGTGGAATTTGTCTCATGTGCCGCTCGGATTTCGGCCCGATGGTGTCCTGACGCTTCGTACATCACTGCCCATCTCGGGCAATTCTCCGTATCGTACTTTTCGGGCGCGCTCCGACTTTTACCAAAATGTGCTCGATAAGGTCACATCAAGCCCCGGCGTGATCTCGGCCGGCTACACCACTTTCCTGCCCTTGACGAATGCGGGCGGCACCAGCTCGTTTACCCTCGAAGGAGCCCCGCCGCTCCAGCCGGGACAAATAAACGACGCCAACCATCGATCGATTAGCGCGAATTACCTGCAGACGATGGGGGTCAAGCTGCTGGCCGGCCGCTTCTTCCAGGCTTCTGACGGACCGGACCGGTCGGCTGTGGCCATCATCAACGAAGCCATGGAGCGCCAGTATTGGCATGGCCAAGATCCCATTGGCCGCCGCTTCCGCGTGGGTGATGGTGGCGACACTTGGTTCACGGTGGTCGGAGTAGTGGATAACGTCCGGCAAATGGGCCTCGATCTGAACGAACGCGCGGAAATGTATTTCTCGTGCCTTCAGGAGCCGGGCTCGTATGGATATTTCACACCCCGCGACCTAGCCGTCCGCGTCACGGGTAATCCCATGTCGTACGCGTCAACGGTCGAACGCGCCATTTGGCAGGTCGATCGCGATCAGCCGATTGCCGACGTCATGCCGATGGAGCAACTCATCGCGGATAAATTGCTGTCGCGTGACGTCGCCGTGAAGCTGATCGCCGCATTCGCAGCGCTCGCATTGCTGCTGGCGTCGCTCGCTCTGTATGGACTGCTCACCTACACAGTTGCCCAGCGAAGGCGGGAGATCGGCGTCCGCATGGCTCTTGGCGCGCGCTCCGGCCAAGTGCTCAGTGGTGTTCTCAATGAAGGATTGCGTCTGGTACTCGCCGGTCTGGTGCTGGGGGCTGCTGGATCGTGGGCCGTCACACGAGCCTTGAAAAGTCTGTTATACGGCGTCACGCCGACAGACATTTGGATCTTCTGTGGTTCTGCTTTGATCTTGTTGCTAGTCGGTTCAATCGCATCCTTCGCCCCCGCGCGGCAAGCAGCTTCGATCGATCCCATGGTCGCGTTGCGATACGAGTAGTCTCGTTAAGTTGGCGGCTGCTCCCCTTGACAATCGGGGGAGCCTGTTCTATTCTTCCCATAAATCGTCATAGGAGCTAAATGGGAAAAGCAGCTCAGCCGGCGCTACTGCGAGGCACCCTCGATTTGTTAATTCTGCATGCTCTACAGCGCGGCGCCATGCATGGGTATGCCGTCGCACAGACCATCCACCTGCTTTCCGATGAAGTGCTCAAAGTGGAAGAAGGCTCCCTCTATCCGGCGCTGTACCGTCTGGAACTGGATGGCGCAATTTCTTCAAAATGGGGCCTCTCTGAAAACAAACGCAAGGCTAAATACTATTCGATTACCAAACGTGGCAAGAAACTGGTGAGCGAACAACAGGCGACCTGGGATCGGCTCTCGACGGCCGTAGGACGGGTCTTGGCAAGATGAATCTGCGCGGCTTGTTTCTCAAAATCGTTCGGCGCCGGCGGCTGCGGCAGGATCTCGAAGCCGAACTCGCCTTCCACCAGGAAATGTCGGGCCAGCGAAATTCCGTTCCGCTGGGCCATGTCGCACTCATTCAAGAGCAGGCCTTCGATCTCTGGAAGTTCAATTTCATCGAAAATCTCTGGCGCGATCTACTGTACGCGCTTCGTGGCCTGCGGCGCAGTCCCGCGTTCGTCATCAGCGCACTGCTATCTCTCGGATTAGGCATTGGGATCAACGCCGCGATGTTCTCACTGGGCGTGGAATTTCTATTCAGCGAGCCTTCGATGCGGGATCCATCCTCGCTAGTGTCCATTCGCCTCGGTAGCAATAGCAATGCGTCGTCGGAAGTCCTCGAATTCTTGCGCCGAACCGGCATATTTTCAGACGTCGTCGGCGAGAACGACGAGGCGTTAGCCAATTACAACAATGGCGCGGAAACCCGGCGGGTGTTTGCTGTCTACACTACAAAAAATTACTTCACCAGCCTGGGCGTACCCATGGCGGAAGGCCGCGGCATCATCCCTTCGGATTCGAAAGAGACGGTCGTGCTGAGCGATCGTTTCTGGCGCACACGCTTCAACAGTGATCCATCGATTGTAGGCCGCAACATCAATCTGGATGGCCGTCTTTGTATGGTGACCGGCATTCTTCCGGAGCAGCATCGAAGCTTGCTCGGCTTCGGCTTCTCGCCGGATGTGTACATGCCTCGCTGGCTAGACGAGACCACATTCCAGCTCTACGCCCGCCTGAAGCCGGGGATGTCGATTGCGCAAGCCCGCGCGGCCTTGAAGACAGTTGCCAAGCGTATGGATTCTGAAATACCGGACCCGCACACAAAATATTCGGACAGCGTCGTCATTATGCCTGTCGCCGGATATGAGAGGTTCGCAACCGAAAGTGAGCTGCTACCTATAGGTATTTTCTTTCTCGTTCTGCTGCTCATCACTGGCTTGGTGCTGCTGATTGCCTGTATCAATGTCGCAGCGTTGGTCTTAACACGCAATTCCGCGCGCCGGAGCGAAATTGCGATTCGGCTATCGTTAGGGGCAGGCAGCAAGCGGCTAGTTCAGCAGTTCCTCGTGGAATCCCTAATTTTAGTGCTCTTAGGCACTGCGACTGGATTAGTGCTCGCACAAGGAATGGCCGGTCTGCTGGCGCGGATACAGCTTCCCTTACCAGTCCCGATCCATTTGCAAATATCGCCCGATGGGCGTGTGCTGGCGTATTCCGCTGTGTTGGGTTTACTGTCCACTCTGGTTTGCGGGCTGATGCCGGCGTGGCAATCGCTCAGGCCGGTAATCACCTCCAACGTCCATCGCGAAGGCGGCGCGCGTCTTCGCCGCCTATTGATAATGGCCCAGATTGCCGCAAGCGTTGTGTTGCTGATCACCGGCTCGCTGTTCCTGCGCAATTTGGTGAATGCAAATTCAATCAGCCCCGGCTTCGATGTTCGCCACACCCTGCGAGCCGATGTCAACCTTCCGCCATCCGCTTATAGCGCCCCACAAAGGAGGGCGGAGTACATCCGCCAAGTACTGTATCAAGTCAAGGCCATACCCGGGATACAAAGCGTAGCGGCAGCCCGGTTGACGCCATTTACCGACAACGTCAGCTACGGCAGTCCATTGAGATTCCTCGATAACGGCGAAATGAAACACGCCTACTTCAAGTGGAATGCGGTGACGCCGGAATATTTCCAAGTGATGGGTATCGCATTCAAGAATGGACGTACGTTCGCTGAACGCGCTTCAGGAGAAAACGTTGTCATTGTAAACGACATCTTTGCCCAACGCTTTTTGAATCGCCGACCGCCCATTGGGACGACTTTTCAATGGGTCGGTCACTCGCCCTACCGAATCATCGGAGTGGTGTCCGGCACGAAGACAGTAACCATAGGCGAAGATCCGCAGCCACAGCTCTATCAGCCACTAAATCAGATCGATAACGATAGTTTGCGGATCCAATTTGTCATGAAATCCGCGATACCACCCGTTTTGCAATTAGAGCCGGTGCGGCGCGTTCTCTATCGGATCGATCCAATGGCCGGCGCGCAAGTGGAAACGATGTATTCAAGCATTGGTCTCGCCTTTCTGCCCAGCCAAGTTGGCGCTGTATTAATGGGAATGACGGGAGTTTTGGGATTGTTACTGGCCGCCATCGGTCTCTACGGCGTCATGGCCTATTCCGTGACGCGCCGAACCCGTGAGATCGGCATTCGCATGGCGATTGGCGCATCTGCCCGCAACGTATCACGAATGGTGATGAACGATGTGCTGAAACTGATAGCAATTGGATCAATCGTTGGCTTGGTCATCGCCCTTTTTGTAACCAAACCGCTAGCGATGTTCCTGGTGCCCGGCTTAAACCCGCGCGATCCGCTGAGTTTTGCCGTAGTAGCGCTGGTTATGATCCTGACAGGAATCGCGGCCGCATGGAGTCCTGTGTACCGCGCCATCCACGTCGATCCAAATATTGCGTTGCGCTATGAATGACAGCGCAGGCGCCGCTCCGGAAGTCTCTTAGCGAGGTCGCTTTGTGGCCTTCTTTGCGCTCCTCTTCTTTTTGGCTGCGGGCTTTTTCTTTTTCGCCGCCGCTTTCGGCCATCCCTGTTCCATCTCCTGATAGGCCTCGGGACTCACAGTGGACTTTGCTTTGCTTCGGCTGGTGCCGCTCTTCTTGCGGCGATTGATATTCGCGACGAGTGAGTTTTTCTTCGCCATTTCTATTTCATGGGGACAAGATTCAACAGGAGATGGTTTCATTGACTGGTTCAGCTATAATCCGTGGCGGCTACACGGGGACCTATTCACATTCCTGTGTGGCCTAATTCTGCGAGAGGGCAAATTGAATTAGCCGCAGCGGCCTACTGTGGCCGTGGCGCGTGTAAAGACACGGTCTGTTTCAGATCTTCGCTGATTCGTTCGATGACGCTTTCCCAATCGCCGATCGAGTGCTGACGGAATAATCGAGCCGTCGGGTACCACGGACTGTCCGTCCTGTACCGTAGCCATACCCAATATGCAAAATACGGCAGAAGAACCCAGACAGGGCGTCCCAGCGCGCCAGTAAGATGAGCAACAGCGCTGTCCACCGTAATAACCAGATCCAGCGTTGAAATCAAGGCGGCCGTGTCGGCCATACTGCTTACTTTCTGAACCGAAGTGAGATCGATCGTCCCGAGATCTGCAAGTATGCGGTCGTCTCCGGGCCTAAGCTCCGGTTGTAATGACACGAAGTGAACATCGGGAATGCTCAGCAAACGCTGAAACTTCGATAGTGGGATCGACCGGTTGTAGTCGTTGGCAAAATCACGATTACCGGCCCAGCAAACGCCAACGCGGAACTGCGGCTCAGTGCCGCGATCGAAACCGGAAAGAGCCGACGACTCGTCAGGCGCTCCCAGATAAGGAACTTGAGCCGGGATGTTATCAAGGGTCGTCTTGAACGCGAGCGGTAGGCTGCCGAATGGCACGTGAAGATCGAACTCCGGCAATTCCTCGCCAAGTTTCAGGACTTGGTCCACGCCCGGAATCGTCCTCATCAGGCTCACAAGCGGTTTTTGCACCTCGAGAATGACACGAGCGCCGCGGTGCACGAGCAGCGGCACATATCGCGCAAATAGGATGCTATCGCCCAGTCCCTGTTCGGCATGAACCAGCACGGTTTTCCCTGTGATTTCTGCCTCGCCATTCCACATCGGCTGCCCAGAGTCGCGGGACCTGGATTTGGTTTCGGCCATGCGCCAGCGTGCCTCGTAAGCGGGCCAGCCGCGCTCGAAATCTCCTATCGCCAGGCGCGCCACGGCTTCGTTGTAAACCGGCTGCGCGGCATCCGGATTGCCCTCGCCCGCACGTTGTAGAAATGGGATCGCTTCCTCATGCCGGTTTAGAGCTGTGAGCGCCGCGCCCAAATTGCTGTAAATCGCTTTGGTTTCGGGGTCGATACTGACTGCGGCAGCAAAATTGGCGATGGCCTCTTGCGGACGGTTCATCCTAAGAAGCACCGTGCCCAAGTTGGTGTGCGCCTCCACGTATTGAGGGCGCAGCGCGATTGCGGCCGAGTAGCTGGCCACTGCTTCCTCATTCCGGCCCAAGGTCTTCAAAGAGTTCCCCAAATTTAATTGCGCTTCCGGGAAGGCCGGCCGAAGCACCAGCGCGCAACGATATTGATCGATTGCCTGCTCCGGCTGGCCCATGGAACTGTATGTGTTACCAAGGCTGTTGTGTGCATCGGCGGAGCTCGGAAAGCAGCCGATCGCCTGTCTCAGTAGGACAATCGATTCTTCATATTGGCCGTGGCGTTGCCGGATGGTGGCTAGGCGGTGAAGTGAAGGGAAATGGCCAGGATTTTGCCCGACGATGGCTGAAAACAGCCTGCCCGCTTCTGTTAAATCGCCACTCTCGTGTAACTGAACAGCCTGCTGATAAAGCAGTTCCCACTGCTTTGGATCCTCATCGGCTTCGCTCATGGAATTTCATTATCTACGAGATCTTCGTTTCAGTGTGAAAACTTGCTCATCAGATTGGCGGCCCCTCCGTGCACTCTCAAACGCAACGCTTCCGCCAACAACTCAATATCATGCTCATCGTTATAGAAATGCGCGGAGATGCGCAGATAACCCTTGCGC
>JBARMQ010000042.1:0-5755 GCA_049802535.1 Bryobacteraceae bacterium | reverse complement strand
CTTCACAGCCGTCGCTGAGCCGCCAAATCCGTGATCTCGAATTGGAGCTGGGCGTGAAGCTGCTGGAGCGAAAAGCGCGAGGCATTGAACTCACTGCGGCCGGACGGGTGTTCCTCGATCACGCACGGTTGGCCTTGATGCAAATAGCGGTAGGTTGCGAAGCGGCACGAAATACCGAGCGGCCTCCCAAGCCGGGTTTTGGACTGGGTTTCTTGCCCGGACAGGAAGTTATCTGGTTGTCAGAAGCACTGCGAATCGTACGCGAGGAGGCGGCTGACGTCGACGTTACGATCATGACAAAATCTTCACTGGAACTTGCCAATGCATTGATGCAGGGCGAAATCGATGTGGCCCTGATGAGGCGCGAGACGCGGACTGCTGGTCTGGATTTCAGAGTTCTCGTCAAGGAGCCTCTGATCGCGATCCTGCCTGCTCGCCATCGCCTGGCTCGGCACAAGACAGTACGTCCAGAGGACATCTGTCGCGAGGACTTTATCAGCACAGCAGGTGTCGCACCCGTGCTTAGAAAGATCATCGAGGACTACGCGGAGAAGATTGGTATCAAACTCAAGCAGACCTACGATGCCGAAACGCTATCTGCCGGAATGTCGCTGGTGGCATCCACTGGAGGCTTCACTTTGGTGCCAATCTACGTGCAAAATTCGTTGCTCCCTTCGGTAGTCGCCCGGCCTTTGCACGGCGAGGCTCCAACCATCGACCTTGTGATGGGATACAACAAGTCGAATACCTCTCCGTTGCTCAAGAAATTCTTGCTTCGCGCGGATGAGCTGACCGCCCGTGGGCCTCGGATAGAAAGCTCACTCCGTACTATGAAAGCCCGTAACCGAAGGCCGTAGAAGTGAGATGGTCACTGAGGTTGGCAATGAAGGAATCATAGGATCGTCTAAGACAGTCTTGGTAAACGCACTTCGCGCAGCGGTGGTGGACCTGGATTGATGACAAATCGGCAAAGCAGTTTTCTATCTCGGCAGCTCTGGAAACGTGGTTTGGCCTGTTGTCGCCAGTTGAGAACTTACTTCCAGATAGCCCGTCATCCGCCAGCAATCGCAGACCGACGAACGCTGATGGCCGACGGACCGTAGTGGTTGGCAGGTATGGAATTTTGGGGGCGAGAGAGCCTGAGAGTTGACGCCAGCGTCTCTAGCTAGAACTCCAGTTGCTCACCGCCGAGCGCGTGTATCATCAGCGTGGACACCGGCGGTCATCCCGAACTCGTCAGCTCGCGTTTGGCCTACGTTGCTGGCCGAGTGCGCCAAGAAACCGACGCTGGTTATGCGGACATCCTGACCATTACTGTGGAGTGCGGCAACCCGCCACCTAAGTGGAGTACTTGCTGGACTATTTCGATTATCTCTTCCGCTGCACCCCTGAGCATGATGGTGTAACAGAATCAACGCATGTTTGTCGCTTTGCGGGCAATAAGAACAAACCCTCTACTGCGGGCGGCGCCCTCCAAGGAAGCCAACTGCATTCGCGCGGGTGCGACGTGTCCGGTTTTGTTTGCTAATTCTGCCGACGCAAGCATCGCTTCAAATTTTAGTCCCACAAATCCACCCAAGCGCGCCTCCTTCAGTACCTGCTCCAAATGCGACCGAGACAATTCCGGATGGTTCGAGGCGAGGATGACTCTGGCCGACTGCAAGACATACTCTAAACGCATCAGTCGATTCTGACTTTTCTCTGCAACCGTGCGCAGTTCTTCAACTTCTCTCTTTGCCTCGACAAGCTTAAATTGAGCTAACAGTGCGCGGCTCAACACTAAACCAGATGCCAGTTCATCATCCGCCTGTTGGTCTTGATGAAACTGCGCTTCAACCTGGCGAATCTCAGCTTCGACTTCTGGGGCATGGCCTTGCTCGATCAATACCCGGTCCAAGGAAACTTGTGCTTCTTGCGTCCCTTGCTTCTCCCCCACTTGTCTCTGCAATTCCAGAGCCTGCTGATAAAAGTTAAGAGCAGCGACGAGATGGTCCTGTTCGGTGGATACATCCCCGAGGCCTGAGAGGGCATAGGCAACCGCACTTTTGTCGTCAATCTCAGAAGCAATTTCTCTGGCCCGCTGATAATTCGCATTCGCGGCTTCGAGGTGCCCTTCTTGTATCGCCACATTTCCAAGGTCAATCAGTACGCGGGAAATTCCATCTTTGTCTCCCAACACTCGATAATCTGGCATCGATTGTTCTAGGAATTTTTTCGCACCGTTCAAGTTCCCTTCTGAAAGAAGGACGTCCCCTAGATTGTTTGCGGCGGCAGCAATTCCTTCGATGTCCCCGACCTGGCGAAATTCTTCTGCGGCCTCGCGCCACATCGATTTTGCCTTCGCTATGTTTCCTTGCTGATAGTACATACCGGCAAAATCGTTTAGTGTTCGCGCGGCATTGTTCTTGTCACCTGCAGCAAGGTAACTTTGCCGAGCATTTTCGCATTCGCGGACTGCTTGCTCGGCGGAGGTGTCCGCGGAGGCCAACTGGCAAAGGATTCCGTAACTCCTTGCCACGAATAGCTCTGACCCCTGGAAATTCGCCTTTGAAATAGCGCGTTCGGCCGCGGCTCGCGCTTTGTGCAAATCCTGATTCATCCACGCAGATGCTTCGAGCAAATCGATGCGCGGATCATTGCCCATAGCGTCGGGAAGTTTCCCGAGATTCGCAAGCGTACGCAAAGACGCTTTTGGATTGATATGGCGTTGCGCCGACGCCAGGCGCAACCCATAATCCAGGCGGTCAGGAAATAGATTGAAGAGCAGTTGGTAGGTTTCGACGGCCTTGCGCCAATCATTCGTAGTCTCAGAGGACTGCCCCTGGATCGCCAATTGTTCTTCCTGCGGAAGCCGCTGGGAAAGTTGCACCGCGAGTTTGGCTTCTGCGCGGGCCCTGGCGAGGTAGCCCAAATGGTTCCACGTCTCCGAGAGCGCGGAATGCGCCTGGGAATATTTGGGGTCTGCAGCGATTGCCTGCGTAAGCAAGTCGCGAGCGTGAATAAAGTCGAATGCCCATAATTTGTCGCGGCCCGAAGCGAAAAGCCGGACTGCAAGTTGACTTGTGGGCAACGAAGCCCGAGCGAGGTCAGTCGCTAACCCTGGGCTCGGGTTGACTCCTAGACTCTCGCGCAGACGCATACCAGCTTGAGAAACCAACTCAAAAAGCTCATCCTGATTGCCGGTAAAGGAGTCTTCCGAGATGGTCGCGCCGTCGGAGGTATTTTGCATGCAAACATCCAAGCGGATGCGGTTTTTCCCTTTGGCCGGCAATAGAGTGTACGCACCGAGCACGATAACGTCCGCTCCCGGGTCGGTCCGCAGCCGCTCCAGAGTAGGCTTGGCGAGTGAGTCTTCAGCGGTCAAAGAAAGTTCGCGCTTGGCCCGCGCCACATCTTCTCCGGACACGAGGCGCAACTTGCCGCCGGCGGCGAGTTCGGTACCGAGCATCTCCGAAAACGCGGCGGAAAGCCAGTCTTCCTGGGGACGAGCAGGCAGGTTGCGAAAGCCCAGTATGGCGATCGACCGCCGGAGTTGCGGGTGTGGTTGCACATTTTGAGAACCGACGGCCAACGGTAAATGTCGTGGGCCCTCCCCGAATCGATAGATTGCGATTGCGATTAGAGGCAGCAGCAGGAGTGGAACGATCCAGTATAAGACGCGCCCAAGCGGTGCTGCAGCGGACGCTGCCAAAGGTTCTTCGATTGCATTGATTGGGATATTTGTGTGTTCCATTTCATCCGAAATTCCGGAGCGACGCGATTCGTCTGCATCCTGGACCGTGACGGCCGCAATCAACCGGTAACCTCGCCGGGGAACAGTTTCTATGTAGCGGGGCGCTTCGGCGGTATCGCCCAGTGCGGTACGCAGCTTGCGGACGGCTACGCCCAGACTGCTATCGAATTCACCGAATGTCTTCCCGGACCAGAGCTCCTCGCAGGCCTCCTCCCGCGTGACGATGTGGCCCGGCCGCTCGACCAATAGCACGAGCAGGCGAAAGGGCAGGTCCTGCAGTTTTATACGGACACCATCCCGGCAAAGTCGGCACTCCTCCAGATCCAGATCGAATTGATCAATTCGAAATCGGAGAGATCGTGGCGGAGAACCTTGCATGATGGACTGCCTTCAGGTGCCCATCCTAACATGATGGACGTCGTAATAGATTTAGGATCTGCCACTAAGCCATTCAGAAACAAGTGTTTGGCAGTTAAGAAAAAGTTAATCTCCTGTTTCGTTGACCGATGCCCCCAGCAGACTCACACTCGCCTTGGATGACCGTGGGTTGATGCGCGAACTGCTTTTGCATTGCTTGCCGAACTCGCGGTAAATCGCAATCACGACAACAGCGATTTTTTCCTTTTATGGAGGAAGAGCAATGACTAGATTTTGCGGTAGTTGTGGATCGGCTCTCAGTGACACGGCAACCTTCTGCGGCAATTGCGGAGCCGACGCGCACCAGACAGCTCAGCCGAATCCCCCTACAGTTTCGCAGCCCAGTCTATCTTCCAGCGGTGCGGCCCAGACGAAATCCAATTCGGGCATCAAGATTGTGGTCGCAGTCGTCGCGATCATCTTTGTCGGCGGAATATTAGCGCTTGGTGGCGTCTTCTACGCGGCCCATAAAGTAAGCCAGAAGGCACATGAGTTTGCCGCGAGGGCAACCGGCGGTGAGGGCGCGCCTCAGTCCTCTCCCGGCATGTTGAGCGGCACTGCCGGAGGCAATGCGGTCGACAGCCGAGACAGTAACAAAATATCAGGCAATCCCTGCCGATTCCTGAGCGTGGACGAAGTGAGTCGCGCGACGGGAGTGAAGATCATCCGTGCTGAGCCCAGCGATGATGGGTGCGCCTACATCGCCCACGGTGATCCTGCCGATGCGACCTCGAAGCATATGACGGCCATGCTCGCCAAGAAAGGAGCCGATGCGAAGACCCAGCAGATGATGCAGAAATTTTCGGGCGCCTTCTTCGCGCAGCAGGAAGCCGGTGACAAGAACCTGTCGGCGGAGGCAGCCAAGGGAGAAATCACCCCGCTTGCCATAAGTTTCGAGATGGGCCATGGGGCTGCCGCCATGCGACTCAACCAGAAGGTGATGGGAAATCTTGGTTCCAAACAGGAAATCACCGGAGTGGGAGACGAAGCTTTCGATTCGGCGGAAGGCATGATGACGGTACGCAAGGGCGACAACCTGATCCGATTCATGTATCTAAGTTGTCCATGTAACAGCGATGCCATCAAGCCACTCGCCCAGAAGGTAGCCGCAGCAATGTAGTCAATAGCAACGAGGAGGAAACAAATCATGGCGTTTTGTCAGAAATGTGGAACAGCAGTTGCAGACGGAGTGGCCCAATGCGCCGCCTGCAACAATGCATCGGGAACGGTGTTGGCAGCTCAACCAGCATCCTCAGGCATCAGCACTAATGCGGCCGGAGCCCTTACCTATCTTGCGGGCCTGATCACCGGCATAATCTTTTTAGTCATTGATCCCTACAAGCAAGACCGGTTCGTCCGCTTTCATGCTTTTCAGTCCATCTTCTTCAATGTGGCCTGGGTAGCTCTATGGATTGCGTGGATGATCCTCGGCCTGGTGCTGGGCGCGGTCACCAAGGGATTGTTTTTTATCATTCAACTCCCCGTAGATCTGCTGCTGATGCTTGGCGGTTTGTGCCTCTGGCTTTTCCTGATGTACAGCGCCTACCAGGGTAAGACCACCAAGTTACCCGTCATCGGGCAAATCGCTGCCAAGCAGGCTGGGCT
>JBARMQ010000041.1:0-3536 GCA_049802535.1 Bryobacteraceae bacterium | reverse complement strand
CCAATCGAAAGGTCGCGATCCCCTATGACGCCGTCCTCTACAAGCAGCGCCACAGGATCGAAAACACGTTCGGACGGCTTAAAGACTGGCGGCGCATCCATACCCGCTACGACCGCTGCGCTCATATACCTACTTCTCGGCAATCTGCATCGCCGCAGCCGTCATTTTTTGGCTCTGATCAATGAGTCCTGACCCTACGTCACAGCGTAAACACCGGGGAGTGTACAGGCGACGGTCGAGGCCGGGCGTGATGCTCAGCCTCTCTCCTTGGAGGAGGCCATGAACCTGTCCACCAAGTTGAAAATCACCGCGGTGATGGCGGCGGTGCTGATGGCGTTGGTCTGGACCGTGCCGGTCCCTGCTTAGGCTGGCGGCGGCGGGCTGAGATCGAGGTCGTATTGGCTCTGCAATTAACCGACGGCGCCTTCTACGTCCGCGAATTCAGCCTGTTTAGGCGACACTGCTGGTTCGATCTTGTCCAGCTTCCATGTGAAACACCTACTCTTCGGGCCGCTGTACCGCCGCGGAAAGCCCTGTGTGAGGAACGATCTTGAAGCACGAAAAGTCTTTTGTGGCTCCAATTGACCGGCGATGATGACCCGCCGCCGGCCCTGGCAGGGTTCGGAATTCGTTTCGACCCACCTTTGTCCCAGCTCACGCGCGCGCGGCCTGAAATCCATTGCGCGCGCCCGATGAATTAGAAGGGGCGGAGGCTTCATTCATCCGCCCTTATGGCCTACATGCCTCCGAGATCGCACGCGCCCATGGCGGGAGGATCGAAGTTGCCTCGTCGGCCGACGAGACTCGATTTACCCTAAACATTCCCCGCATATGAATCGAAGAGGCGCGCCGCTTCGTCAGGGGCCCGCGACACCTTAGCGCGCAGCCGCCCGACGTTCTATTGGCGTGGCTCAGTGCGCCTTCGAAGAAACCTTCTTCTTGTTCGCGGCAGGCTTATGGCCTTCATCATCAGGATTAATAGGGGGGGCCGGCAGGCCGCCTTCGGGCTCGGGATTTGCGACGTATTCGAAGTCTGGCTCTTCGTTCCACGGACCGCGCTCGTCTTCGCCCTGTGACAGATTGAACACCAGCTTAACCGTCTCGTCTGGCGGGATGTTTCCGAAGAACGGATCATCCAATTTGCCCATCTGATCGAGGGCCTTCATGAACATATTGGCGTGTGTGATCTCTCGCGTGAGCAGGTGGTGCAGTGTCTTTTTAGTGCCCTCGTCGTCGCACGCCTTGATAAGCGACTCGTACGTCTGACGGGCCCCGGCTTCGGCTGAAATATTCGCTCGCAAATCGCGAATGACATTGCCGCCCTCCTGAATATAGGCCGCCGTCCAGCAGCTGCCTTGACTGTCCAGGAAGTGCGGACCCCCACCCTTGATCTTGAACAGCGGAGCGTCGTGGACGGAGGTCTGATCGAGGTTGCTCGTATGCTGCGCGATCAGTTTTCCGACCATTTCCAGATGGCTGAACTCCTCGATAGCGATGTCCTGGAGCATATCGCGGATGCCGGCGTTCTCGACGTGAAACGACTGCACCCAGTACTGCAGCGCTGCTGTAAGTTCGCCCGTGGCTCCTCCGAATTGTTCGAGAAGGTAGGTGCCAAAACGAGCATCGGGGGTGCCTACGTTGACGGGTTGAATAAGCTCTTTGCGGTGTAGAAACATAGGGGCCGCCAATCTTTTGCTGTGGGCATGGTCATCACGCACCAAGGGGGGCGCTCTCGCCGGCGGAAATGCCGTGGCGAAAAACAACCTGGCTGGGTAACGCTGCCGTGATCGTTTTGTTTCTGCCAAGGACCGATTATTGCGACCATCCGCTAAACCGCGAATTCATGCGTGGCCTTTCGGGCCCCTGAATTCCTATACAGGATAGCGGGCGTGGCCTTGGTCCCCACACCGGGAGCACTCTGTATCTGCGAGAAAATCTTATGGCCCCCAGGACGGCCCCAAACCAAGTGCATATGCACGCAAGAAGTAGAATTGCACATCAACATTTGTTGCATTGGCTAAAACATCGTCTTCCAGTTGCTGTACAGCGTACGTTCGGCGGCGAAGGCAATCATGTCGCCGCCGGTGCGAGGCTTACGGTTCGCATTAACGGCTAGCAAGCCTAGGGGTGAGGTAACGCGCAGCTTTCTTTGTGGCTCCTTGTGCCAGAGTTCTTCCACTTGTGTGCCTAAATCGCCTCTTGCGCCTTTCGCAGAGCTGCGGTCACCGCAGCGTCTGGCATGTTGAGAATGGGGGCCGTCGCCTTCTTTTCCGCGCGCTTGGCCTTCTCAGCAAGCGCCATAAGGCGGTTGACTAGAAATTCATGGCTGGGCTCTTGACCTTGCCGCCCTTGGCGTACTGGGGCTGGTTGGGCTGATCTTGCTGGGGCTGCGCCTGTGCATTCACGCTCCTAACAACCGCCATGCCACGAGCATTTGTGGGCATCTGGAGCGGCGTGTTAGCGACCCGTTCCTGGTACAGCGGAGAGCGGCTGCGGATAAGCTCATCGGCCTTATTCAGGGCTGATTTAGCCATGTTGTTCTGCACAGCACGCAGTCCCCTCCCCACGAAAGGAACAGTAGCGCCGACAGCCGCCCCTAAAGGTCCCGCAAGCTCGTTACCAGTTCGAGCTGATTCTAGCCCTTCCAGAGCGGCCACTCCGCCGCCTCCACCGCCCATGTAGCTGCTGACATTTCGCAGACCGTTGCGCAGCATTGAGCCCTGATTTACCTGAGATAGCGCGTCCTTCTCAGGTTGGGTGAACCCAGCTAGCCTTCGTTGCGTGAAACGCGGATCAAAGAGCGGTCTGATTCCTTGACGGATGGTGTTATCGAGATTGGCTCCTGAATTGGCCCCGGAAGCGCGAAACTGTGCGTAGTCCCGAGCGCCGGTGACTTTGTCTGACCGCATAGCCGCGGCGTAGTCGCCGTTGGCCCTCTGGAGGTAGGCGCTCGCGAGGGCAGCGGGTCCAGCCAGAACAGCCTCCGGAGCAGGGTTCGCAATGAAGCTGTCAAGCGCATTTTTGGCGGCCTTGGCGGCGCCCGCGTCAGATCTGTCCGCACCTTGGCCAATTCTTCCAAGGATAGTCCTGGCCTGGGCAAGTCCATTAAGTGGTACGGAAATGCCGGACGCGTCCGGGTTTGCGAGCTTACTAAGGATTGCGTGGGTTTTGGGAGCTGTTTCACTCGACCACCCTTGATTGCTAAGGGCATCCTGGGCACCCTGAGCCATTGATGCTACATGATCTGGATCGTAATATACATCCAAATTCCGCATCGCATCGTAATCGGCGTTCGCTCCGACGTGAAGTTCTTGGGATGTGGGAACCGGAACGGAAGGTCGCGCCATTGATTTAGAGGTTCCGTAAAGTCCCGGTGCGATCATATCTCCTGAGGTTGTCAGGGCCGCTAGATTTGCCGCCTCCCCCGCCGTGCGCGGGGTTGCCGTATTGGCAGCCGTCTCAGCTCCTACCTGATGGTATAGATTTGGCAGATTCTCAACGGAATGGAGAACTGACTGGCCAGCCCTCTTCGCTGC
>JBARMQ010000040.1:0-7602 GCA_049802535.1 Bryobacteraceae bacterium | reverse complement strand
CTGTTCGGATACTCCGGAAGCTTTCAAGTTGAGTGGAAAGCGATTCAGCCCAACTGCATCCCAAAAGCCATCTTGCCGATGCGAGTGGAACCTCGCACCTAACTTCGCATTTGCCGCGGTTATTGCGCGGCTAGCTTGACGCCTGAGAAGCTTCGCACGTCTCGATCAGCTTCTCCTGCAACTCCGCGTTCTACGTCGATGCCTTCGGCGTGCGCAGCCGCATGTGATAAAAGTGCTCGCCGGTCACCAAATACATGCGGCAGGCAATCTTCCGTCGCCCACGACCGCCGTCTCCGCTCCCAGAACGGTGCGTAGCGTTTCGTGCCCGCGATCCTCGTTTCGGGCGTGCAGAACGACACTGTGGCCTTGTTCCAGCAGCAGCTGAGCCGCCATTCGGCCCTAGGATGCATCATCACGCCGTACCCATTCACATGTTTTCTGACGCACGATCAAAGGTCGACCGGAGCTTTCGGGCCTGGACTTCATAAGAGTGCATTCATATAATTCTAGATATGAATGCGTCCCACTTAACAGTTCGTAACCTTCCCGTCGAATTGGCCGCTGCGCTCGAAAATGAAAAGCGGAAGCGGGGCACATCCCTAAACCAGACGGTGATTGACCTTCTGGAGCAGAGCCTCGGTATCACCGGCACTCGCAGCAACGGCGTGGGAAGATTGGCTGGCACGTGGACCGAGACGGAGCATCAGGAGTTCCTCTCCTCCCTGACGGTTTTTGAGGAGATCGATCGGGAATTCTGGAAGTGAGCCGGTACTGCCTGGACACCGTCGCTTACAGTCATTTTAAGCGTGGCGAGCGCAGGATAACGGGCATACTTGATCGGGCAGAATGGATTGGCGTTCCCGTAATCGTGATCGGGGAATTGTGCGCCGGTTTCGCTAAAGGATCCAAGCAGCAGAAGAATCTCGAAGAATTGGACCAGTTCCTCAAATCGCCGGTTGTGGAAACACTGCCTGTAGACCGGCACATTGCCGAACTATTTGGGGAGATTGTTGAGGACCTGCGCCGCAAAGGGCGTCCAATACCAACGAACGACATCTGGATAGCCGCCACGTGTGCCCGGGTTGGGGCGACCCTGCTGACGTGGGATGTGCATTTCCACTCCATCCCCCGTATTGGAACGCTTCTGCTAGAAGACGAACCCGTGCTATGACGCACATCAGATCCTCGTAAGCCGAGCGGTAACTTAGTTGAGTCCGTCGGGCGGGAACCCTACTGCTTCAAAATGCGAGTGGCCGTTGTTCTGGTTGTGTCCATAGCCGTTGACCGGCCGCTCGTCGTCATCCAGCCTCATTTCGCACGCACAGCAATCGCTGCACCGATGACAGCGGACGCACAAATGGTTTTCGCATGCATCCTTGGTGCAATAGACACAAATCCGGGTCGAGCTTTCGCCGCAGATCGAACAGGAAAATGTGGTCGCTTCTATCAATTCGTCTTCGCTCTCCGCGCTGGCTTGGAGGGGTCCTTGCTGATCATACCGCGACATCGTTGCGCTTCTTCGTCCGCTATTTTGAAATTGGCCTCCCGGCTCTGCACCAATTCGCGCAAATAATCCCGAAAATGTTCGCGGCTGTTGAAGTTCCTTGCGATCAGCATTGCCAATTTGTCCGCTTGTGCCCGGGCGCCATATTTCTCAGCGCCTTCCAGCACGGATCGCGAGTTCATATCCAGCGCTTCCAAACGGAAATAAAGGTCCAAAGCCTGTGTCAGATTCTGTGGCGTCTGACCCAACGCCTTCGCCACCGCTATGACGTCGTTCACCTCCGTCTGCGCCGTATGCCACTGCACGATATAAGTGCTCGATGCTCCTTTATCGTCATACCAGGCCTGCGGATTTAATTCGCTAAGAAGTGGCTTCAACTGCTCGTTATCTCCACCTAGATCCTCGAGCATTTGCCGCGCATCCCAAGGCGTCTCGAGGCCCGCTGGCGGACTCGCCTGGGCATATCCCATTCGCAAGCACGCCGCAAACGAAACCACCAGAACCGGCCAAAACCGCCCGTATTTCCGCATTCGCTTCATTCGCTTTCAGCCTAGCGCACAGGGCGGTTGGTGCCCGTTGTGCGCGATCAAGAAACGACTTAGCGCACAGGGCGGTTGGTGCCCGTTGTGCGCGATGGAGAAAATGAATCAGCGCACAGGGCACTTTGCACCCTCAAAATTGCAAATGTTGGCATCGTCCCACTAGGTTCGACGTCGCTAGCGAACCACCCGTGGCGAACATCGGGCTCCCAAATCGGTTGCCGGCATGTCCCGGAGTGATCGCATCCCATGCACCCTTCAACGACTTCATCGTGTATCGATATAGCGAACCACGGTCCATCTTCCGGGAGATCGGTTCATCCGGCCTCACCAAAATGGCGTCCACCGCTTTCACCACCAATGCCTCGCCGCGCGGCAAGAGCGTATGCTGGATGCGCACTTCTCCTTCGACGACATCGATCCGCACGGTCTGATCTTCATCAATCGCCACCGCAACCGTGGCCGGCTCCTGTTCAAGCGTTGAGATCGTCGCAACCGGCGTAAATACGCGCTGGCGCGGTTGGTCATATCCCGGCTTAAGGTGTATGCGCACTCGCCCCGCCACCACGTCTAACAAATCGCCGGCGCTTGCCGCATTCTGCCGGAACAATACGTGTGAATTGCTGTAAACATCGAAGTAGCTGCCGCCCGCCACTTCAAAATGCGCGTAGCCGTCTCTTCCCGTTTTGATCGACTGGCGGATCGGCACCCGCTCTCCGGCGGACAAGGCCCAAGGCTGTTCGTCGCGTGTTCGCGTCACTTGTCCATTCACCACCGTGGCACGTGCATCGTATTTCTGCTGTGCCGACGAGTCCAGCACTTGGTCCGGCGCCTGCGCCCACGCTACCGATCCCGCGCCGCCAATTAACACGATGTGTAATAAGGTCCGCACCCGCGCCTCTGGCCTTAGACGGAGGCCGCGTTGTTTGGATTTCCTCAAAATGCTAACCCGCCACAAGATCTTCGCACAGAGAAAGGCCTGTTTTCCGGCTTCTGACATTTCTCTTTGAGACCATGGCTATATGGCGAAGCCGGCGCTCTTAGCGATTGACGATGAACCAGAAGTACTCCGCTCCATTGAAAGGGACTTGCGGCGAAAGTATGGGCAGCAGTACCGGATCTTGCGTGCGGAATCGGGAGCGGCTGCCCTCGACGCGACTCAAAAGCTCAAGGAACGCGATGATACCGTAGCTCTCTTTCTAGCGGATCAGCGCATGCCTGCCATGTCCGGGGTCGAGTTTCTGCTCGAAGCAGGCAAGGTATTCCCAGACGCAAAAAAAGCTCTCTTAACCGCTTACGCCGACACCAACGCCGCGATTACTGCGATCAACCAGGTGCGCCTCGACTACTATCTTTTGAAGCCTTGGGACCCCCCGGAACAGAATCTCTATCCGGTGCTCGACGACCTGCTCGGCGATTGGGAAGCGAACCACCCGACTGCCTACAACGGTGTCCGCGTCATTGGCTATCGGTGGTCGCCACAAAGCCACGCCGTCAAAGATTTCTTGGGTCGCAATTCGTTCCCATACGAATGGATCGATATCGCAGGCCGTGAGACTGAGCCCGCGATCAAAAAAATGCTGGACACGGAGCTTTGCGATACTCTGTCGTTCCCAGTCGTCATCTTTCCGGATGGAACTCGTGTGGAGCATCCCGATCCTGAGAATTTAGCCGAGCGGCTCGGATTACAAACCACCACTGGCACATCCTTCTATGACTTGATGATCGTCGGAGGCGGACCCGCCGGCCTCGCGGCAGGCGTTTACGGCGCGTCCGAAGGTCTCAAGACGGTGCTGATCGAAGCCGAAGCGCCGGGTGGCCAAGCCGGTATGAGTTCGCGCATTGAAAACTATCTCGGCTTTCCGTCCGGACTCAGCGGTGGCGATCTCGCGCGCCGTGCCATTACCCAGGCCCGCCGGTTCGGCGTCGAATTGATTAGCCCCCAACGCGCCATCGCCGCCCGCCGCGAAGATCCCTATCGCATCGTCAAACTCGGCAACGGTGTTGAAGTCAGTTGCCACGCGCTATTGATCGCCACTGGCCTAAGCTGGCGAAGCCTCGATATTCCCGGCGTTGACCGTCTGCAGGGCAAGGGCGTTTATTACGGTGCTGCTTTGACCGAGGCCATCGCCTGCGCCAATGAAAGTGTCTACGTCATCGGCGGCGCAAACTCCGCCGGCCAGGCCGCTATGCACTTCTCACAATACTCTGAGAAGGTGACCATGCTCGTTCGCGCCGACTCCCTCGAAAAGAGCATGTCGAAATACTTGATCGATCAAATCGCGCAAACACCAAACATTGAGGTCTGCACCAACACCGAAATGATTGAGGCTATGGGCGAGGAACGCCTGGAATGTTTGATCTTGAAGAACAATGTCACGGGCCGGCAAACGCGTGTGCCGGCCGCATCCGTCTTCATTTTCATCGGTGCTTCGCCGCAAACAGATTGGCTTGCGGGGCTCGTGGCGACCGACGAGCGCGGCTTCATCCTCTCCGGTCCTTACCTGCCCCAGGATACGGACAATCGCAAGCGCGGTGTGAAACCCGATCGAGAACCATTTATTTTCGAGACCAGTGTGCCGGGAATTTTTGTCGCGGGCGATGTTCGCCACGGCTCGGTAAAGCGAGTCGCTTCGGGTGTCGGCGAAGGATCCATTTGTGTCCAGATGATTCATCAGTACCTGGCTCACTTGAGCGCTAAGACTTCGCAAGCTGCGGTGGCGGCGAACTAACATGCTTCATGATTTGCGCGACCCTAAGCTCTTTCCCAAATTGACTCCCGACCAGATGGACCTCTGCCGCCAACTCGGCGACACTGTTCACCTTCACGATGGCGAAACTTTGTTCGAAGCGGGCAAAGGCGAATATTGTATTTACGTCGTTGAGTCGGGCCGCCTCCGCATTCTGCGTGGTTTCGGACCGGAGGAACAAATCATCGCGGCGCAGGGTCCCGGCGAATTTACAGGAGAGTTGAGCGTTCTTACCGGAGCTCAACCCATGGCTACCGCCACAGCTATCGGCGATACCAGTGTCTACCGCATCTGTCCCGATCGATTACGCAAATTGGTTTGCGAAGATTCGCCGCTCGGCAAAATCTTCATCACTGTTCTCGCGCACCGTTCCCAACAAGTTGGCATGTATTTTAGTCAACAGGAAAAAATGGCCGCGCTAGGCCGTATGTCTGCCGGACTTGCTCACGAATTGAATAATCCGGCAACCGCCGCCCGCCGTGCCTCCGCCTTGCTCATTGAAAAGGTCTTGGAAACGCCCGTGCGTATGTCGGCGATTGAGAAGCGATTCACCGCCGAACACCGCGAGTTTATTCAAGCCTTCGCTCGCAAGATTAAGGACAGGGCGGTTCCACAGATCGAACTTGACCCCATCGAGCGTAGCGATCGCGAACAGGAAGTCCTCACTTGGCTCGAAGAGCACGATGTTCCCCGGCCCGAAGACATCGCCTGCCAGTTAGTTTCTCACGGCGTCACTCCGGCGATTCTTGAGCAGTGGCGGAATAAGCTCGGTGAAACATTCGTCCACGCGCTATTCTGGGTGGCCACCGTGACTGGCCTTGCCGAACTCGCCGCCGACATCGAAAGCAGCACCGGCCGCATCGCCGACCTTGTCTGCGCGCTCAAAGAGTACACCTACATGGATCGCGCAAAGCTCCAAGATATCGACGTGCATCATGGTCTCGATAACACTCTCAAGATCCTTCATCACAAATGGAAAAACGGCGTTGTAGTGCGGCGGCTGTATGCGCCCGATCTACCTTCCATTTGCGCTTATGCGGGCGAACTGAACCAGGTGTGGACCAACTTAATCGACAACGCTATCGATGCCATGAACGGCAAAGGTACACTGACCATTCGCACTTTCGCGGCCGGCGATCGCATCGGCGTCGAAATTTGCGACACCGGCTCGGGCATTCCTCTCGAAATCCAATCTCGTATTTTCGAGCCGTTCTTCACCACCAAAGCAGTGGGGCAGGGAACTGGTCTTGGGCTCGATATCAGCTACCGCATCATCACCCATCGCCACGGCGGCCAAATCAAGTTGCGATCCCGTCCAGGTGAGACGTGTTTTGTCGTCTTCCTTCGCAAAAGTCCCCCGAAGGCGGACGAGCGGCTGGAAGAGGCAAGGGAAACTGAACCCGAAACCGTTATGCACACACAATCGAGCGAACGCTGAACGGGACCCGGTCCTCTTCAGCCCGTGAATGTATTGAACCCGCACGTTCCTTGAGCTGGCCTCCCACTCGCCCGTTGAGTGAAGCCTGAATTTCAGCGATTACCGACAGAGCCACTTGCTGTGGTCCGTCCGCGCCGATGTCCAGGCCCATGGGACTGTGCAACGGCGTTTCTAATCTCGCGCTGTCCAATCCCGCATCTGCCAGCAATTGTTCCGTGCGCCTGCGTGGTCCCAAGATTCCGAGATATTGCAACGGCTCTCCAGCCAGCATGCGTAGCGCAGCCAGGTCCTGGCTGTAACTATGCGACATCAGAACCGCCGCTGTCCAGGCATCCACCTGCACGTTCGCTTCCTCAACAGGTCCAACTTGCACCGTATCCGCCTTGGGAAAACGCTCCGGCCGCCCGTAGTGCGCCCGCCCGTCGAAAACAGAAATCCGCCATCCCAAATAGTGCGCCAACTCGGTAATGGGGATAGCGTCGTCTCCGGCGCCAAACACCAACAAGCGCAGCGGCGGTGTCACCACTTCTAAGAACGCCTCCACTGACTCTCCCTCAAGCGCCAACGAAGAGTGTGTCGACGAACGCTCGCCCAAAGCGGCGGCCGCGGCCGTTTCTAATTGACTCGATAACTCGCCGTTCTCAATCTCGCTATGAATTTGCCCGTCCGTTCCGATGTACACCCGCTTGCCAGCCAAATAGCCCGGCTGCAGCACGTGTGCGATTACCGCCGCGCGTCTTGTCTGCAACACCTCTTGGAGCAGCGTTGGAACTTTTGCGTCGTTAGGCGTTACCCGCTCAATCAGAATCTCGATGACTCCGTTACAGCCAAGTCCAAACGCCGGCAGCAGGTCGCCATCGGGATTGGTGTCATACCGTCGAATCTGTCGCCGGTCACCCTCGGTAAGCCACCAGGCCTTCTTGATGAGGTCATCTTCGAGACAGCCGCCGCTGATCGACCCTGCCCGCTGTCCCTTGGCTGCGATCAACAGACGAGCGCCCGGCACTCGATACGACGACCCGCGCGTCCGCACCACCGTCGCCAGAACCGCAGCTTCCCCCGCGCGTTCGCATTCCGACCAAAGATTAAGGATTTGATCCGTTTCCCGCACGGTCTTGATTTAAGCTTACCCCGCGCTACAGTTCGTTTGGTAAAAACAAAATTCACCCCTCCGCGAAAACCGCGTTCCCCGTTTTTCGAAAAATTCTATCTTCCTTCCATTCAACACCTTCGCTCTAAATTTCGCCCTCGTCCGCTCGTCTCCGGCGCAATACTCACAGTTGGAGCAGCCGATGAGGAGTGGACGCGCCTCACGCCGGCACCGGACGCCGCCGCAGCATCCGCCGCAGTGAACTCCACATCCATCGCACC
>JBARMQ010000039.1:0-6498 GCA_049802535.1 Bryobacteraceae bacterium | reverse complement strand
GGCAATAAGAATGCAAAAAAGAAGCACAAGCGCCGCGCCAGCGGAGTATCTGAGATCGTTTGGATCGATACCGTAAAGCTGATTCGCGATCAGCCGAACCGTTAGAAAGGCAGCCGGAATACCGATGGCAATGCCGATGAGACCCTGCACCAACGCATCCCGGACCACCATTCCGATGACGCCGCCGCGACGCGCACCGAGGGCGATACGAATACCGATTTCACTGGTGCGCCGCTGAACGGTATAAGCCATCAAGCCGTAAAGACCGAGGCAACTCAAGATAAGCGCGATCGATCCAAAGAAGATCGCCAGCGCGGCAACCACGCTCTCCTGAGTCAACATCAAATCGATATCTTCAGACAGCGTGCCGACGCGAAGCACCGGAAGAGAAGGATCGACTTCGGCAAGCGCATGGCGAACTTCCGCGGCAATGGCTTCCGGCCGGCCGGCAGAGCGCACTTCGATTACGCCGGCGAAGTTCGAATCGTCGGAGGACGGAGCGACGTCACTTGCCTGTGCTTCGAAGAAAGGCAGAAATGCCATCGGCATCAATTCTTCGCGAGGGCTGTCGTATTTGGCATTCTTGACGACGCCAACAATCTCCAGGTCACCCGAATTGCGGTCGCCGCCGATGCCAAAATGCCGGCCGATCGGATTTTTGTTTGGCAGAAACCGGCGTACAAATTCTTGAGTGACGATAGCGACGCTTCCCGAACGTAAAGAATCGCGCTGGGAAAAGGAACGCCCGAGCAGGAGCCTGGTGCCGAGTGTCTCAAAATAACCCGGTGAAACGCGATTTAGCCGCACCGACATCCGCTCGGCCGCCTTGGGCGTGTAACCCTGAATCGACGCGCTAAATGCCCAGCAGCAATCGTTGAAAGGACTGTAATAGGACAGGCTAGCGCTTTTGACGCCGGGCAACGAATTCAGCCGAGAATCGATTTCTTGATAGAGCGGCCCAAGCCGGTTATAGCTGTAGCCGCCGTGCGCCGTATCGATATTAACGATCAGCACGCGGTCACGATTGAAGCCGAAGTGCTGTCCGCTGATGTTTCGAAGGCTGCGAGCAAAGGCGCCGGCGCCCGCCAACACAACGAGTGAGAGCGCCACTTCCACAACGACGAGTGCCGCACCGAGCCCGAATTGGGGATGCGATAAGCGCGACCCCTTGATACCGGGACTTGCGCCTTTGACGACAGGACCGAATTGAAGGCTCATGCGGAGTGCCGGTAGTACGCCGAATATCATCGCGGCGGCGGACGATAGCGCAAACGTAAAGGCCAGGACCCGCAGGTCGGGAGAGGACTGGATCGGCACGTAATCGGTGCCACGAAAAAATAGAGCGATCAATAGTCGAGTTCCCGTTGATGCCAGGAACAAACCAACGGCGCCGCCGGTTAGCGCTAGCGTTAGGCTCTCGGTCAAGGACTGCCGAATGAGACGCTCTCGACTTGCGCCCAGTGCGAGCTTAACGGAAGTTTCGGCAACGCGCGCGCTGCCCCGGGCAAGCAGAAGATTGGCAAGATTCGCGCACGTAATGAGCAGAACTGCGACTGCGATGCCCAGCAGCAGGCGCAGCGTCAACGAATATTCCCGCTGCATGCGAACAATTCCGCTGCCGCCGGGAGTCAGTTTGATGTAGCTTCTTAGAATTCGTGCGCGCCTCTCGGCGGAAAGGCTCGAGCCTGCATGGGCCAGCAGCCAGTTGTGCAGGGATGTGGTCAATCGAACCTGCGCTTGCGAGGCGGGCATGTTAGGCGCGAGGCGCCCGAGTAGATAGAGCCAATGCTCATCCGGCTGATCGATCAATGCGCGTTCACGGTTCAAGTGCCGGTCGGCTGAGAGGGGAAGCCACAGCCCAGGCGGATCAGGCGTGAGGACTTCGCCGTAAAATTGAGGAGGCGTCACGCCGACGATGGCGAAAGAAACGCCGCCTACTTCGATGTTCGATCCGATGGCAGACGCTTGGCCGCCGAGTTTCGTCTTCCAATAGCGATAACTGACCATTGCAACTGGCGCTGCAGAAGATGAGTCATCGGCTGGCCCAATGTCCCGGCCCATGACGGCGTTGATTCCCAGAACATCAAAGTAATTGCCGGAAACCAGCCTCATTTGGGCGAGCTGGCCCTCGCTCCAATCCGGCCGTCGAACACTGACGCCGGTTTGCGTCGTACTTTGCACGGCGCAGAGAGCGCTGAATACTTTTGTGTCCAGAACATGTTTGTAGAGGTCGTAGGAATAAAGCGAAAACAATCCATTCGGCGGGACGCCGCTCCCGCTGCCGGAGCCTTGGCCATCACCCAGCAAAACCAACCTTGCCGGATCGCGGACGGGCAGCGATTTCAACAGAACAGCGTCGATGATTGTGAAGATGGCCGTATTCGCGCCAATGGCAATCGCAAGACTGAAGACGGCGGTTGCGGTAGAGCCGGGCGATTGCCGCAAATGGCGCAGGGCGTAGCGAACGTCTTTTGAGAAATCCTCGAGCCATCTGCCGCCCCACGAATCGCGCACGTCTTCTTTGACCCGACCCGTGTTGCCAAAGGCGCGTTTGGCGGCGTGGTGCGCGGCATCGGGAGAAATGCCACTTGCCTGCCGCTCAGCGGCCTCCAATTCAAGGTGCGCACGAAGCTCGCGCTCCAGGTCTTGCTCTTGCCGTTTCCGTTTGCGCCAAAACATATGTGCTTACTCGTATCGGAGAGCTAGCATCGGGTCGATTTTCACGGCCCGGCGGGTTGGAAGTACACAAGCTAAAACCGCGACACCGCAAAGCAAGAGGGCGGCGGCAAAGTATACAGCCGGATCGAGCGGACTAACTTCATAGAGCTGCGTTCGCAGATAGCGGGAAAGCCAGATTGCAAGGCCACCGCCGGCGGCGATGCCAATAGCAGTCATGAGCATTACTTGGCCCAGCACGAGTCGTGTGACGTCGCCTCTGCTCGCGCCAAGTGCCACTCGAACACCGATTTCCGCAGTACGTTGGCTAACGGAGTATGAAATGACGCCGAAAATACCGATGGATGCAAGCACCAGCGCTATACCGGCATAGGCTTCGAGCAGGGTGGTGATGAGTCGCCTCAAATGCGACTGCCTGGAAAGAATCTCGTCGAAGCTCATCACGGACCAGACAGGCTGATTCTTGTCCACCTGCCAAATCGCGCTTTGGATTGCGTTGGCCATTTTCAGCGGATCACCCACCGTGCGAACGGCAAGGCTGGTGAAGAGGAATGGATTCTGTGCTAAGGCGCCATAGACCTGCGGAGCGGGTGGATCTGCGAGAGTGTATTGCTTCACGTCTCCGACAACGCCAACGATTTCGCCCGTTCGCTGCAGTTGCGGAAGAGTGAGGTGCTGGCCGATCGGGTCGCGATTGTTGAAGTATTCACGCGCCAAGGTGCGATTGATCACGAGAACATATTCACTATCGGCTTGGTCGTGTTCGCTGAAGGCGCGGCCCTTCAAGAGCGGAATACGCATGGCCGCGAAGAAATTGGGATCCGCGAAATTGAGAAGCGCTTGCGGACGTTGCGAAATAGGAGGCTGGGGTTGATTGGTAAGGATAAATTCGGCGCTGTTGCCGTTGCCTGCAAGCGGCGCAGCCCGCACGGATGTGGCTGCAATGACGCCCGGCAGCGCTTTGATCTTCGCCACCACCTCGCGATGAAATTCAGCTTGTTGCGCGGCCGCCGGATATTTGGTGCGCGGCACGCGATAGGCAAGTGTTACAAGATTGTCCGGATCAAAGCCCGGCTTTTCGCGGCCTAACTCGGAAAAGCTCTTGATCATCAACCCCGCGCCGACGAGCAGCACCAGAGCGAGAGCGATCTCGCACACGACAAGCATGCCGCGGGCGCGATTCTTTCCTGTTCCCGCGCCTTCCGTGCGCGTACGCAAGGTATTCACATTCAAACTTTGCAAAGCGGGAATGGAGGCAATCAGCAGCGCAGCAATCGAGGAGACGAGAAGGGTGAATAAAACTACGGTGCTGTCTAAACCGATTTTCGTGCCGTAGGGCAGATGGACAGCGATGGCAGAAGCGATATGAGGCACGCTCCAGAAACAAAACAGAAGACCAAATATCCCACCGGCGCCCGCGAGCAGGAGAGTTTCTGCCAGCACATGCGAAATCATCCTGAGTTGACTGGCGCCTAATGCAATGCGCACCGCCCGCTCACGGCCTCGTGCGATCATTCGCGCGATGAGCAAGCTGGCCACATTTGTGCAGGCAATCAACAAGACGAACGCCACTGCGCCGGCGAGCGCAATTAAGGAGGGCCTGCGATCGGCAACAATATCGCCTTGGAAGGATACGACCAAGGCACTCTGGCCTTTGTTAGAGGCTGGATAAGCCGCAGCAAGGCGCGCCGCAACCGTTTGCATCTCCGCTTGCGCGGAGGCGATAGAGACTCCATCTCGCAATCGGCCAATGACGGCGCAACTCGTCTGGCCGCGAACCAACGAGTAGTTCGGATACTTGAACGCAGGCAGATAAACATCCGCGTCATCGAGCGGAAAGACGAACGAAGACGGCAGAACTCCGACGATGGTATAGGGCTCATCGTTAAGGCGAATCGTTCGGTCCAGAACATTGCGATCGGCGGCAAAGCGCGCCCGCCACAATGCGTCAGATATGATGGCCACGCGCTGGCCACCGATGCGGTCCTCGCCCCGAGTGAATCCACGGCCGATTGCTGGCGTTACTTCCAGCACCGGGAAGAAATTCGACGAAACGAACATGCCGGAGAGGCGTTCCGGCTGTTCGACTCCGGTCAGGTTTACGCTTTGTCCCGTCCACGATGCCAAATTGTTGAACGAATGCGTCATTGTGCGCCAATCGTCCAGATCGGGCTGCGACACAAATTGACGATGGCCTTGCGCGTCTCGCGAGAAGACTTCGATCAATTGATCGGGACGTGCAAGAGCCAGCGGTCTTAGAAGGACCCCATCGACAATGCTGAAGATGGCCGAATTCGCGCCGATACCGAGCGCCAGAGTCAATACCGTCGCGGCCGTGAAACCGGGTGACTTCAGTAGCGTTTGCGCCGCATAGCGGATGTCTTGCCAAAGATGCTCGATTGCTGTGAATCCCCAGGCTACTCGCACGTCTTCTTTCACTCGCGTTTGATTACCAAAGGCGCGGCGGGCGGCGTAGGACGCGGCATCCGTGGTCAAACCACTTTCCTGTTGCTCCGCGGCTTCTAGTTCGAGATCCGCACGGAGCTCACGCTCCAGGTCTTGCTCTTGCCGTTTCCGTTTGCGCCAAAACATAAATTACTACTCGTGTCGCAGAGCGACCATCGGATCGACTTTCGAAGCATGGTGTGCGGGCAGAAAGCTCGCGACGGCTCCAATGACTGACTGCAGTGCGGCCGCGATCGCAAGCGTCAACGGGTCGTAAGGCTTAAGACCGAATAAGAACGAGCTGGCAGTGCGGTCGATCGCCAAAGAGATGGATGTGCCGGCAACCACGCCGATTAGCAGCATCAGCGATGCTTCGCCCATCACCATGCCGGCTATCCGTCCGCGATTTGCCCCCAGCGCAACACGAATTCCAATCTCATTGCGACGCCGGACAACGATGTACGAGATGACGCCATAGAGCCCGATCGCAGCCAGGACCGCGGCCAAGGCGCCAAAGAAGCCTGAGAGCGCCGCCATGAGACGTTCGATGAGAAGGCGGTCACGAATGGACATTTGAAAGTTTTGAAAATCCATTTGCAGCGCGGGATAGGCACGTCCGAGTTTGTCTTTCACGGCGACAACCACGCTCGCCATCGGCGCCGACGAACGAATCAACACAGGGCCCCACGGGCCTTCGGTTGGGAACTGCTGTGCAGCGCCGAACACTTCGGGGGGCGTCGGTTCGCGCAGACCCGCATACTTTGTGTCCCTGACGACGCCGACAATTTCATAGGCGGCCGAGGGATAGTTCGGCTCGGCAATGCTTCGAATGGTTCTGCCGATCGGGTTGAGGCCGTCGCAAAAATCATGGACAAACGTCTGGTTCACTAGCGCAACACGAGGCGAAGATGCCGTATCGCGATCGGTGAAATCGCGCCCAGACAGAAGCGGAATGCGCATGGTCTCCAGATACTGAGTGCTGATCCATGTGAACTTCGACGAATCATGAACTGCGCTCAGATCGAATCCCAGCGTCCAACTGCTGCCATCCAGCGGTACGTGAGTTGTCATGGCGGCCGACTGAATTTGAGGGATGCTCCGAATCTGCTCGAGCATTTGCGTTGCCAGCGGCTTGAGGGGCTGCGGTTGAAGCGTTCGGAAGTTTAGCTGAGCGAGTATGATGCCGTCTTCGCGAAAGCCAGGATTGAACGTCATCAAATTCCGAAAGCTGCCGACGAATAGGAGAGCGCTGGTCAGCAAGACGAAGGAGATGGCGATTTGAGAAACAACGAGGAAACGCTGTAGCGAGAATCGCTCGCGACCTGCTGTGATGCCGCGCGCCCCCGCTTTTATGGCCGCGTTGGAATCGGTTTGCAG
>JBARMQ010000038.1:0-2846 GCA_049802535.1 Bryobacteraceae bacterium | reverse complement strand
AGAGGAACAGAGCAAGAGCGAACGTGTACAGAGCGATCGAAGCGAATCGCTTGAACATAGGTAATCTTCTCTCTGGGCAGCCACTATATCACTTGCCGACGGCGCTGAACTCTTGATACCGCCGCAGGCGGTCGCTTGAGCAGTCATTTGGTTCCGGCAACTCTGCTTAAGCCACGCGCCTGCCCGAGGAAAGGGAGTTCGCGCCAACGGAAAAACTGCTCCCGGGGCTAATATATTTTAATAGCTCTGAATGTTTGCCACCGCGAATTTCTCCCGCGGATGGGGAAGAGAACCAGCCAATGCGGACCTGTCCGAATTGCCAACGCAACTATGCCGATGAGATGGATTTTTGTCCTCGCGATGCTGCTCCTCTGTCTGCGCCCGCGGCGGTAACCGAGTTCGATTTATCCGTTGGACTTTCCCGCCGCTATCGAATTGTGCGGAGGCTTGGTGAAGGCGGTATGGGCACGGTCTTTCTGGCCGAGCAACTGGCGGTTGGTAATCGGCCCGTAGCGCTCAAAGTCCTCCGCCGCAAGCTTTTGGACGATCCTGATTTTCTTCACCGGTTTCAAGATGAGGCGTCATCCACGGGACGCATTCGCCACCAGAATGTCGTTACCGTACATGAGTGTGGCCAGACCGACGACGGCTCTCCCTACATTGCAATGGAGTATTTGGAGGGTGAGTCTCTCCGCCAAACGTTGAAGCGTCGAGGTTCACTGCCGCTGCCGGAAATAGCTACGATTTTGCAGCAAACTGCACGCGGGTTGAACGCGGCCCACAAATTGGGCATCATTCATCGCGATCTGAAACCGGACAACATCTTTTTGACACAGGACGACGATGGAAAGCCGCTGGTCAAGATTGTCGATTTCGGCATCGCCAAGATGCGTGAAGCGAACACGCATACGGTGACGGGCGGTTTCCTCGGTACGCCGGCGTATATGTCCGTGGAACAGGCTTCAGGAATGCGCAGCGATCAGCTCGATGGGCGATCGGACATTTACTCGCTGGCCATCGTGACTTATGAAATGATCGCCGGCCGTGTCCCCTTTCAAGCCGATACGCCGATGGCATATCTAAAGAAGCACTTGATTGAGCCTCCGCCATCTCTCCGGCTCAGCCGTCCCGATCTGCGGGTTTCACCGCAGGTCGAAGCAGCCCTCATGAAAGCGCTGAAGAAGGAGCGCGTGGAGCGGTATGCGACCGCGCCCGATTTCGCGCGCGAGTTTGCACTGGCGGTTTCCACACAGACGCGTCCAAAGACGACGGAAAAGGCCCGAGTCGAGATTGTGCCTCGGCGGAAATTTCCCACCAGCCTCACAGTGGCGGCGACGGTGCTGATGGCCGCGATTGCTCTCGGAGGTTGGTACGCGCTAAGCACTAGGGCTCCAGCGACGCCCGATCGCACGGCCATAGCGGTTCCGGCTTCCGAACCACAAAAGCAAGCTCCTCCTGGGATGGTGCCGCAACCGGAGCCTACGCAGAAGCCGGCGCCGCCGCCCGTTCTAGTGCGGCAGCCTTCGGCGCAAAGTAAGACGAGTCGACGCTTATCAAACAAATTTGAGGCGCCTCCCAGCGCTACGCCGAAGCATCCGACTGCTCCAGCCAACGATCAGCCCCCTCCAAAGAACGCTGAATCGGCCGAAGCCCCATCTGTCCAGCGCGCCCACACACAATTGGATCCGGATGTTGAGCGAAAGACGAAAGCCGCCGTCGCATTAGGCGACCTCCACTATAATCGCGGAGAATACGATGAGGCGATCGCCGAGTACCAAAGAGGCCTGCAGGCCGATCCGGCCAATGCGATCCTTCGGACCAAGATCGATCGCGCCGAGAAAGCAAGAGCCGCCGAGCTACGGGTGAACCATTAGAATCTTATGAAGAACGCCTTGATCGCATTCGCTCTGGCCGCAACTCTCAGTTGGTTATCGCTCGAAGGGCAGCCACGGCAGAGCGCCAAGCCTCTGACCGAGCCTGAATTGGCCGATCTTCTGAAAAACTTTGTACCGTCAGGAAGGGTGGCGGAACTCGCGCGTGAAAAGGGCATCGATTTCACCCTCTCTCTTCAACAGGAGCAGGAACTCCGCCGAGTCGGAGCGGATGATGCCTTGCTCAACGCGCTTCGGGAGCTGGCGCCGAAACCTCTACCCCCTGCGCCCGTCGTGCCAAAGCTGTCGGCAGGTGCAATTCGACCCAATCCAAAAGATGGCCAGCGCTATGCCTATATTCCGCCGGGCAGCTTCCTAATGGGCTGTTCGACGGGAGACAGCGAATGTTTCGATAATGAAAAGCCGCAGCACCGGGTGACGCTAACCAAAGCCTTCTGGATCGGTCAGACCGCTGTGACGGTCGCGGCCTGGAAGCGATACCGGATCGCGACGGGAACGGCGGCGCTGCCGACGGAGGACAACGTCGGCCGGAAGAATTGGAATGAAGCGGGCGACGAGAATATGCCCGCAGTGGCGATGACGTGGGACGAGGCCAAAAGCTATTGCGAATGGGCGTCAATGCGCCTTCCGACGGAAGCCGAGTGGGAATACGCTGCGCGGGCAGGCACCACCACGGCCCGGTACGGCGATCTCGATTCCATCGCCTGGTATGGAGACAACAGTGGAAGTCAGCGGATCCATAGTACTGCGCTTTGGAAGCAAGATCCCAAGACCTATGCGCAGAAGCTGCATGAGAATGGAAACTTCGTACATGCCGTGGCGCTGAAGCAGCCCAATGCATGGAAGTTATACGACATGTTGGGTAATGTCTACGCTTGGACGGCAGACTGGTACGATGCGGGATACTATGCAAAGAGTGAGAGCGAAAATCCACTCGGGCCGCCAGTCGGCCAA
>JBARMQ010000037.1:0-9411 GCA_049802535.1 Bryobacteraceae bacterium | reverse complement strand
ATTCGCGGCAGGGGGTGGACGCGCACCGGCTCAGACGAAGGGCGACGCTGCCAAGGGCAAGGAAGTCTTCGAGCAGTGCAGCGTTTGCCACAACGTCGATACCGACGAGAAAAAGATGGGACCGTCTTTGAAGGGCCTTTTCAAGCGGAAGACGCTGCAGAGCGGCAAGCCGGTAAACGACGAGAACGTCCTTTCCCAAATTAACAACGGCGGCAATGGCATGCCGGCGTATGCCGATATGCTTTCTGCGCAGGACAAGGCCGATGTACTGGCCTATTTGCACACCCTTTAGCCCGGGGCCCCGCGTCTGCTAGATTGAAATAGTTCGGTCGCGCCCGCCCACGCGTCCCCATCGTCTAGCCCGGCCTAGGACACCGCCCTTTCACGGCGATAACAGGGGTTCGAATCCCCTTGGGGACGCCAAAAGTGCAAGCCCTTGTCGTAATTGCTTCTTACTGGCTCGCAAGTCAAAATGAGTGTTTGACTGGTCTAACCTATCCGAAAGGTGCAATATGGCTACTCTTGCGTCTTTAGTCATCCAGGACTCGGTTGGGCGGAATCGGCCGAATCGCCCAGCTGATGTGAAGACAATTCAGACGCTGCTCAACGCCAATGTTCTTATCCCACTGCGCGCGTTGCCAGTTAACGGCGTATGCGATGCGGCAACAATCAATGCGATTACCACATTCCAGCAACGCACGTTGAAGATGGCTGCGCCATCGGGCCGGATCGAACCGAAAAGCGCAATGTTGGCGGCGTTGAACGACGGAGCTGCTAATGAAGGTACGTCGGCCGCCACTCCGGTCTGCGAGCCGCTAAGAACCGCTCTGAGCCTACTTGACTCCGAGTTCATGAACTTCGCAACCCGGTTCATCAAGGACGCAACCGTGCGGGTGGAGTATCTCAAGAACGCGAAAAATGCTGGCGACGCTATTCTCACTTCTTATCGGAACGGGGAACTGACAGCCCAGGCGGCTGCCGCGAGAGCCAACGAGATGCGCAAACCAAATTATGGAGATTGCGCGGCTGAAATCGAGCGACATTGGCAGGGCGGTCGCCGAACAGATGAAGGCCAAGGGCAAGACGCTAGCGGAGTTAGAAGAAGCCTATGCGGTGAAGAAGTTTGGCCGGTCATTCGTAGGGCTCGCGGATGAAGAGAAGAATGCGACTTGGGTCGAGATCATCGAGGCGTCCGGACGCGTCCGTCCTAGCGCCACAGCGGGCGCGCTGCGGATGGGCAAGTTCGGCAAAGGCCTACTATTTATCTCGATGGCCATTGCGATCGCCGATATCGCTACGTCGGAGGACAAAGTGGAAGCGGCCGGTCGTGAGGGCACCGGTTTCCTCGCTGGGGCCGCGGGTGCAGCAGGTACCGCTGCAGCGGTTGGTTGGATAGCCGGTCCTGGCTATTCCGTTGTCGTTGGAGTCGCGGCCTTCGTAGGAGGCGCATTGGCCGCATGGGGAGGCGATGCGGCTTCTAAGGAACTCGCGCAAGACGGGCACGGAATCGAGCGTGCCACCCGAAGAAATAGCGAGTTCCTCTCTTATGTGGTGGCACGCAGCCGTGCCCTTTGCGCTTTTGAGTGGTTTTATCACCGGAAGGATTAGGCCAAAGCGTGAATGCAATCTCGAGTTTCACGGTTGCCGCAAGGCGCTACGCGTCCGAGACTACAGGTCCGCGAATGACCGTAAGGAATTCGGCCGGGAAGGAAACTGAGATTCCCGGCGTGGATCTTGCGGCGCAATATGCCTGTGCCGCCGGCGCGCTACTACTGACTACTGAAGATACGCCGTACGAAGAAGCGCTGCATTGTGTGCTGCTGAATGGCAATGTGGACATGCTCGACGATGTGGAACTCAGCAATCGCATGACACCAGGAACCTTGTCGGCTGTTCGTATAGAAGAGGAAGACGCCCTAGTATTCTCATTCTTTGGCGGGGATCTTTGGCGACTAACGGTTTTCAAAGAACCTGTCCGAAAGCTATTAACACGTACCGGTGTACATTACCCGCATTCATCGCTATTTGGAAAGCACTACCTGGATCTAAGGAGGGTTAAATGAAACGCCGCCGGGATCTCGGTGTTGACCTAACACCGGACAAACGTGCAAAAAACATGCAAGGACCAACGGACCGGCCGCCGTGGTACGGATCCACGAAGGGTTCTGACGATGTGGTGCGCGGGGCGATTGAAAGACGATACGTCAAGGCGAAAAGAACCCAGCCGGTCGACAAGAAGACTCAATATAAGTGCTGCTATTGCGGAAACTTCTACGATGCGCGTGACCTTGAAATTGAGCACGTCAATCCATTCAGCGAAATCGGCAAACAGACACTGAATATGTCCGAGTTACAGATGGTGGCCAACGATGATGCCAACTTGGCCTACGCCTGCGGCAAGAAGGGCAAGGGCTGCAACCAGTCGAAGAGCGACAAGCCGCTGTTTCAGTATCTGGCGAGCGATTCAACCAAATATAAAACCTTCTTTGGCGACTACCCGGAGTTCGAATGGATGGATGGCACCGCATCGGGCAGCATGAGCTACACCGCGCCTTGGAAAGCTCGCGCTTTGACAGGTGACCAGGCGAATCCACATCCTGCATATACAGCGAAGGTAGTGGAGATGAAGACGCAGCAGAAAACAGACTACCGGCCGCGACCGCCGATTGGTTGGGAGAAGTGTTACTTCAACTTAAACAATATGTGCATCGGGCCCGTTGATTCCGTCGAGGATTGCTGCAAGCGGGCCGGCGTGGAATTGAAGGATGTGTTGGACACTACTTCCGACGAAATCAGCAAAGACTGGGGCGCCAAGGGCATAAAATTCAAAAGCAAGGTCATTCAGCAGATTTGCTGGCAGACGATGAAGTGAGGGAGACCGGCGTCTGCTGCAACTCGGGTCGATCGGCCCCTGGCAGAGAAATCGCCCGTAGTTTGGCGAAATACTGTGACGCTTTATCGCGGTCGCCCATGGCTTTCGCCGCTTGCGAGGCGCCGTACAGCGCATCGAACCGGTTGGGGTAATCTTTCAAGACAGCTTGGTATTCGACCAGGGCCTCGGATGGCCGTTTCAAATGCACGAGCAAATCAGCCAGCATCTCTCGTGCAGGCGCGGCAAACGGCTCCGCATGTTTGGCATCCTCACGATCGGCAGCAGAGCGCAGCTTGGTGACGGCCTCTGCCGATTTCCCCTCCGCATAGGCGAGCCACCCCTCCACCTCTAATTGATCTACACCGGGCTCTGGGGCCATGCTGTGTCCCGGCATTTTGTCGCCCGAATCCCGCGCCTTGATAGCGTCAGACAGCTTCTGAGCATCAGCCCGCGCGCCAGCGACATCTCCGCTACGGGCTGCGCCAATCGCACGCGCCCAATACGCCGTGTCCTGCCAATCGGCTCGTTCTTGGGGAACGTCAAGAGACGCCGCTTCCTTCCAATGGTGTAGTTCGAGTGCGTTTCGAGCAGCGATCAGATTCTGGCGGTCTACCATATCTTCTTTGCTCGCGCCGGGGACCCGCATCACCGCTGCCGCTAGATCGCGAGCCTTCGTCTCCTGACCGCTCTGAAGGTAAGCGTAATCGAGATAATCCATCGCATGAAACTGATAGCTGGCCTCGCCGGTGCCAGCTTCGGTCGCTTTGGCGGCGGCGGCGATGGAGGCAAGATTCGAATCGATCATCTCCGGCCAGAGTCCAAGCTGCCGAAAGATATGCGAAGGCATATGCAGCGCGTGAGATGAATCGGGAGCGACTTTTGCGTAGGCTCGTGCCGCGGGAAGTCCCTGTGCCGCGAACTCGGGCTCGTCACACGCATGAATCAGGTAATGAGCGGCTCCGGGATTATCGGGGTACTCGGAAAAGATGGGATTCAGTATGGCGATCGCCTTTTTGCGGTTCGCTTCATCGTCTCTGCCCAATTGGGCGATCGAGACCAGCGATAACGCATAAAATTCTCCCGCTTCGTTATCTTTTGGATTATCGCGATAGAGTTTGCCCAACGCAGTTGAATACGCTTCGGCACGTGCCAGGTGACTCAATTTCGAATCATCTTGATAGAAAGCCGCAGCGGCTTCGATATATTCGCGCTCGCGATCGGTCTTTGCGCCGGCCGACTTCGCTTGCTCAATATCTTGTCTTCCCTTTGCGATCGTCTTTGCGTTCGGAAAATCCCAAAGTTGATGATAAAGAGACACCGCCTGTCCCCAATACGCCATGGCGCAGCTTGTGTCTTGATCGGCGGCACGCGTAAAGACTTGCTCGGCCTCCGTATATTGGAAGGAATGCAACAGTGCCAGTGCTTGATTCAGCTTTGTCTGTGCGCCGGATGAGCAAGAAGTTGGGAAATTGACGTTGCCTACTTGTTCGGACGGTACAGCCTGCGCAATGACTGCGGCTTCCATCAAACACAAACAGCAGAGAACGAGTCTAAAGACACACGAACGGATCAAGAAGCAGCTCCTTGTCTACATGATCGCCGATCGTAAGTGAATTGGCGCCGGCTTCTAGTGGCGGAAGTGACGGATGCCTGTAAAGACCATGGCGAGGCCGAGGCGATTCGCAGCAGCGATGACGTCTGAGTCGCGAATTGAGCCGCCTGGCTGAATGACGGCAGTGATGCCATGTTTAGCGGCTTCTTCGATGCCATCGGCAAACGGGAAGTAGGCGTCGGAGGCGAGTACGGTTCCATAAAGCGGCAGAATTGCTTTGAGAGCTCCGAACTTGACGCTATCCACGCGACTCATCTGGCCCGCGCCGGTGCTCACAATCTGGCCGTTGCGCGAATAGACGACGGCATTCGATTTGACGTGCTTGCAAACGGTCCAACCAAACGTCAGCGCGCCAATCTCGTCTTCAGTCGGAGCGCGTTCAGTCTTTACTTCGAGCTTCGCCGGATCAAGTGTCCCAGCATCCGGCGTTTGAGCGAGAATGCCACCTGTGATTGACTTGAGAACGAGCTCCTCTTTCGAGAGCGGCGGCACCTTGACCAGACGAAGGTTCTTCTTTGCCTGCAAAATCGATAAAGCGCCCGCGGAGAACGAAGGAGCGGCAATCGCTTCGGTGAAAATGCCGGCGACCTCGTGAGCCGTTTCGGCGTCTAGTTCGCGATTGAAGGCGAGCACGCCTCCATAGGCTGAGATCGGATCCGCTTCGAGCGCTTTGCGATAGGCCTCGGGAAGAGTTGATTGTTCTGCGCATCCGCAGGGGTTGGTGTGCTTAACGATGATGGCGGCAGGCGACTTGAACTCGCTGGCGAGAAGCCACGCGGCATCGAGATCGACCAGATTGTTATACGACAATTCTTTGCCGTGCAACTGCTGGGCGCTAGCGACGCCGCCTTCGCAGAAGCTATAGAGCCCCGCATGCTGATGCGGGTTCTCGCCGTAACGGAGAGTTGTGGTGCGGGCGGCAGCAACGCGAAGATTGCTAGGTAAGACCTCCTGCGGAATGTCTTGGCCTTCGGTATCGATCTTCAGAAGGCGCGTGGATACGGCATGATCGTATGCAGCGGTATGAGAGAAGGCCTGTTGAGCAAGACACCAATGGGTATCGAGGCTAAGCGCGCCTGCGTTGCCTTCAAGTTCGCTCAATATCGATTCGTATTGAGAGGGCGAGACAACGACGGCGACGTCCTGAAAATTTTTCGCGCCGGCGCGAATCATGGTAGGGCCGCCGATGTCGATATTTTCAATTAGTTCTTCACGTGTGATTCCGGCGCGGTTGGCGAATTTCTCAAATTGATAGAGATTGACGACCACCATCTGAATGGGCGGTATGTTGTGGTCCTTCAGCGCCGCCATGTGATCGGGTTTGGCGCGAACGGCGAGAATGCCCGCGGCAATACACGGATGAAGCGTTTTGACGCGGCCATCGAGCATTTCTGGGAAGCCGGTAACGTCCGACACTTCGCGCACAGGAATGCCTTCAGCCGTGAGCATCTTGGCCGTACCGCCGGTCGAGATGAGCTCAACTCCCATGAGGTGCAGCGTTTTGGCAAAGTGGATGATGCCGGTCTTGTCAGTAACGCTCAACAGAGCGCGTTCGATGCGAGGCATAACTCATTTTTGCAGGGCCTCATTAAACTTAGGAGGTGCCTCATTACTGTACGTTGATTCCGGGAGACGGTATCGGCCCGGAGGTAGCCCAGGCGGCGGTGCGAGCAGTCGATGCGACGGGCGTCGATATTTGCTGGAAACGCGCCGAACTAAACGAGGCCATCATTCTTGAGGCAGGCAAGACCTTGCCCCAATATCTGCTGGATTCGTTGAATGAAACGCGTGTCGGCTTGAAAGGCCCGGTGACGACGCCGGTCGCAGGCGGTTTCCAGAGCGTAAATGTGGCGCTACGTAAGACGCTGGACTTATTTGCGAACGTGCGGCCCGTAAAGACGCTGCCTGGCATTAAGAACCGGTTCCAAGACGTATCAATCAACATGGTGATCTTCCGTGAAAACACGGAGGATTTGTACTCCGGATTGGAACACGAGATCGTCAAGGATGTCGTGACAAGCCTCAAAGTCATAACGCGTACGGCTTCGATACGCATCGCCCAATATGCGTTTGAATATGCGCGGAAGAATGGCCGGAAAAGTGTCGCGGCCATTCACAAGGCGAACATCATGAAGCTGGCTGACGGCCTGTTTCTGCGCTGTTGCCGGGAGATTGCGGCAAAATACCCGGAGATTCAATACAAGGAGCTGATCGTAGACAACGCTTCTATGCAGTTAGTGATTCGCCCCGAAACTTTTGACGTTCTGCTGCTGCCAAACCTTTATGGAGACATCGTGTCGGATCTCGCCGCTGGCTTAGTGGGCGGCCTGGGGATTGTGCCGGGCGCAAATATGGGCGAAACACACGCGGTGTTTGAAGCTGTGCATGGAAGCGCTCCCGACATTGCCGGGCAAGGCAAAGCGAATCCGACGGCATTGATGCTTTCGGCGGTCATGATGCTGATTCATCTTGGCGAGAAAGATGCGGCGCACAAATTGCAGGGCGCGATCGAATATGTCTATCGAGACGGCAAATCGCTTACCGGCGACGTCGGGGGATCGGCGTCGACTGAGGAGTTTACAGAAGCCGTCATCCGGAAGATTAAGGACTGAGAACGATACAATACGTGGTTCATGTCTCAGTTACTCGGCGGAAAGACTGCGCTGGTGCTTGGCGTTGCGAATAAGTGGAGCATCGCGTATGCCATTGCACAAGCGTTTGTGCGCGAGGGCGCGAAGCTAGTTCTTACCTATCAGGGTGAACGGCAACGGGAGACGGTGGAAGAGTTTGGCGTGGATTTGCAGGCGGCTAAGGTGCTGAACTGCGATGTGACCAAGCCGGAAGAATTGGGGTCATTGACAGCGGAATTGGAAGCATTGTCACCAATGATCGATGCGGTGGTTCATAGCATAGCGTTCGCCAATCGCGAAGATTTGAGCCGGCCGTTTGTCGAGACCAGCAGAGATGGCTACTTGCTGGCACAGGAAGTGAGTGCGTATTCGTTGGTAGCTGTGTCTCGCGCAGTAGCGCCGCTGATGAAGAACGGCGGATCGATCACGACATTGACGTACCTGGGTTCTTCACGTGTTGTTCAGAACTACAACGTGATGGGCGTTGCAAAGGCGGCGCTGGAAGCTTGTGTGCGCTACCTGGCGGCAGATTTAGGTCCATCGAAGATTCGAGTGAACGCGATCTCAGCGGGACCGATTAAGACCACTTCGGCGCGCGGCATCAAAGATTTTACGAAGATCTTAGATCAGGTGGCTGGCACGGCGCCGTTGCGTCATAATACTGAGCCAGCGGAAGTGGCTGATACGGCTGTATTTCTGGCGAGCGACTTAGGCCGCGGCGTGACCGGAAATGTGGTGTTCGTCGACTCGGGCCTTCAGATAATGGGTTTCAGTTTGCCTTGAAAGGCGTAACCAACAGAAGATTGTTTCGTCTCAATGGGAGAGCTGCTTTAGTATTCTAAAGAATCGGGTGCATGCCCTGCGCCCCACCCGCCGCGCCTACGCGCCGGAGGAGGAACGGGCTGCCCTTGGCAAAACGCTCCTCATCGAGCTGGATTTACACAGAGTTGAGTAAACAAAAAAGATGATACAGGTTGAAGGTCTGTCTAAGCGATATGCCAGTCATATCGCGGTGGATCGCATCTCCTTTAGCGTGGAAAAAGGCGATATCGTCGGCTTTCTGGGGCCAAACGGAGCGGGTAAGACCACCACGATGCGCGTTCTGACGTGCTTCATGCCGCCCACTGAAGGCAAAGCCACTGTCGCCGGATACGACGTTTTTGATAAACCCCACGAAGTAAAGAAGCACATTGGCTACTTGCCGGAAACGCCCCCCGTCTACCCGGAAATGAGTATCCGCGATTACCTGACGTTCGTAGGCAAATTGAAAGGCATGGGGGGCCCGGATCTAAAAAGGCGCACGGATGAAGTGATGGAACGATGTGCGGTAGCCGACGTAAAAGACAAACTAATTTCTAAATTGTCCAAAGGATACCGGCAACGCGTGGGTCTTGCACAGGCGATCATTCACAATCCCGATGTACTCATTCTGGATGAACCCACGTCGGGTCTTGATCCGAAACAAATCATCGAGACGCGTGACTTGATCCAGGGCTTATCAGGCGATCACACCATCATCCTGAGCACACACATTCTTCCCGAGGTAGAGGCCGTATGCAAGAGCGTCATCATCATTAATAAGGGCAAGCTGGTGGCGACCGATTCGGTCGATAATTTGAAGAACCGCATGGGCGGCACTTCCGCGATACAGGTGCAAGTGAGTACGTCAGGAGACGCGGGGCCAGATGCCGTGCGGCAACGATTGGAACAAGTGCCGGGCGTCAGCAAGGTGCTGGATCGGGTGACAACCGGCGAGCTGTTTACCTTTGAGGTGGAAAATCTGGCGGGCCAAAATCCACGCGCTGAGGTTGCGCGAACGCTGGTGCAGGCCGGTTGGAACCTCTACGAAATGAAGTCGGTGACCTTCAGCTTGGAAGAAGTCTTCCTGGAGTTGACCGGATCGAAACCGGAGGTGGTGGCGCAGTGAGGAACATTTGGACAATTTGCCAGCGAGAGCTGTACAGCTATTTCGTCTCGCCGATTGCGTGGGTGCTGCTGGCTATATTTTCGGTGTTGAGCGGCTTCTTCACGTTTTACATTTCCGCCTTCTTCTTAAAGCAGGGCCTGGAAAGCGCGATGAGCGGGCAGAGCTTTCCGATGAACATTAACGAGCAGGTGATTTCGCCTGTACTGTCAAACGTAGCCGTTATCGGATTGTTTCTCATTCCGCTGATTTCGATGCGGCTATTTGCAGAAGAGAAACGGCAGGGGACTATTGAATTGCTGGCAACGTCGCCTGTCTACGACTGGGAGATTGTCATTGGAAAGTGGCTGTCGGCCGTGCTGATGTATTGCGC
>JBARMQ010000036.1:0-11040 GCA_049802535.1 Bryobacteraceae bacterium | reverse complement strand
ATCGAAGCCAGATTGTGTAACTGTCACGTCATAGCTGCCGAGAGGAAGATCCTGAAAGACAAATTCGCCCGCCGACGAAGTCGTCGTATCGCGTGTCAATCCGGTGGCCGGACTTATTAGCTTCACCGCTGCGCCCGTCACCGCTGCGCCTGACGCGTCCGTTACTGTACCGCCGACGCCGCCGCGGAAGGTCTGTGCAACAAGTGGCGACGCTACTATAACCACTAACGCTAAAATACTAACTTGGATAATGTTTCGAATCATTAGCAACTCCTCGACCGCGACGAGGGCTATTGGCAGGAGCTACAGGGGCCGACCATCCAGGTTAAGGAAACCTGTCGCGGGAAATCAAAGCGTAACCGATAAAGGTATTGTTGCTAGCGTAGCTGCTTGAACTCGGATCGTCAAGATAAATAACCGTCGCCGACCCAAGCCTACCGGTCAGGAAAGCAGCAGTTCCAGGTCTTCCCGGCGCAGATTTCGGATCACGCTACTGTCTGCTTCGATAATTGCGGCCGCCAGGTCGCGTTTGCTCTGCTGCAGTTCTAAGACTTTTTCTTCCACAGTGTCACGAGCTATTAAGCGATAGGCAAATACCTGCCGCGTCTGCCCGATCCGATGTGCCCGGTCGATTGCCTGGGCTTCTACCGCCGGGTTCCACCAGGGATCCAACAGGAACACATATTCGGCGGCTGTCAAATTGAGGCCCAATCCCCCAGCCTTCAGGCTCACCAGAAACAAGCGGCAGTCGGCATCTTCCTGAAAGCGTTCCACTCGGGCTTGACGGTCGCGCGTCGCCCCGTCAAGATACTCATATTCGATCGCTTCATCCTCCAGCCGGTCGCGCACAATCCGCAGCAGACTTGTGAATTGCGAAAAGACGATCGTCTTGTGCCCTTCGTCCATAATTTCCCGTAGACGAGCTAACAGAACGTCTAACTTGGCGCTCGGCTCGCCGGCTCGCTTCTTATCGATTAGACCGGGATGACAAGCCGCCTGGCGTAACCGAAGTAAGGCTTCAAGAACATGCATCTTCGATTTGGCCAAGCCGTTCTGATCCACTCTGTTCAACAGCGACACGCGATAGTGTTCTCGAAGTTCGTTGTATAGCTTCCGCTGCGGCGCCGCCATTTCGCAGTAAATCGTTTGTTCGGTTTTCTCAGGCAGTTCGCGCGCCACTTGCTCTTTCGTCCGCCGCAAGATAAATGGGCGCAAAGCATGTGCCAACAAACGCCGCGTGTCTTCTTCGAGCACGCGCGTTGCAGCTCCCGCGGCTTTGAAAACACTGGCGGTATCTAACATGCCGGGATTTAGAAATTCAAATAAGGAAAATAACTCTCCTATATGGTTTTCAATCGGCGTTCCACTAAGTGCCAAACGATGTGAACTCTTAAGAAGCCGAACCGCCTTAGCCGCTTCGGTTCCTGCGTTCTTTACCGCCTGTGCCTCATCCAGGACGACGTAATCGAATTCGATATCCTTCAGGTGAACAGCATCGCGGCGAAGCGTGCCATAGGTCGTGAGTACGACATCGTGTTTCGCGATATCCTCGGGGGAACGCGCTGTTCCGGTGTAATCGAGGATGCTTAACTGCGGAGTAAACCGCGATGATTCCATTTTCCAGTTAAATATTAAGGAGCGTGGCGCCACCACCAAACTTGGATGCTCCGATGCCTCCGCGTCGCGGCGCTCCTCCAACATCGCCAGCACCTGCGCTGTTTTACCGACGCCCATGTCGTCTGCAAGACATCCCCCGAAGGAGAATCGGCGAAGAAACTCCATCCAACCGACCCCTTCCCGCTGATAGTCGCGGAGCGTACCCACAAATCCGGCGGGTTGCGGAGCGGGCGTGACCGACTGGAACGACTTCAGCTCTTGGCGTACGCGAGCAAAGACTTGGTCGCAACGAATCTCCGGTTGAGCAGCCAGCAAAGCATCCAGCAGTCCCGCTTGATTTGCCCGAAAGCGTAATTGGCCGTTTTTCTCATTGGCCACCTGGGCCAACATGCCAATGCGTTTGATCCAATCGCTGGGTACTAGACCGAAAGTTCCGTCGTCGAGCCGCACCACGTCATCGCCGCGCCGCAACGCGGACAACAACTCAGGCAATTGCGCTTGCGTGTCTCCGTACTCCACGCGGCCTTGCAGCTCAAACCAGTCGATGCCGCTCACCACCTCCATATGTGAATTACCGGGACGCCGGAACAGCTTGCCTTCAGCTTCAATGTGCCAGCCCGATTCAACCAATTCGCGAACCGCCCGAGGCAATTTTATGTTTCGGACCTGCCAAACTCTGTGCCCTTGCGGATTCCAGTTCGGGATCTTAAATCCAAGATTCTCAATCTGCCGGACTGCGGCATCTTCCGTCTCCTTTTGCCGCGGAATCCAACGCCGCTCACCGGCACGATACACTCCGGCCGAGGCATCTTTAGCTTCAACCTTCACCCCGCCGTATTCAAACGAAAGCTCCGCGTCCAAAAGGCCTGGCTCTTTGCTCTTAGGCGTTTTGATGCGCATGATCTTCCGAGGTTCCACAGCCTCTTCCCGGTAGCTCAGTTCTTCCGGCACCACGACTTTTACAATCCCCGGAGTTGATAACAAAGCGGCCAGCAAGTCCTCACCTTCGTGGACGGGCGCTTCCAACGCGCCATCTTTTCGCAGCGCCGTTATCCATTGCATTGACGAATCTTTGGCCAATTGCGAGATCCGCTCGCGCGTGACGATCAGTTCACTTACAATCATCAGCGGCTCAGTCACCGACATGCGTTCGGCGCCCCGGGTGAAAAATCCCATGGCGCTCCAGACATTCTCCGGCTCACGCGTCATCTCAAGTTCAAACCGCCAAGGTTCGCCATCGTCCCATGTCAGTGGAATTGATTCTTGGTCCGGTGGGTTGCGGCCGCAAAAACAGCGCCCGCTGCGCGCTGCAAGTTCCACAATCGTCGCGGTTGAACCGCCCCGCAGCACGACCGACTGGGGAATCTCGCCGTATCCGGCTGAGTCTGCGCCGATGATGAGCGCAAGAATGGTGCGGTCCGCGGCCTCCGGCAGTTCCATCATTCGGTCTTGTCGTAATCGAAGCGGTGCGGTACGTCCCCACCCTCCATCGCTCTTGCGGTCGCGGTAACCGACTGACATCACCAACCCAGCCGTAAAAACACTTCGCACTGGATCCAATTGATACGTAATTTGGCGTTTGGCCGACCAGGTTGAAGGCAATGGCGATTGGATCGGCCGCGCGTTCGCTAAAGCCTCCAACCGGCCCTTCCATTTCGAGTGTTCCAGCGGCGCGGGCCTGGTTAGCGGGAATGGAGGCGGCGTCAACAGAAATTCTTCGGCCTCTTCATCCTCGTTGTCGGTTACATCGATGAGATCGATCACTACTTTTTTCGCCCCGGCTACCAACGACAAGTGCCCGTTGGCCTCAGCCGCCATAACCGCCGCCCAAACGTGCTTACAAGCACCATCGGAGCCGAAGTACGCGCATTCGCAAGCCAGCGAAAGAACTGGTTCGTCCCAACGCATAGACACTTGGTAGAGCGTCGACCCCAGTACTTCGGCTTCCAAAACGTCGGGAAGTCCCTTTAGAACGCTGACGCGTCCTTGCCGGTAATAGCTCAGACCCCGGTAGCGAGTTGCCGCGGTAAATCCGGTTGCAAGCCGGAGAGAAAGTTGCATGTCAATTCTGTGCGGGGGGCGGCTTGCTGGCATTGTAGGCCATGGCGCCACCGCAACGTTTAGTGCCCGCGGAAAGCGATGGGCCGCACCACTTTTACAGCCTTGTTTTCAAATATTTGTTCGATAACGCCTTCAGTGACCGGTTCGTCCGTCTCGATGATGGAAATTGCCATCAACGGCTTCTTGCCGCCGTGATCGGGATCTTGCCGCCCTAATGCAAAATTTGCGATGTTGATGCCGTTCCGCCCAATCACCGTTCCCAGATATCCAATCACACCTGGCACGTCCTCATTCTTCGAATACGTCAGATTCCCGTCAAGCGTGGCTTCGCAGGAAATACCCTCGGCCTGAATCAGCCGCGGCTTATCCAGCACCACTGCTCCTTCAACCGAAAACGAACCGGCATCGGTTTCCATCTCTATGCGAATCGAGTCCATGTGGGCGGGGCGGGCTTCACTCTGTTCCGCAACACTAAATCCACGCCGCGTTGCAATCTGCATGGAGTTCACCACGTTCGCCCGGTATTCAAGTGAACGGCTCAGCACACCGGCTAATCCCGCATTGCGAAGCAGTTGAGTATTCCCCGAAGCCAGCCGGCCACGGTATACCAGGCGAATCGTGTGCGGATTGCCCGTCGCAATGTGGCTCAAAAACACACCCAACCGTTCGGCTAAATCGACATACGGGCCCAACGTTCGGTACTGTTCCGCACTCAACGCTGGCATATTCACGGCGTTAATCGCGACGCCCGTCATCAGATACTCCACCACCTGCTCGACAATGCGCACACCGACAATCTCCTGCGCTTCTTCCGTCGACCCGGCAATGTGCGGAGTAGCCACCACGGCTTCCTGTTTAAAGAGCGCGTTTTCGCCTGGAGGTTCTTTCAAAAACACGTCCAGCGCGGCTCCAGCAATCTTGCCAGCTGCGAGCGCATCTTCGAGCGCCTGCTGATCGACCAACTCACCGCGCGCGCAATTCACAATTCGAACGCCCGATTTCATCGCTGCGAACGCTTCGGCGTTCAACATGCGATCCGTCTCCGGCGTGAGTGCGACGTGCAGCGTGATATAGTCGCTCTCGCTATAGAGATCGGCAAGTGTTAGCATCTCCACTCCCAAATCGCGAGCGGTCTGCGCGTTCACATACGGATCGTGCGCAACCACTCGCATTTCGAAGGCCTTCGCTCGCTTGACGACCTCGCGTCCGATACTGCCGAAGCCAACCACGCCCAGCGTCTTGCCGCGTAACTCATTCCCGAGAAACTTCTTCTTTTCCCACTTGCCTGACTTCGTCGAAGCATTCGCCTGCGGTATCGACCGCGCCATGGAAAGCATCAAGGCCAGCGTGTGTTCAGCGACCGAAACGGCGTTGCCGCCTGGCGTGTTCATCACTAACACACCCGCGGCTGTCGCGGCCGGCAAGTCGACATTGTCCGTGCCCACACCGGCTCGCCCGATAACCTTCAACTTCGGAGCCCGTGAAAGTACATCCTGGTTCACCTTAACGGCGCTGCGAACGAACAGCGCATCGCTGTCGCCAAGATGATCCCCATATGATTTCGGGTCGGCAATGACAACATCCCAGCCTGGCTGCGCGCGTAATAATTCAATGCCGGCCGGAGCCAACGGTTCAGCAACAAGAATTTTCATGATGTCCGCAGCTACTGTGCCGCCAATGCCTCTTTGGGGATGGCAGCATCGGCGTAAACCGTCTGCACCGCCGCAACACCCGAGCCAAACGTCACCGGATAACCGTTTGCCGCGAGAATTAATTCCAGCTCCGCTACCACCGCGAACAGATCGTGGAAATCGAAGTAGCCCAAGTGCGCCAAACGGAAGATCTGGCCTTTCATCGATCCTTGCCCGTTCGTGATGATTGCATTAAATCGATTTCGAAATTCCTTAATGATTACGCCCGAATCCATGCCCGCCGGCGGTCGAACCGCAGTGACGGAAGAGCCCGGTGAACTTGAAAACAACTGCAGGCCAAGAGCCGTCATGGCGCTTCGTGTCGCCTGCGCCAGCATTTGAGCATTGGCCACCAGTTTGTCCATGCCGAGTTCCTTGATGTACTTCAAAGACTCGGCCAGCGCCAATAGCAGCGACGTGTTTGGCGTCCACGCAGATTCGCCGTTTACCGCGTTCTTCTGTTCTTTCTTCAGGTCGAAATAATACTTCGGCGCCTTCGCCGTTTCCGCATGCGCCCAGGCTTTCGGGCTAATGGCCAGAAAACCAAGACCGGGAGGAATCATAAACGCCTTTTGCGACCCGCCCGCGACGACATCCAACCCCCAACTCTCAATGTCCAGCGGCATTGTCCCGATGCCTGTGATGGCGTCCACCACGAAAATGGCTTCGGTTTTCTGCACCGCACGCCCCATGGCCTTTACGTCATGTTGCGCCCCGGTCGACGTCTCCGAAGCCTGCACAAAGACGCCGCGAATATTGCGGTTTTCGGTCAGCGCGCGTTCCACCGATTCAGGCTGTACAGCGTCGCCGTAGGGGGCCGTTAGAACGGTTGCCTTCATTCCCCACGCCTTCATGATTTCTACCCAGCGCTCACCAAATTTTCCGGCTGAGCAAACCAAGACTTCGTCGCCAGGCGAAAAGAAATTCTGTGTCGCGGCCTCAAGCGCCCCTGAACCGGACGATACCAGGACCAGCACATCATTTGTCGTATTGAGAACGGTTCGCAGATCGGATAAGACTTGTTTATAGAGTTTGCGGAAGTCTTCTGTCCGATGGTGAATATCCGAACCCATCATTGCGTGCAAAGCAGCCGGTAGGAGCGGAGTAGGACCAGGGGTCAAAAGTCGTTGTTTTTTGATATACATGGGCGGGGAACCGACGGAAAAGCTTAGGAAATCTAAGTTTATCAAACACGGCAGCCTTGCCCCTATCGCGCCCGAATTGAGAACACTGCTGTTTCCGCCATCAAATTCGGCAGAAGCCGCACTTCGCGGTCGCCTTGCAGAAAGATTTGCCGCTCAATCACCCAATCCTGCTTGCGGCACAGCAGCACAAAATCTTCAACCGTAAGGAAATGCAAGTTGGGCGAGTCGTACCAATCGTGCGGGAACAGTGGCGTGCGCGGCGCGCGGCCGCTGACCAGGTGCGATAGGCGCATCGTCCAATGCCCAAAGTTGGGAAACGCAACGATGGCATGCCGGCTGACTCGCAACATCTCTTTCAATGTCCGCAGCGGCTTCAGCATCTCCTGCAGCGTTTGGCTCAGAATCACAAAATCGAAAGCGTCGTCCGGATAATCGGCCAACCCTTTTTCAATGTCGCCTTGAAACACCGAAACGCCACGTCCAATCGCTTTGCGGACCTTGCTGCTTTCAATCTCTACGCCCCGCGCATCGACACGTTTATACTCGCGCAGCCATGCAAGTAATTCTCCTTCGCCGCATCCCAGATCGAGGACCCGTGACCCGGGCTCAACCAATTCCGCGATCATGGCGTAGTCGCGCCGGTTAAGAATTTGAGAACTGACCGGCTTCGTCTCGGTTGTCATCGTCCGCCGAGCCCGCGGAAGACGCTGTCCAGGAAGCCGCGGACCAACTCCGACTGGTCCTTCGTCTCTAGCAGAAACGCGTCATGCCCGTAGGAGGACGTCAGTTCGCAAAATGCGACGTCAATGTTGCGGCCACGCAAGGCGCTCACGGTTTCAAGCGACTGATAGGTCGGATAGAGCCAGTCTGAGGTGAAGCTCATCACCAGGAATCGCGCCCGTGTGCGGTCGAACGCAGCCGCCAACGAAGCATAGTTCGCCGAAAGGTCGAAATAGTCCATCGCCTTCGTGATGTACAGATACGAATTGGCGTCGAAGCGGTTGACGAACTGACTGCCCCGATAGCGCAGGTAACTCTCGACTTCAAAATCCACCGAAAAGTCGAATCCGAAAGCGTCTTTGCCGCGCAGCCTCCGTCCAAATTTGTTTCGCATGGACGTATCGCTCATATAAGTGATGTGTCCTACCATGCGCGCCACGGCGAGGCCTCGTGCCGGCGGCTTGCCGTCATAGTAGTCGCCTTCGTTCCAATCCGGATCGGCCATGATTGCTTGCCGCCCAACCTCATTGAAGGCGATCTGCTGAGCGCTGTGCCGTGAAGTCGTGGCGATCGGTATCGCCGCAACCACCGAATCTGGATAGGAGACGGCCCATTCCAGTGCTTGCATGCCGCCCATAGATCCCCCGGCTACGGCGAGCAGTCGCGGAATTCCTAGGTGGTCGATTAGCAATTTCTGCAGCCGAACCATATCGGCAATCGTGATCACCGGAAAACGTAAAGCGTATGGCCGGCCGGTTTCAGGATCGATTGATGCCGGACCCGTCGTGCCTTGGCACCCGCCCAGGACGTTAGAGCAGATGACGAAGTAGCGGTCCGTGTCGAAGCCCAGACCGTTGCCGATCATCGTTGACCACCACCCTGGCTCTCCCGTGCGTTTGGAAACACCGGCGGCGTGCGCATCGCCCGAGAAGCCATGCATCACTAAGATGGCATTCGTGCGCTCCGCGTTCAGCGTGCCGTATGTCTCGTAGGCTACCTCTACGTTCTTAAGGACCACGCCGCAATCGAGCGTCAACGAAGCAAACGTTACATTCTGTGTTTCGACAGTAATCTGGTGCTCTGATGTGACAGGCATGGGCCTTACGTACGCGTGGGGTGCTTGCTTGCACGATAGCAAATTTGAGGTGGCGGCGCGGCGCCCGCCGAAACTTGATTGAATGGTTGATATGAGCTACCAGCCAATCAATTTCAAACAGAAATTCAGCCTGTTCGACGACCAATGGGCGCCTCGAGTGGTAGCGGAAATGAACGACTATCAGTTTAAGATCGTCAAGCTCAAAGGCGACTTCATTTGGCACAATCACGTCGATACCGACGAGGCGTTCCTGGTGATCGACGGCGATCTACGTATTGATTTTCGCGACGGCGCCGTCCACTTGGCCCCCGGCGAGATGTTCGTTGTTCCCAAAGGCATCGAACATAAGCCCTACGCGGAGAGCGAAGTGAAGCTGATGCTCATCGAACCGCGGGGAGTCTTGAATACGGGGCAGGCAGGTGGCGAGCGAACTGCCCAAAATGATGTCTGGATCTGACCATTCGCGGCGAACTCTCAAAAAACGCAAAGGGTCGCGGCTGCGTGCCGCCAGACGGGAGTTCTTTCGATAGTGAGCGCTAACATAAACATTTTGATCTAAAGTGAAGAGGGCACAAAAAATGGCTCAGGTTCAAGCGAGTTCTCCAACCTATGACGTTGTGATCGTTGGCTCAGGCGCCGGAGGCGGCGTTGCAGCCACCGTGCTGACCCGGGCCGGCGCAAATATTTGCATGCTCGAAGCCGGCGACATGTTCGACTATCGCACCCAATCCGACATGTTTGATTGGCCCTACAACGCCCCGCATCGCGCGGCTGGATCGAAGGAGAAACCGTTCGGTTACTTCGATGCGACGCTGCTCGGTGGCTGGCAAGTGCCGGGTGAGCCGTACATCAACGCGCCCGGTTCGGATTGGTGGTGGTGGCGTGCGCGCATGTTGGGTGGCCGCACCAATCACTATGGACGCATCTCGCTGCGTATGGGGCCTTATGATTTCAAACCCTACAGCCGCGACGGCAAAGGCTTCGATTGGCCCATCACTTATGAGGAGCTTGCGCCGTATTACGACAAGGCGGAAGCTTTCATCGGCGTTTTCGGCAGTAAAGAAGGACTCGAAAACACCCCCGACAGCGACTACTTCCAACCGCCGCCGGCGCCGCGCGGCTACGAAAAAATTATTAAGGCTTCTTGCGACAAGCTGAACATCCCCTGCGTTCCGTCGCGGATGGCGATGCTTACGCGGCCCCTCAATGGACGGCCTGCCTGCCACTACTGCGCACAGTGCGGCCGTTCCTGCGGCGTGAACGCGAACTTCAACTCGCCCGGCGTACATATATTTCCCGCGTTGAAGACGGGTCTGCTGAAGTTAGTCACCAACGCGATGGTGCGCGAGGTTTTGGTCGGCCCAGACGGCCTCGCCAGCGGTGTTTCTTACATCGATAAGAAGACGAGGCAGGAAGTATCGGTAAAGGCCAAGATCGTCGTGCTGGCCGCCAGCTGTTGCGAAACGGCGCGCATCCTGCTTAATTCGAAAAATAATCAGTTTCCGAATGGCGTCGCCAATTCTTCCGGTCTGGTTGGCAAGTACATCATGGACACGGTCGGTTCGGCGGTCAGCGGTTTTCTGCCGATTTTGCAGGACCTTCCCCCCTTCAACGAAGACGGCATTGGCGGCATGCACATGTACATGCCCTGGTGGCTTTACGATCAGCAGAAAGCCGGCAAGATGCCGTTTGCACGCGGCTATCACATCGAAATTGGAGGCGGGCGGCACCAGCCGGGCCCGGGCGAGCTCAGCCACTCCCAATATTTTTTGGGCGGCGGTTACGGTCTCGAATTAAAGAAAAACCTACGCCAGATCTACGGCTGCGACATAGGATTTGCCGGCCGCGGCGAAATGATCCCCAACGAGAACAGCTATTGCGAGATCGACCCCGTCGTCATCGACCAGTGGGGCATTCCGGTTCTGCGTTTCCATTTCAAGTGGAGCGAGGACGAAATTCTGCAAGCCAAGCACATGCAAGAGACCTTCCAGGAAATTATTGAGAAGGCCGGCGGCGTAGTCACCTCGAAGGCCGGCGAAGAGCAAAATTGGGGCATCGCGCCGGGCGGAAAGATCATTCACGAGGTCGGTGCAACCAAGATGGGTTCAGATCCCAAGACATCGGTGCTGAATTCACATTGCCAGGCGTGGGATTGCAAGAATCTGTTTGTGACCGACGCCGCGCCCTTTGTGAGCAATGCGGACAAGAATCCGACGTTGACGATCAGCGCCCTAGGCTGGAGAACGTCGGAGTACATTGCCGATCAGGTAAAGAAGCGGAATGTAAAGGTATAAGACCATGGCCAAGAAAAACGAAGAACCGGAATTGACCCGTCGCGGCATGCTCCAAGTATTCAGCGCGACGCCCGCTTTGGCCGCTTTAACGGCAGGCGGAGCGGCGGCTCAGGACGAACATGCGCACATGCACCCCCAGCCGGCGGACGGCCAGAAGGGTTCATACCGGCGGCAAGCCTTTGACGATCACCAATGGCACACCGTACACGTGCTCTGTAATTTGATTTTGCCTGCTGATGACCGTAGCGGCAGCGCCACTGACGCGGGCGTGCCTGAATTCATGGACGACTGGCTCGCATTTCGCAAAGTTCAGGACGGAAATGCCGACCTGGAAGCAGAAATTTTCGGCGGTCTCATGTGGCTGGACGCCGTATCCAAAGAAGCCAGTGGCAAAGCCTTTGCCGATGCGCCTCTGG
>JBARMQ010000035.1:0-2738 GCA_049802535.1 Bryobacteraceae bacterium | reverse complement strand
CTATCAAGCCACAAGGGACGTGAATGCGGCCTCCTTGAGCAACAGTGTTAGCTCTCTAAGCCTGCCTCCGATAACGCAGGTCCGCACGCCCGCCTCGCTTGGCGCTGTATTCGGGGGCCAAACCGGGGCATTAGGCGGGGCGGCGGTGGCCAGCGACGGGTCGAACATCGGCCCGGTAGCGCTCAAACTGTTAAACGCGAAAAACCCCGATGGAACCTATGTAATTCCAAGCCCTCAGACATCGGGAAGCGGTGTCAACTACACCGCGGTCCTGCCTGGACATTACAACGAAGACCAGTTCAATACAAACTTCGACTTCAATTTGCGCACGGCGGATCGCCTTTCGGCGAAATTCTTTTTCTCAAACTCGAACCAGGACGTTCCTTTCTTCGGCGCCAGCGTGCCTGGCTTTCCAGTGCTCCGTTCCTTTGAGAACCGGAATTTTTCCATAGCCGAGACTCACATTTTCTCACCACAAGCAATCAACCAATTCCGGTTTGGCTTCTCTCGTCTTGCAGGTCAAAGCGTCCCCGGAGGGACACTCACTGACCAGGATGTGGGGATAACCCGCTTCAGCGACCCCCAGGAGGGGATCATTCCACAAGCTCAGGTTCTTGGAGCCTTTGAATTAGGCAACTCGGGACAAGACCAAGGCAAAACGGCCGGTAATAACTTTTACGTTTCCGACGTCATATTCCTGACTCGGGGCAAACACAATCTTCGCTCGGGTACAGAAATCTTCCGAAATCAGTTCAACCATCTAACCAATTACACGTCCGGTGTCATCACCATCCTGTCTTTCCCTGATTTTCTGCTTGGCTTGCCCGCCGGGCCTGCCGGCGCAGGAGGGAACGGCACATCGTTCTCGAACGTCTTCTTCTCCAGCGTGGCTGCCGGAGTTCCCAACGTGGGGCAACGTGCATACGCTGCCGATTTCTTCGCGTCGGATGAATGGAAGGTTGCGCGAACACTCACCATGAATCTTGGGGTTCGACTCGAGGTCGATGGCCAACCAAGCGAAATCAAAGGTCGCGAATCGAATTTCTTCCCTCAATTCTACGTCCCTCCTCCGGCGGGAGGTTTCACGGATCCGGCCACTTCCGGATTTGTTCTGCCCGACAATTTTTCTGGCAACGCCCCAGAGGGATTTCCTCGCGAGAATGCAACCTTGCTGAACCACCCCGTGCAAGTGCACATAGAACCCCGCGTCGGCTTCGCGTGGCAGCCCCTTTCTTCGCAGGACATCGTTCTTCGAGGAGGATATGGCATCTACGCGAACCGCACCAGCTTCGCCGGGAACGGCTCATTACTGGCCCTTAATCCGCCATTCGCGTTGAATGCCGTGCTAAATGGCGCCGCTAACGCCGCCGCCAGCCTGGAGAGTCCCTTTCCAAATCTGCCGCCGAGCTCTTCATTCCCAAATTTTGTAGCCAACATGCTGCCGGGGCCACCGTTTAACGGGAACAGCTTCCTGCGGTCCCCGATCATTACCGATCCTGATTTTAAGGAGTCTACCGTCCAGCAATATGACGTCGATTTGCAGTATCAACATCAGAGCTACGTCTTCTCAATCGGCTATGCCGGCGCGAAGGGCACTCACCTGGGTGTGGGTCGGAGTAATAATCAGCCTCTCCTCGCCGCTGCTTTGGCCCCCGTGAACGGACTCACAACCAACTCCACGGCGAATGCCGTTGAGCGGGTTCCCTTCGTCGGGTTGTCTCCGTTGCTCTACCGTCTCCAAACCAGTGGGGATTCAATCTATAACTCACTTGAGGCCACGCTGAAGAAAGACATGAGTCATGGTTTTCAATTCCTTGCTGCCTACACGTTTTCTAAATCGATTGACGATGCGGGGGATAGTCTTGGTGCTGCTATAGCCGGCACATTCGGATTGCCGATCACTGGGCAGGTGGTTTACGACAATCAAAACAATGTCGCTGCTCAGCGCGGTTTGTCGGACTTTGATCGAGCTCACCGATTGGTTATCAGCGGTACGTGGAGTGTGCCCGGTCCTGGCCGCGCGAAAAGCGCTTATGTTCGAACGCTCGGGAATGGCTGGAGTACCTCGGGTGTCGTAACGCTGCAATCGGGACTACCGTTCAGCATCCTGGACAGTGCCGCCGGCACGCTGTTTGGTCCCGCCACCCTATACACCACAGGAAGCCTCGCTGCAGCTGCAACACTTGCCGATGCTGGCCGAAGTGGCAGCGTCAGCAGCCGTGTTGACGAATTTTTTAACACCAAAGCATTTGTTCCTGCGCCGTATATTCCAGATGGCGGCCTGATTGATGGCGAGTATCCGGTTGCCGGTGGAGGGACGGTCTTCGGCAACCTCGGAAGGAATATCCTGAGAGGGCCTGATCAACAGGATTTCGATATCGCAGCCATTAAGACCACATCTCTCAGCGAACGTGTAAAGCTGATCTTTCGGTGGGAGATCTTCAACGTTCTGAACAGGCCCAATTTCGCGAATCCATCCAACGATGTTTCGACCGCCGGCACGTTTGGCGTGATCAGCGCCTTAACAGTGAACCCCCGAATCATGCAATATGCGCTAAAGGTCGAATTCTAGTGTGCTGCGGCCCGCAAACCGGGTTGTTTCCCTGGGAAGGTTGAGCCAGCCTCTGCGACTTGGGCGTAGGCCCCGGTCACCATTGGTCTTGACGTCCTCTTAGTCGTTTGTCAGCATTGAATATTCGAGTGTGCAGCCGCGGCGACAAGGATGACCTCCATGACAG
>JBARMQ010000034.1:0-1881 GCA_049802535.1 Bryobacteraceae bacterium | reverse complement strand
GGTCAGGGTGGGCCTCAGCTGGTCCGCGTTGGCAACCATGGTCCGGAATTTGCAGCAGGGGAAGACGCGTCCCTTTTTCCCAATACGATGGGAAACGTAGAAGACCGGTCCGGGCGAATCCAGTTTGATCAGGAGAGGGACGACCAGGAAAGTGGGCAAAAGCGCAACCATGAAAAACGAAGCGAGACCAAAATCACACAGCCGCTTCAACAGGTGGCCGATAAGGTTTCCGTTCCGGCGATGCAGGGCCACCACAGGTAAGTTGCCCAGATAGTCGACAGGTGCATCAGGTGTGAGCTCATCATAGAAGCCTGGAATTACCAGCACTTCTATATCCAGTTGCCGCCCTAGTCCCATGAGTTCGATCATGACTTGCGTCGGACAGCGTTCCGCGATAATGATCTCGTCGATAAAGTATTGTCTTGCGATCGCGTTCGCCCTTGTCAAATCCCCCAGGACAAACTCATGGGCTTCCACTTGAGAACCGCCGACCGAGGTCTCGACATATCCTTTGAAAACGCGGCCCAGATGACTGAATCGGGTGATCTGCTTGCGTACGGCATTTCCCATATGGCCGGAGCCTACGACGAGCACATTTCTGGTATCGATGCCTCGAGCATATTTTCGGTATAACGACCAGCGCCAGAACGCCCGGAGCGCACAGACGAATACAGTAGTAAGCACAATAAAGTAGGCAACGAAGACGCGCGAGATGGTGCTGTTGTGCATTAAGTACAAGCCGCCACACAGCAACAAGCCTGTCACGAAGCAAGCCTGAACGGTTTTTCGTTGCTCGTTCAAGGAGCCTTGAGCCTGGAGCGGACCGTAAAGACCGTCGTGCCGGTTGATGATCAGAAGAGCAGCGACAAAAAACACGAGGTATCGGGGGTGTATGGGGAAATCGCGTCCGGTCCAAAGCGTTGGGTACCGATGAAGCCACTCTGTTGGAGACAGGTCAAAGCGAAAGACAGATGCCAGGCAGAGGGCGAGAAGAACCGCGATTACATCTTCCGCCATCATGACTGTCGCGTCTAGAGCGGCTTGGCTGGGCGACTTGCGGCGCGCGATGGGGGGCCCGAATTCCGTCGCTGCCGTGTACCCCGCTCTTATCGGTTTAGAAACAGATTCGGATGCTGCCATGCTGATCTCTCTTAGCCGAAAACGTGCTGTGGGCTTCATGCCGCGACCGCACGGCGAGCTGCAATCCCGGGTGTGTTTGCGATGAGTGGAAAGAAAGATAGAGGAACAAAAGCTCTGCTGCGTCCGAAGCAGGTGAAAGCAGTCTTCCGAGTGCGCTCTAATGTGTCTTCAAAGCTGCAAGGCGCCCCTGGTTGTTGAAGGAGAGGAATCCTTTCCGTCAACTCCAGAAGTCTATCGTCAATGGAAAGGAATGCCAGCTTATTTTGGTAATGCAGGCGCTGTTTAGCGCGCAGTACTTTTGCGTGTTTCAACTCGTGATAGCTTGGCATAGCTATCAACGTATTGCTTGTCTTACTTACTCGGATAAGTGGAAACGTTACGGAAAAATAGGATAATAAGTTGAAATATTGTGCATTAGATTTAGTGCGCCGGCCTGAAAAACGTTAGGGGTTTATCCTGAGTGATCCGATGCCGGGCGCTTGCGAGTGAACCTTGAGTGCACGCTGCCTTGCGGAAAACGGAATAGCTTGATCGGAGCGGTAGGTTACCCGAATGTGGAAAACGTGGACCTTTGGATGACTTTCGTAAAAAATGTTCAGGGTTCGCTTGGGGCATGTGTATATACTTTGGATCGCTACACCTCACCGATGGCGAATGACGTGGTGGCAGTTGTCAAACCATGCGCTGTACCTGGGCCTCAAGCATAAGTTTCCCTTGGAATCTTGTTTTCCTGTGGTTTGC
>JBARMQ010000033.1:0-3719 GCA_049802535.1 Bryobacteraceae bacterium | reverse complement strand
CGTTCGCTCATCCAAAACCGGCGCCAAGGCCTTGAAACGTGCGGCGATTGCGGCGGCGTCTATCACTAATCACAGTATGTCTTAAAACATTCTTATTTGGAAATGTTATTTCTAGACAGATCCTTAGATGAGGAACTCAAGTCGCATCTAGCAATGGCGGAGCGCGATCAAATCATACACGGCGATTCACCCCAAGATCCACCTTTCGCAGTCCGCCGGGAATTCGGCAATCTGACCTTGGTGAAGGAGACCACACGCGAGGCATGGGGATGGCGATCGCTCGAGCGGTTGTGGATCGACGCCCGCTATGCGTTCCGGACGATGCGACATAACGCCGGATTCACCGTTGTTGCAGTGGTCTCGTTGGCGCTGGGAATAGGCGCGAATACCAGCATTTTTAGCATATTGGACGCCGTCCTGCTGAAGCCGCTCCCGGTTAGTCACCCGGAACGCTTGCGGATCCTCACGTGGGTTCGGAACGGCGACGGCGTGGCCGGGCTGACGGATCACAGCGGATATTCCATGAGCGACGATGAAGGGCGGAATGTGGATGGGTCCTTTTCATATCCCGCCTATCGCGCGCTCGAAAGCACGCTGCCTCAGTTTGCGGCCCTGGTGGCATTCGCTCCAAACTCGTTCACGGTTACCGCCGGAGGAACGACTGACTCGGCATTTGGCCAATACGTATCGGGGAACTACTTCACTGGACTCGGCGTGCAGCCCAGCATCGGCCGGACGATCTTGCCGGAAGACGATGCGGCGGGGAAGACTCCGGTCGTTGTGCTGACGAACTTGTATTGGGCAAGGCGGTTTGGTTCTGACCGTTCAGTCGTCGGGCACGTCATCGCCGTGAACCGCAGGCCGTTGACAGTGATTGGAATCCTGCCACCGGCCTTTCAAGGCTTAAGCCCCGGGGGCGCTATCGACTTATTTGTGCCGATGTCAATCGTGCCGGAGATGGATAGATATTACAGCCTCACGAATCCCAGTAACTGGTGGGTACAAATTTTTGGGAGCTTGAAACCGGGCGTCTCAGATGTACCGGCGAGGGAGGCGGTCGAATCCTCACTGGCTCACCAAATTGGATCGTATGCCAGTTCCAAAGCGAATGGCCGAAAACCTCCACAGATTGTATTGGAACCCGGAAATCGCGGCGTAGGCCTGCTTCGCGCGTCGCTTAAGAAAGCCATTTACCTTATCGCCACGGCTACGCTACTGGTGCTGCTGATCGCGTGCATTAATCTTGCGAACCTGCTGATGGCGCGCTACACGTCGCGCACCAAAGAGATCGCAATCCGGCTCTCGATTGGTGCAGGGCGATGGCGGCTGATGCGTCAGATGCTGACGGAAAGCCTGTTGCTTGCTGGGATCGGCGGGGCCGGCGGCTTGCTGCTGGCCAAGCCGGCATTACGCCTTCTGCTTCACTTCTTCTCACAGGATTCGACATTCGGAATCAATCCCCAGGTCGACGCGCGCACCCTTGCATTCACACTTGCGCTGTCCGTTGCGACCGCCATACTCTTCGGAACCATGCCGGCGTGGCGCGCTACCGCACACACCGTCGGACTGGGACTGAAGGAATCGCAGGGTGTTTCGGCGGGACGCAGGGCACAGTATCTTTTGGGCCATCATCTTGTATCGCTTCAAACAAAGTGGTGACTTACATTCACCAGAGGCAACAGCTGTGACTCCGGACCCATCTTCTCGCGCGGAACCGCGCAAGAGCCTGAGTCAACCAACGTGAGTCGGCTCCGCCATTGGTAGGGCAGATCAGAAATCGTCTGGGTTCGATGTCTCCAGTGCTCATTCAGCAGTAGTTCGTATTCACTCCAGTAAATCTGCGCCTATCAAGAGTGGAACGATGTTGTCTTTAACGCGCCGCATATCCTGAACTACGGAACAATCACCGAACAGCAAGCCGCGATTCTGATTCGCTTGGCCCCGATATGATGGATCGTTCGACAATCTTTCGTTAAGCTCTTCCAGCCGATACCAGGGCACATAAGGGAACAGATGATGCTCAAGATGGCGGCCGACATTATGAGGGCACAACAATAACGCTTCCCACCAAGAGACCTGGATCGATCTGGATTCATTGAGTTTGTGCTCGTGGGGCAGGGCGAAATGCTCAGCGATACTTCGCAAGCGCAAGATGGGCGGCAAGAAGAAGAACAAGGGAACCAGCCAGGCATAGATAAAGAAGCAGAAATGCCCGGTGAGCGCCAATATTCCGATCAGCGCGAGCAGATAAACAGCTTGGATAACGCCGGAGTAACGGTATTCGCTTTTGACCGGCTCTCGATGGCCAGATAGCCTGCTGATGTTCTTCAAAATGTCGATCAGGCTCAGACCCAATAGATCCTTGAGCAGCAACAGCAGGACGGCTGAAATCGGTTGCGGGAAAGTCCATTCCTCCGGCTTGGCCGCTTTACGGACCAGATCGGGATCTTGCGGCGTGTTCAGCTGCGCATGATGCGCAAGGTGATTGACACGGTAAGCGCGCGTCGTCAGGCAGAAGGGAAACGCGCAAAACAAATCGCTGAGCAGATCATTGCGGCCTTTGTCTTTACACAACATGTAATGACTGGCATCGTGCATCAGCACCAGCAAGGCATGCTGCCGCGAGGCAATGATCAGTAGTAGAACAGGATGGACCCAGAGCGGCGCCCGGGACAGGCAAGTAATCGCAATGGCAATCACGGCCCAGTCCGTGACAATTGCCTGGCTATTACGCCAGAGAGAGCGGCTGGCTAAGTCCGTGGGGTTTACCGCGCGCCGCAAAGCTACAAAAGCATGGTCCATATGAGACATTTCGGACTCTTTCAGCCTTGGCTAGAGTTTTCCAGTGCGCCGAAACAAAAAGCGCCATGTCTTTGTGCGCGAGGTAACGGTTCGTCAGTTATATAAAGATCAGAGGGAGGTGAAATGCCATGAACAAGCCTGACGGCCCTAACCTGGATACCTTGGACGCGAGGGACGAGCGTTCAAACCGCCCCGCCCGGCCAAACCATCCGCGGCGATTGTAAGACACTTGATCGATCCGCGGCTCGTTCAGCCCATCACAACGGGTAGGCCGCCGCGGCAGCTGAGTTGCGCGCCAAGACTAGCTGGGGAGACCAACGAGCGACCGAATATCTTCATTCGCATCGTAGATGCATTCAGCACGCATCGACTCAGAGAATGAGCCGAGATCGATCAGCCGTTTCACCACGCACTCGCGACAGAATGAACACGGCCCATGGTCATACAAAGAAATCAAGATGCAAAGCTCGTTCGCAGGATCAGGGTGGCTCTTGCAAAGGTTCTGTAGAGCGATCTCCATGGAATGTCTTACATCGCGATCAGGCTCGTTCTCAAACCAGCTCAACGCGATTTCATGATCGCCGGGCTCCCAATTCCTAGCGAGTATCTCTCATCCTGACAAAGTCAAGGGCAATTGCTTCTCCCATTTTCGGCCTTGGCTTGAAGTTCTCGTACATGACCCGTTTCGCACGCTCGTCTCCGTCAAAACACATGTACGCTGCAAAGTGGAAACGTTGAACTGTATTCCAATCGTCTCCACTTGACGATAAATGCCTGAGAACTTCATCGCGGTAGTATTCCCGATCCTGCAAAAGGTCTACCAATTCCAACATGTAACCGGCCCGCGTCCCCTCATTAATGCAATAGGGCTCTCACTTAGGGTCTGTCTAGAAATAACCTGACCATTAATGATGATT
>JBARMQ010000032.1:0-10144 GCA_049802535.1 Bryobacteraceae bacterium | reverse complement strand
GCATTATTGCACTGGCCCTGGACGACGGCGACGAACTGTTAGGCGCGACGATTACCACCGGAGAGAATTACATTTTCCTCGGCTCGCATGAGGGGATGGCCATCCGCTTTAACGAAGAGGAAGTGCGTGCGATGGGCCGCCAGGCTCGTGGTGTCCGAGCTATGGATCTGGAAGACGGCGATTACCTGATCGGCCTGGAGGTGGTCGCGAAGGAAGGGTTGATCTTGTCCATTTCCGAAAACGGTTATGGAAAACGAACGCCGCTGCAGGATTATCGTTTGACGGCGCGAGGCCGAAAGGGCGTCATCAACATGAAGACCACCAATAAGGTCGGTAAGGTTGTCGCGGTCCTTTCGGTGAAGGAAATCACCGACCTGATGATCATTACTAAGGATGGGAAGATCATTCGCCTTGAGTCGGGAATGATTCGCCAGGCCGGCCGATCCACGCAAGGCGTCCGCCTCGTTCGCATGGAAGATGGCGATCAGGTCGCCGCCGCTTCGGTGATCCCGGAAGCGGATATTGAGCCAGAGCCTGAAGATAAGAACGGCGTCCTGCCGCTGCAGTAGGTTTTTGCGTAAGCCGCGCAAAACGGGCACCGGCTCGTGCCCTTTGCGCTTTTACGGAGCGCTTGTCGCGCTCCGCTTCAATATCTAATGCATGGTTTGAAATTCGTCTGAGGTCAACGCGACGGAAAGCGCTGCGTGGGCTTTGTCCATCTGCGTCTGTGCCGCATTCGATGCTTGCTCGGCGGCATCGGCCAAAGACGCGGACATCGTTCCGTGGAAGAACAGGTTGTTAATAGTTTGGACCTGCGCGCGCGTGGGTGTGAGAGTGCTGACCGAGCCACTCGCCATCAGGGTCTTGACGATGGTCTGATAAGCGCTGGAACTCAATGCTACATCGATGGCAGCATTGGCCTTATCAACCGCGTCCGGCATGCTGTTGATGGCCAACCGCAGAGTTTGTTGCAATGAAGTCGCCATCGAGCCATGAAAGAAAGCGTTGTTCAGCGTTGGAATGATAATCGTCGGGTCAAACGCGGCCGTGGTCTTCACATCGCCGGCCGATGTCGATGCTGTGCCCAATCCCAGCACAAAATAGAGCGCCGCTCCCGAACCGACCACGTTGTTGAGCGATTGCGTTCCAGAAGCGCTTCCAGATTGCGAGAACATCCCTAGGCCGTATTGCGTGTTGTAGATGTGGTTGCCGGAGATAAGAGTTCCTTTAATCATCGCCGGATCGGTCTGCGTTGTGGAGTAGTAGTCGTTTTCGAGCGCGATGCCGATTGCGACCGCGGATGCTTTATTTGCCACTAAGTAATTATTCAAAATTTGATTGTTGAGGTAATGGCCGTTGTCGGTCGCCGGATTATTTGTAAAATTCTCCTGAATCCAGACAGCGCCGCGGGACCATGAGTAGTTCTGGGGAAAAATAACAATGTTGTTCTTGACAACGTTGTTGCTGCAAGGGACTCCGGTGTTGTCATTTCCGGAGCCTCCGATGTAGATCGCGCCGGCGCCGATCAGCAGATTGTTGCTGATGGTGTTGTTCGAACCGCCATTCACGTCGATTGATCCACCGTTACTCGACGCCGACCCGTTGTAAAGCAGGTTGCTATCCACCGTGACATTGTTGGTATTACCGGTCATCTCGACGAAGTCGATACCAACCGCGATGTTGTTCGCGTTTAAGATTTCGTGTTGGACGAGACCGCCCTGCACCTGGCCGAGCGAATCCATCCCATTGATCCAGCCTTGGCCGGGTCCTTCAAATGTGCAGTGATTGTCATGCAGAGTGACGTTGTAAATGGGCTGCGCGCCAGTTAGACCCAAGACTTCGATGCAGAAATTGCCAGCGCCTTGATAGATGGTGTTCTCATAAACCTGAACGTTTTGAACTGTACCTTTGAGTTGAGGGGTTGAGTGTACGCCAATGCCGTGCGTGCCGGATCCCGCCTGAGCGAATGTCGTTGTAACGGTGTTGTTGTGGATGCTTGCGTTCAACAAAAAATCGGAGACGGCAATGGGATCGCCATTACCACCGGATATGGTGTTATGGTCAATTTCCAAGCCTTGCGTCAGGTTTGCGAAAATCCCCGCCTGCGAACAGTTTTGGATGACGTTATTCGTAATCCGTATGTTCTGAGCGTAGGTAATTGCGTTAGCCGTACCGAACCAGCCGTCGACGCCAATGCCATTCACGTTGTAGGAGGCATGGTTACCGTCAATGATGCAGCCGCTAATGGTTCCGTTTTGAGCTCCTAGAAACTGAAAGACGTCCCCAACGCCACCATCGGCAATGAGTGTCGCGCCGGGTTGGCAGGAAACGGTAACTCCGGCTGTCCTAACTATGACCGAGCCACGCAACGAATAGGTGCCGGCGGGTACGATGACGGTTCCGCCGTTTGCGGCCTGTGTAATCGCCTGATTGAACACTCCTGAGGCGTCCGCCGAACGGTCGTTTTTCGCGCCCATGGTGACCACATTCACGGTGACAGGCGTCGCGGGCGAGGTGGTGTTCGCTGCAAATTGCACCACGCTCGAATGGGAAATTGCCGCGGTCACAGTATTCTGGCGGCTTGCCACGGCCGCCTCCGGCTGTGTTTCGGCTTCGGCCGAATGACTGCTCCGGACGGTGGGAGAGTAGAACAGACTTTGGCCCATCGCGCTCAGCGTCTTGGTGAGCGAATCGCCGTCGGGAACAGTAAGGCCGAGGCCTCGGAGAAGATTTGCCTCGAGGAGAGCCGGTTCACGCAGACGCCCAAATGAGGTATCTCGGCTACGGGTTATTTCGTCACCAGCACGAGCCTCGGGGTCGGTCAAGATTGCGGTAACGACGGCTTGCAGGTTGCCACGCACGCCCGTGCCGTCGTCTGCGAAGACGTTTGCCACGCGTTCGACATAACCTGCGCTTGGATTGGTTGTCACCAGATGTTGAATTAATTGCCGGGAGATAAACGGCGCAATGCCTGGCTGCGTGAAAACGGCGTGCAGCGCTTGCGTGAGATCGTCGCTGGCGGTTTGATTTGCGGGCAGAACGATCGTTCCAAACAGAGTCTTCTCTTGCGTATCGTGGTTCGCTTCCATCGCGATCAGGGGACTGCCGTAATTCGGCAAATTCTGCGCACTTGCTGAATCCCCATCCGCAGCATAGGTCCAACCGGTCAGCGCTCGAGCTAGGGCGCTGACGGTAGTTTGATCGTAAGCTGCAACAGGGTTTCCGTTCCGATCCAAAACGGGCAGGCCGTCGCTCTGAAGCTGGTTCGCGCCAAGTGAAAACGATTGAAGAAGCTGCTGGGCATAATCTTGGTTTGGCACACCGTTGGTGTTCTTGACGAGATTTAGGTACTGACCCATTGCCGCGTTCAGCGTCACGTCACGCATCAAAGTCTCGTAGTTAGCGAAGGCGTCATTTTCGAAAATTCGTAGAAGCGCGGGGAATGCCGACACGCTGTCAACATTAACTTGGGAAACACCCCAAACTTCGCTCAAGGCGAACGCTACGCGCTGGCGCAACTGATCCGGGCCCAAGACGGCGTTGTTGAAGAAGTTTTGAACTAGAGGCGCCGTGTCATGATTTGCAACACCGGAGGCGGAGAACGCCGGCTGGTCAGGGATGGGCGAAGGCGTGATGGAGACTTGCTCATTAAGCCAATCCGAAAGGCCTCGAGATTCCACGTCGGCTACAGACATTGAAGTCGGTCCCCACGAACCCTGTTCAAGAATCCTGGCGGCAGCTCCAGGCGCCAACACGGATTCGCTCTGTTGAGCCATAGACAGCATTGGACCAACGCACAGCGCGGCCACCATGTACAACAACTTCATCTAAAACTCCCAATAACGGAATAAGTCGGTAAATCTCGTTATCGGCAGTTATCGACGGGCTTTTGAATTTTAGGTGGGAATGGTATGAAAGTGCCAAATTGCAGCTGCGAGGATCGAAAAGAAAAACCGGGCTCCCAGCACGAATGCGCGGAAGCCCCGTTGAGGATCTTTGTTCTAGATGTGGCGCTAAAAGTTCAAATGCAAGTCCAGCTGCAAGAAGCGTGGGCTGCCTATGGTGTGTTGGATGATGCCGAGGCTGCCACTGGGAGGATAAGTGGGTGGAGGTTCATAGCTGGGGAAGAACGCGACGTCATTGTTGGGGGCGTCGAAATTCGGGTGATTGAAGATATTGAATGCATCGACGTTAAATCGTAGCCGGAATCGCTCGCTCAGCCTGAAATCCTTTCCGATGGTCATGTCAAAACGGACGCCAAATGGGCCGCGAAACTGATTTCGACCGGCTGAACCGAAGACTGATTCGTAGTTGTCGCAAACTCCCTTGGAATCGCACGGTGGAACGCCGTCTTGTCCGGGGGCGAGAAACACCGGAGCAAAGTCGTTGACATTCAGCACTGGCTTACCCGGATTAACACCCGTAGTGCCTTGCAATTCAGCCTGACTGGCGCTGACTCCCGCCGGCAGCCCGATGATCGGGTTGGTGATGTAATCATTAGAGGAGTAGTATAAACTTCCGACCGATCCCGAATAGTCGTAGATGCTATACGGCTCTCCGCTTTCAGCAACAGTTTGTCCTCCCAGTTGCCAGCCGTTAATGAACGCTCCCAGCAGCTTGTTGTTGGTCGCCTTCGGGATCTCGTAGGTGTAGTTCACGAGAAACACCTGCGGACGATCGAAATCAGATGTCGCATAGCCAGTTGCCGGAGCAAGAGGGTTGTTGCCGGTGTAGAACAAACCCAAGCCGCTTTGTTCGTCAAGCGAGTGCGACCAGGTATAGCTGGCCGTGAACTCGAGTCCGTGTGAGAAGCGGTGCTTGAGCGAAACGGTCATGGCGTTGTACCACGCGATGCCTTCGGCCTTGTAAAGCATCGCATTAGGACTGTATCCCAAGTAAGGGACGCGAGCATCCACGTTGCCGCCGTCATACGTCTCTACCGGCTCAAGAGCGTTCTCGTTAAATCCGTATGAATAGATCTGGTTGTAAACCGGGCTTTGCGGCGTCGCAATGGATGGTTGGTTATAAGGGATGGGCAACGTCTGATGCAGACTATGAGTGCCGACATAGCCTATCGTGAAAAGCCAACTGTTGCTCGGCTGAAATTGAATGTCGAAGGTCCAGTTTTCAGAGTAGGGAAGCTTGTTATTGATGTCGTAACCGCCGAAGGAGAACGGAGCGGAGCCGTCAATGGTCTTGGCAAGATCCGGCAGCGACGCGAGCACTGTAGCGGGAGTGCTGGGAGGAGCAGCAGGCCCCGCGGTGCCAAACGGATAGGCCGTCGTTGCACCCTTCACTGCCGTGACATGACTGACGAACGGCGGCTCCAACGTGACACCGAAGGGACCGCTATAGCCGCCGCCGGCGCTGGGCGACAGTTCCGTAAAGTATTCACCTCGATCGTAGTAAATCCCCGCGCCGGTGCGGATAGTGAGTTTGGGTGTCGGACTGTAGGCGATGCCGATACGCGGGGCAAAGCCCCATTGCCGCTGCTTTAGCAAGGTGTCGCCAACACCAGCCGTACCAAGCGTCTTGTTGTTGCTCGCAATCTCTAAGCCATCATTGACGATGGTGTCGGTGCCTGCGTTGTATTGGTACAAGTTGCCGTTGAAGGCGGTTAAATTGCCATTCTTCTCGCTGAAGGGACCATCGTAGTCCCAACGAAGGCCTAGCGTCACGGTTAAATTGCTTCGGACCTTGTACTGATCGTTGATGAAAGCGCCGACGGTGTCATCGCGGTAATAGCGGTTGCTCGATCCGGAGAACTCATAGGAGTTCGCACCCGTTCTCACATTGCCTTCGAGGAAATTCGTCAGGCTTGTGTAGTCGAGTTGCGAGTCGTTATCGTCGGCGTTGATGATGTTGAGCTGCGTATGATCCCACTGTGCGCCGATAGTGATGGTGTGTTTGCCTTTTACCCAATCGATGCTGCTCGCTTGTTCCCACTGATTCTGAAACATTCCTTCGTTGCCGAAGCTGACCGGAGTGCCAAATTCGAAAGTTTGACCGAGTTGGGGATCAACATCGGCAATTTCGATAAATGGAAAGCTGCCCTTGGCGGCGCCGAAGAGGTTAATACCGAACTGTGAGGCAGTGTAGTTTTGCCCGGTGTTGGCATAAGCGCGCATGCGCGTAAAGCCGCTGCGCTGCGTCCACGTCAAATTCGGCGAGAGAATCGTCGTGTTGTCAATGGAACCAACTTGGCTACCCGCGGACAGCGTCTGACCAAAACCGAGCGAGTCGCCGCCATAACCGAATGGGTCGACTGTCGGATCGTTCTGGATGTAGTATTTCACCGATAAGCGGTCGCGCTCACTGAAGACGTAGTCGACGTTCGCATTGCCTTGATCGACCGTCGCCTGGGCATTCGGGCCTTGCACGACTGCGTCGTAGCCCAGCGCCTTGGCTTGTGAATAGCTGGTGATTTGGGCGTTCGGAATCAAATACTGGCCGTTCTTAAGCGTGGCGCCGAATAGAGCTACCGCTTGTGGCGATACCTGGCTTGGGGAGATCCCGGCAAGGGCCGCAAGTCCGGCGGCATTGCGATTGCTACTGTTCAAGCCCAGCGGAACATACACCGTTTTGGTGGCATCTTGCGCATCAGCAATGCGGACGCCCTGGTACGCGACGAAGTAGAAAAGTTTGTTCTTCTTAATCGGTCCGCCCAGAGTTGCGCCAAACATGTTGCGGTTCAGAAAGGGAACTTTGTCGATGATTGCCGGCGAAGCATTGTAAAAGAATGGCGCCGCGTTCATGTCGCTGTTCTGAAAACGCTCGTAGATGCCTCCGTGCATATCGTTGGTACCGGACTTGGTGATCACGGAGATGTGCGCGCCGCTGTAGTTGCCCTGGTCCGCGCTAAACATCGAGGTGTTCACGCTGATTTCCTGAACAGCTTCGGGAGCAGGGGTGGGGAGCGCCTGGCCAATAGCCGCATAGATGGAAGTGCTGGTTTGCGTTTCGCCGCCGGCGCCAAAGCTTTCACCCGTGTTCAGAACAAAACGATTCTCGCCAACAGAGCTAGTCGATTGTCCATTGAAGAGATTGTTTGTGTCGATGCCGTTCAGGCGAAATTCATTGCTCGATTCACGTTGTCCATTGGCGAAGATGCCTTGATTGCCAAGCCCGGCATTAGAGCCGGCGCCACTCAAAAAATCAGCGTGGACGCCGGGCGCCAGAATGGCTAACTGAGTGAAGCTACCCGTGCCTAACGGCGTGTTCTGAATCGTCAATTGATCCACGACATAACCGTTGGTAGTGTCCGTCTGATCCATCAAGGGCGTACCGGTCACCTCGACGGTAGTGCTTTGTTGGCCGACTCTTAACGTGCCATCGACCGTTGTGGTACGGTCGCCTTCGACTTGGATGTTGGAATGCGTTTCTTTCTGAAAACCGTTAGCGGTGAAGGTGACTTCATAGCTGCCGACCTGGAGATTCGGAACGGTGTAAGTGCCACCGCCGGTGCTTTGAATCGTCGATCGTATGTTGGTTCCGACGTTGCGGATTGTGATGGTTGCATTTGGGACGACAGAGCCCGTGGAATCCTTCACCGTGCCGGTGATCGCACCGAAGATTTGCTGGGCGTCAACGCTGAGCGGCACTAAGAGAAGCAGAAAGCAAATGCATAGAGTTGAAAGCTCTCTGTATCTGTTTGCGGAAAGCAAGTAGACCTCTTTGGTTCCCATTCAAAGAAGTCTAGCTGATGAATGCTACAAGTCAATAACTACGGGTCCTACACGTATCTTTGCGGAGCCGGAGGACAGCCATCCGCAGTGCTGCGATTCGGCTCCAGATTTGCGCAGCAATTTACTTCAGAGATTTGTTAATCTCATCCCAATTAATAACGTTCCACCATGCCGCTATGTAATCGGGCCGGCGGTTTTGATACTTGAGATAGTAGGCGTGTTCCCACACATCGAGGCCGATAACCGGGGTCTTTCCTTCTAAGATTGGGCTGTCCTGATTAGCCGTCGAGGTTATTTCAAATTTTCCTGAGCCATCTTTTACCAGCCACGCCCAGCCGGAACCAAAGCGGGTGGTAGCGGCTGCGTTGAATTTTTCTTTAAAGCCATCAAAGCCGCCGAAATTGCTTTCGATAACACTAGCGATAGCACCAGAGGGTTTCCCGCCGCCTTTGGCAGAAAGAATTGGCCAAAAGAAAGAATGATTAGCATGGCCGCCACCATTGTTCCGAACGGCGGTTTTGATCTTTTCGGGTACAATTGCCAGGTTGTTCGCCAGTAACTCTTCGAGCGATTTGTCAGCCAATTCCGGCGCCGACTCCAGTGCCTTGTTCAGGTTATTCACATATGCGCCGTGATGCTTATCGTGATGGATTTCCATCGTCATCTTGTCTATGTGCGGTTCGAGCGCATCAGACGGATAGGGAAGTGGGGGTAGTGTAAAAGCCATGGTGTCTCCGGTTCTTTCGATGAATCTATACGCTTGGTAGCTTCAGCTCCAAGCTATGGATGTACAGCCGTCTATGTTGTATCACCTTAAGCTGTATAAACCGCCTGACCGGCAACGACGGTCTTCTGTATTGCCAACATCCGATCGCGCTCACTCCAATCGAAAAGCACTAGATCGGCCTTTTCCCCTGGCGCTAATCGGCGTCTTCCCGGGATGCGGCCTACGCGAGCGGGGTTGATTGTAGCCATTGTCAGCGCCTCGCGAAGAGAGACGCCGCCCAGCCGAACACAATTGCCGATGGCATGGTCCATGCGCAATGCCGAGCCTGCGAGACGGGTACCGCCGCGCATCACCACGCTCTGATCGGATAGTAATTCCACGTCCACCTGGCCGAGCCGGTATGATCCTGGGGCGCACATGGCGGGCATTACGGCGTCGGTTACCAGAACTGACCGCTCCACGCCTTTGGCACGGAGCGCAGTTTGCAAAAAGGGAGCGGGAATATGAATTCCGTCCACGATGAAGCTGGCTGTGAGGCGGTCCTCGGCGAGTTGGTCCCAGATGTAGTTAGCGGTCTTCGGCAACGTGCTGTTCGCGCCGTTGCCGAGATGGGTAGACATGGTCGCGCCCGCGTCGACGGCGGCCATCACTTGATCGGAGGTGGCGCGCATGTGCCCTATGCTGGCCGCCACGCCAGTCCCCGTGATCGCTCGAATATAAGCCGGTGTCTCAGGCCATTGCGGAGAAACGGTCACTAGACGAACGTTGCCGCCGGCGGCGTCCTGCCATTGCTTAAACTCTTCGAGATCCGGCGGCCGCACGTGTTCGAGCGGATGCGCTCCGCGCGGCCCGTCTTCGGCGGAAATGTGTGGCCCTTCCACGTGAAAGGCCTCTAGCGCCTCGGCTTCCGGCATGCCATTGCGGTGGAATTCCTCCTTTGCATCGGCGAGGTTTTTCAACGCGCCCCGCATACGCTCTGGCGAACCGGTGATCACGGTAGCAAAGAAGCGTGTAACCCCGGTAGTAAAAATAGTTCGTATGGATTGCGCGATGGCCTCGTGGCTGGATTCGGGGTCGTTATAGTCGACGCCTGCAAACCCGTTTACCTGGTGGTCGATGAATCCCGGCGCGATGAACGATTCCGTTGCTGGCGGATATATGAATTCATCCACATGTTGAATCGCCCGGTCGTATGAAACCTCGAGGACCGCGACTCCGTCCGGCAATTTGCCAACCAGCTTATTGTTCACGAAATACGTCCTCTCCTGGGTTGCTACATTTTGGCGGTCGCACGTTTTTTGCACAGCTTACGCACAGGCCTAAACCGTCAAAGCCAATGGTTTGTAGGGAATAAAAGATGTTGAAAAGCATTCAGTTCGACTGAGAAAGCGCTGGTAATCCGCAGCCCACACTGTTAAAAACTCTACTAGATCGGGCGCGGGCGCCGGGTCGGCAGATGATCTCGGGGGAGGTGGCTGCCGGTTTTGTTTCCGCGCCTGGGACTGTTTATCCGCGAATTCTTCCCGCCTTGAACGCGTTTTCAATATGCGTTCAGGAGTACAGAGCTGACGGTTCGTGCAAGCTTTCGTCCACTGCCTTGTGGCGGGCGGTCAGCTCTGCTTCCTCCGGTAGAAGATTTCGCGATTTAGACCTCTACGGTTTGAGGCTCGCGAACAGCGGTAAGAGGCGTGAGCCAGCCGAATTCGTCGTTTGTCCGGCCGCCGACAACATC
>JBARMQ010000031.1:0-1824 GCA_049802535.1 Bryobacteraceae bacterium | reverse complement strand
CGGACGCTGAGCCTGGCCCTGCAAAGATACGCAATCCGCCCCAGGCGGCTGTGATGAGACCTGTGCCGGTTTGAATAAATGACCTGCGTGATATAGCTTTCGACATGGATTCCTCTTTCTGTGGCCACGCAGACATCACGGATGCAGCACTGCCTTCATCCTGCGGTCTCCTAATTCGTTCAACGTGTCCAGGTTGTTCGAGATGAATTGAGAGCTCAACTGGGCAAAAAGAGCGTTGGCTTGATCGCGCTTCCCTAGGGCCACGTAGGTACGGGCGAGAAGATAGGTCGCATTTCTGGAGTCCCGTTCGGGATTGGGTGCCAGATCGCGTGCCACGCGAAGGTCGAGGAGCGCATCCCGTGGGTGTCCTGCTTCAAGCAGCATCTTCCCGCGCAGAGTTCTGGCCGAAACTGATTTTGGATTGAGTTCTATGGCGCGGTTCAACTCTGACAGTGCTGCCGACGGGCTTGAGGAATTCATGCGAATGATACATTCCGCCAATAAGTAGTGAAGATCGGAATCGACGATACCGGATCGGATCGCGGCCTTAAGCTCTTCGGCGCCCGCGACAAATTTCCGCTGCTTATAGTCGGAGAGGGCCATGAAGAATCGCGGATCAGGAGAATGCGGAGAGATGGTCGCTGCCGCGGAAAAATCGTCATGAGCATCTCCGAGCCTGCCCTGCGACATCCTGATGGACCCACGCATGACCAGCGCCTCTGCGCTCCGGGGCATCGCGGTGACTGCGCTATCCGCTACTTGAGCTGCTTTTGCTGTTTCCCCGGCATCGACGAAAAGTGTAATCAGGTTGAAATAAGCAAATGGATCCGTGGGGTTATGCTGCAGATTCTCAGCCATGATCGGGTACGCCTCCTGATATCGTCCCAGCTTGGAATATGAGACGCCAAGAAGATCAGCGCATTTGGCATCGAAGGCGCCCTGTGAACGCAGCTCGTTGAGGCCGTCGATGGCAGGTTGATAGTTGCCGAGTTCGAAGTGACTCAACGCGATTGCGTAGCCGTGAGTGAGGGGATCCGGTACATCCGGGGGGACGGAATCAAAGATCCTGAGGGCCTGCGAAAAGTCATGCGCCCTTCCGTAAAGCCAACCTACGTTGAACACTTCGAGCGGCGACAACTTCGGGCACGTCCCAAAAATGCTGAGGACCTGTTTCGCGCTTTGATACTCCTTCCTCACGAGAAGTTTGCCGACTTTTACGAAGCTGGCCTGGGCGTTACATGATTCGTTGTTTTGCGCGGCAAAGCCGGCGGTTGGGCGCAGGAGCCACAGCACGCCGGCAATCAATAGCACTGGAAGTTTCCCCTTACAAACGAGCGACGCAGAGCTGACCGTTGGCTTCAACCCCCGGTGTTAAAACAGCGCTTTCAGCCCGAACTGAATTTCCCGCGCTGCAGCGCTCGAGGAGGTGATGCTTCCAAATGCGGAAGACTGAACGTTATTGTTTGGCAGGGCGAGTTGGGTACGATTGAACAAGTTGAAAAACTCGGCTTTGAACTGAAGGGTGAAACGCTCGATCGTGAAATCTTTTCGAGCATTAAAGTCGAAGTTGAGGTACCCCGGGCCAATGAGATCATTGCGACGCTCATTGCCAAACGTATAGGGTGACGGTGTTGCAAAGCCCTGGGTATTGAGCCATTCGGTTCTGGTCTTAGGCGCAGAGCCCCCGGAGTCCGCAATTCTTTCAGCCCTCTGCGGACCTCCGCCCGTATTGGCCACATCACCTCCGGCCATGGCGCTGAAAGGCAGCCCGGAGTCGGCAGCGACAATGCCGCCGATATTCCATCCTCCCGCTAAGGCCTGGGC
>JBARMQ010000030.1:0-20353 GCA_049802535.1 Bryobacteraceae bacterium | reverse complement strand
CTAGTACATCGTCCAGTTAATCCCTTTTAGTATTGCGGGCCCTTTGTTTCTTCGGCTGTTTGGGATGAGCGGCTTGGTATTCTTTGGTGGCTTCGATGATTCTCTTTAGCTGATCGGGTCCTTTGGTCCAGGTGAATGGAGTGGGATTCTGGCTGTATTGGTCCAGATATCGAAGAAGAAACTCCTTGAGGTCCTTCTTCGAGCGTTGCACGCTCTGCGTCAGCGCCCGGCGGGTGAGAATGCTGAAAAAACATTCGATCAGGTTCATCCAGGAGGCGTGCGTGGGGGTGTAGTGAAAGTGGACCCGAGGATGGCGCAGAAGCCATTGTCTGGCGGCTTGGTTTTTGTGGATGTTGAGGTTGTCCAGCACGACATGGAGTTCGCTGGCGGGGTAGGACTTGACAACATCATTCATGAAACTGAGGAAGTCCACCGTCGTGCGCCGGTCGCGCACGTGCGCCACTACTTTGCCGGTAGCGATCTCCAGCGCCGCCAGCAAGGTCTGCGTGCCGTGGCGGACATATTCATTCGTCCAGGAGCGAGGCTTTTTCGCCCGGAGCGGCAGCAGAGGCTGCGTGCGGTCTAGCGCTTGAATACTTGGTTTCTCATCCACGCACAGGACCAGGGCATTCTCCGGCGGGTTCAGATACAGGCCCACAATGTCCAGCAATTTGGCTTCAAACTCGGGGTCCGGACTGAAGGTGAATGTCCGGATGCGATGGGGCTGCAATTTAGCGGCAACCAGCATTGCATGGACGGTGCTGGACGGCAGCCCAAGTTCGGCGGCGAGCGTGCGCACGCTCCACCGGCTCTGCGCCTCCGGTTGTTGACAGACGCGAGTCTGAACTCTCTGCCGCACCTGGGCATCGTGTTTGGGAGGGCGGCCCGACCGCGGCGCATCGCGCAGTCCCTCGATGCCATCCACGGCAAAGGACCGGCGCCACTTGCCGGCGGTAATCGCCGGAATCTTCAATTCGGAAGCGATCTGCTGATTGCTCGACCCCTGCGCGGCGGCCAACACAATGCGACTGCGCAGGGCCAGCGACTGTGGCGTCGAGGACGAACGAATGAATTGCTTCAGCGTGTTTCGGGTCTCAGAATCGAGTTGCACAGGAACAGCTACACGAGCCATGTCTCCAGTGTACGGGAAATTCCTATTAATATAAAGAACTATTTGGACGATGTACTAGCTTCACTTTAGCCTGAGCAAACTCCGGTGGGATGCTTTCGCCCTGAGTGCCGTCCATCACCTATGTGGGTGCACGGGCATGAAAGTTGCCCCACCGGTCTCAAACTATTGCTTTCCGAAATCCCGACTTGGATCAAATAACGTGGCGAGAAAGGCCCCGTCATATCTTTGATCGACCAGCCTGGCGATCCACATTAGTCCGTTTTCCAAGTAAATCGCTAGCTGCGATGCTCCTACAATGTTTAACCGGATACGATCACCTTTAGGTTCCCGGTGGCCATTTTGAGCCACTGCTAGGGATTACCCCTGCGTCAATGGGTCTGTTCGACGTGGCCGCCGAACTTATTTCTCATGGCTGACAGGACCTTCTCTGCGAAAGTATGCTGCTCACGCGACCGGAATCGGGTGAATAACGCAGAGGCCAGCACTTCTGCGGGAACAGCCTCTTCAATCGAGGCGTTGATCGTCCAGCGGCCTTCCCCGGAATCTTGGACAAAGCCCGTAAATTCCTGTAGCGTCGGACTTTCGGTCAGCGCCATAGCGGCCAGGTCCAGCAGCCACGATCCCACCACACTACCGCGCCGCCAGACTTCGGCGATTTCGGTAATGTTGAGGTCGAAGCGCTCGTTTTCTGGAAGCTCCTTCTTATTCTTGTTCCTCATGATGTCAAAGCCCTCGGCGTAAGCTTGCATCAATCCGTACTCGATTCCGTTATGGACCATCTTCACGAAGTGCCCGGAGCCTGCGGGGCCCGTGTGCAGATATCCATATTCGGCGGTGCTCCCCAGCTTATCGAAACCCGGTGTTCGATCGATGTTTCCGAGTCCCGGCGCGAGGGTCTTGAAAATTGGATCGAGGCGCTCGACCACCTCGGTGTCGCCCCCGATCATCAAGCAATATCCGCGGTCGATACCCCAAACGCCGCCGCTGGTTCCCGCATCCACATAATGGATGCCCGATTTGCGGAGTTCAGCCGCGCGGCGGATGTCGTCCTTATAGAAGCTGTTGCCGCCATCAATAATGACGTCGCCGTTTTCCATAGCAGCCGCCAAACTCTGAACTGTCGACTCAGTGGGGCCGCCGGCGGGAACCATGACCCAAACGGCTCGTGGCTTTTCAAGCTTCGCAACCAGATCTTCAAGCGAACTCGCGCCTTCCGCACCGTAATCGGTTACCCTCTTCACATTTTCGGCACTGAGGTCGAAAACCGTGCAAGTGTGACCGTTCTTCATCAACCGCCGCGACATGTTCGCGCCCATTTTGCCTAGGCCGACCAGACCAAGTTGCATCTTCAGATCTCCTCTTTTTGTCTGCGCTCGCTTGTGATCGAATCTTCACAATGTAAACGCCAACCTCAAGATTGAGATACAACTATACGACGCGAGTTTCGATAATCTTCGGCAAGACTTCAAGTCTTACGATCCAGCCGGGCAGCTAACTAACTAAGCGGTGCTTGGTCGGCCCGGGCCAGCAATTGCCGGCGAGTCGTTAATGCCGGTAGTAGGCGACGATTTGATCGGTCGATTGAGGCGCGGCGGCAAACGTGATCGTTGCTCCGGCTAATAAGTAGTCGGTTCCCTGACGCAGCAACAAGCCGTTCCGATACAGTCTCAAGCTAAGGACGGGGCTGGGCGCGAACGACACTGTGAAGGTGGTATTCGAGCCATTCTCTGTTCCAGCAGGTGATTCATCATCGCTAAAGTTAGCAGCCGGCCCGATACCAGCGGCTCGATAGAAGGCCTGCAGAAGATCGCCCGTTTGGGGTATCGACCCCGGGAGGAACGTGATCGTATTGCCCGAGATCCTGTAATCCACGCCAACGCTTTGAACCAGGCCGTTGCGATAGAGGTCGAGGCTGGTGGCCGGCGACGGCGCGTTCGCAAGTGTAAAGGTTGCGTTGCCGCCGTTGATTGTGCCGCCCGGCGTCTCGCCGTCGATAAAAACCGGCGTAACCGTAAGCACGCTGACTTGGCTAGTGAGTGTCGAGATCGACGAGCTCAAAGTAGACAGCGTGGTGCTGAGATTCGAAACATCGGAGATGGGAATCGGGAGTGAGATCGATCCACTGGAAGTGCCCGAGGTTCCGGTTGAACCGGTGCCGCTTCCGGTCTGGGGTACGCGGACTTGGTTCAGCGTCAACGGCGTGCTGCTCGCCGGTACTTGCCAGGTCTCAGACCACGTAGTGGTGCCGTCGCTGCTGTTATAGGTCGCCAAATAATAAGCGCCTGCGGAGGCGGTCGTGGTGGGCACAAGTAATATCGAGAGAACGCCACCGTAAATTTGAGCCGACGTGCTATGCGGAGCAATTGTGCCACCGCTTGGCGCGGTGAAACCATTCCAGGTCACAATAAGCGTGCCCTGGAAGGGTGTACCGTCGGCGTTCAGGACCGTGTCTTGGATGGCCGTTAAACTGTTCTGCGCCGGCGCGCCAGTTGCAATCAAAATCGAAAAGAGTGTCAGTGTTGGTAGCAGATGGCGGAGCTTAACCATTTTGCCTCGCTTCTAAAAGTCGCCGTACTTCTACGGGCGATTTCAGTCAAACATGGGAACGTGTGGCGACTGTGCCCGCCTGCCACTCCTGATGGCCGTGCCAAACAGGTCTATGTTCTTGAGCCGAGGCGTTTTGCAGAAATTTTTGAGAAAGTTGCGAATGCTGTGACTTAGTCTCGCGAACCATGCGCTTGTTCGAGCGCCAGATCGACGCGCTTGCGCAAATCACCTGAATCGATATACGGCTTCAGCGCTTCGAGAGCGGCCGCGCTCTCGCGCGTTCCGCCGCGGCTAACCACCTCAATCAAAAGGTCGAAGGCTTTGGGCGAGCGCGAGAGGCCCAGAGCGCGCAAAATCATCAAGTCCCGCGATTGGTTCCAAGTCTCAATTAACAACCGGACTGCCGCCAGCGATCTCGCCATTCCCAACGCCAACGCTGCTTCTTCCTGAACCTCGGGGCTTGCCGATTTCAGAAATTCGCCGGCGAATGGCACGCCAACTTCGGGCTCCAGGTGGAGCAACGACTCCAAAGCTTGGCCAACCACTTCGGGTTCTTTGTCGCCCAACCGCGCCTTCAGCCGCAAAAGCAGTCCACAGTCGGCGCCGCCCATTTGTTCCAACGCTCGGAGGACCTCTCGTCGCACGGTTTTATCTGGATCGAGCAGTCGGTCGACATAAAAACGCAAGAGATCGAGCCGCGGCACCTCCGTGCATCCGGCCAAGGCCAGCAGACAGATGCCACGCAACGCGGGAGCAGTATCTTCCGAACCTCCCCAAACCGGTTCCATTTGAATGTAAGTTGCGCCGCGCAGAAAGGGCTCTGCTCCGCTATATTCGAGGGCCACGAGTGCTTCGGCTATCGCGTTCTTGCCCCAGCATTGCGGATCCGTCTTTTCCGCATTGACAAACATGCGGTCATAACCGCTAAGCAGGTCGGAAACTAATTCCCGTCGCGCGAGTTCAGCGGTCTTCTTCGCGGCGCGCGCAACCACCAATCCGACTTTGGATGCCAAGCATTTTTGAAGAACATCCGTTGCAAAGGAGGCTTCCGTCGAAAGGCTCAGATGGCCGATAGCGGCGAGTTGTTCCTCAATCTTTCGGCTAGCGGGCGTCGGGTTGGTTCCATCTGGTTTCATTCCCCGGCGGAAGTCGCGAGCCAAGCCTTCAACTTCGGCTCCTGCTGCTCGCGGAGATCGGCACACCGGTTAATGCTGTCTACCGCCTGCTTCATGGCGCGGTCGGCCGCTGCAACTTTGTGATCGTTGAAAAACGCCGTTACCTGGTCCCGCGCTTCTGTGGTGCAGAAGGACCCTGTCGCAGCAACCAGTCTGGACGCGGCGAGGGGCGTGATGCGGCTCTTCACCACATCCCAGTTCTGTCTCATAAACGTCCAAGTCAGGTCACGCGATTCGCGATGGGTCAACAGTGCCGCGAGCAAATAGACGGCATCCTGCGTGCGCACTTGATCCGTGACAACGTATTTCAACGTTCTGTCAATCAACGCGGGCTCCCGAAAGTTTGTCAATGACTGTAAGGCGCCGACCCGGACAATGGGATCTTGTGACGTTTTGCTCAGCTGAAGGACCTGATCGTATAACTGCGTGTCCCCATGGGTGGTGGCGACAGCGCGCGCCGCAGTGGCGAGAGTTGGCTCTACCGATGCCTGGTCTTTCAGCCACCGCTCAGTGAGCTCGCGGGACTCGCCAATAATGGCCGCGTCTTCACCGATATTTCCGAGCAGCGTAAAAAGATCGCCGCGGAGTTCGATACGGTTAGGCGTATCGTCCGGTTGGATGGTGTGTATCTTCTCGTATGACGGCTGAAATTCGCGATCCACCCAATTCGCCAGCCGCTTTCGCTCTTCGTCCGTCGCGATGCGGTTATCGATGGTTGCTACCGCTCCGGCAGACTGAGCGATCACCCCCGCTTCGGGGTCGTTGCGTAACTCGGAAACCAGATTCAGATAGTCGCCTACTCCGCTGCGGCCAGACACCGTTAGCGCCCATTGATCGCTTTCAAAAATGAGACGCTCCGACGCCGTCAAGTCACTTTCGGCTTTCTTTTCGATATTGTTCCGGACATCAGGAGGATACTCAGTCCGGTAATATCCTCGCGCCCCCGCATCGGCAAAAAAGATCGAAGCGGAGGGCGCCGGCAGCGACTGTTGGGCGGAGCTGACCAACTCGCAATCGGTTCCTTGTTCCTTCTTAAAACAAACCGGAATTGTCCAAGTCTGATTCGTATCGCTGTTCATCGCGGAACTCAAAAAGAAGCGCTTCTCGCTCACGCTGACGCTATCCTTACCGGGCGGCGAAAACGTCAGCAGCGGCACGCCGGGCTGAGTAATGAAGCTGCTCATGATCTTGTCCACCGGTTTGTTGCTGGTCTTCGTTTGTGCGTTCCAAAAGTCCTCGGCAGTGGCGTTGGCATACAGATGCGCGGCCAGATAATTATGAACCCCTCGGCGAAACGTCTCTTCTCCTAGGTAGTTTTCGACCATTGCCAGGATGCCTCCGCCCTTGCCGTATGAAATGGCGTCAAATTGTTCGTTAATCTGCGCTGGTGTCTCCACCTCCGAGCGAATCGGTCGAGTTACTTTTTGCGCGTCGTAATTCAACGTGGAACTCAATGTGCCCGCTTCCTCCTCCGGGATGTTCCATTCGGGATGCCACGCCGCCACCGGCTTGGTCTCCATCCAGGTGGCAAAGCCCTCGTTTAACCAAAGATTGTTCCACCATGCCATCGTCACCAGATCTCCAAACCATTGATGCGCCATTTCGTGCGCCACTACCTCTGCAACGTTCCTCTTCGATCGAATCGAGGCAGTTTTTTCGTCGATCAGCAGGTCCGTTTCGCGATACGTGATACATCCGAAGTTCTCCATCGCGCCGGCTTCGAAATCGGGAATCGCGATGAGATCGAGTTTTGGAAGCGGGTACTTAATACCGAAGTAGTTGTTGTAATAACGAAGAATATATTGCGCCGCTGAGACCGCAAACTTACCGAGGTCTTGTTTGCCTGGCGTCGCGCAGGCTCGGATCGGAATTCCTTCGCTTTGTCCCGAAACGCACTGGAAATCGCCAACCAGAAATGCCACCAGATACGTGCTCATCTTGGGAGTGGTCGCGAACTTAATGGTGTGCTTCGTCGCCACGGGCCCGGGCCGATCATAGATGATATTCGTGTTCGAAATGGCCGTGTCTCCGATGTCGACTACCAACGTCACCGTGAACGTAGCCTTGTAGGAAGGCTCATCGAAACAAGGAAACGCACGGCGTGCGTCCGTTGGCTCAAATTGAGTGACAGCGTAGTTCCGAGCCGATGTCTTGCTGAGATAGAAACCTCGTAGCTCGTTGTTCAGAATCCCGGTGTAGTGGATATGAACCGTGGCGCGGCCGGCCGGAATGGTCTTCGCCACTTGAAGTGTTGCTTGCTGCTTGTCGGCATCCAAGGACACCGTTGCCGTTTGAGTGTTCGCGCCGTTTTGAACAGTCGCGTCTTTAAACGAGATCTCAGCAGAATTGAGAGTGATCTGATTAGCAGACCGCGCCAGCGTAACTTCGATGATCTCCTCGCCCGTAAAGGTAGCCGTTTTCAAATCGGGAGCTAGCCTGAGGCCATAGTGTTCGGGCCGCACATTTTCGGGCAATTGCTGAGCGAGGACCGGAAGGGCCGCGGCGACCGCCAGGGAAATGTACCTGATCGAGCGCGAAACGTAAGTTCTAGCAGTCGGCATAGTGTCTACGGTCATAGTAAAACGAGCGCTATGGGGCCGGGACTGAGAGATTTGCGCGAAGTGTCGCACTTAAGTTACAGCGACAGATGAACTTCCTCTATTTGGACAGTGGGTTAAGCAGTAATATCGGCCACAATCCCTTCTCTTGCCGGCACATTACCGGAGAGCTGAAGAGGCGCGGAGTCAACACTTACGTTCTCGCGCACAAAGACATCAATCCCGCCGTGCAAGTAGAGTTAAACGCTCAGCCGTTTTTCACTTGCTATACCTGGGCCACTTATAGTGGACAGTGGAACGGCGTTGTTGACAGGTTTTGCGGTTGGTTAAACGATTTTGAGATCGCCTGGTCCAACACGCGTGGCGATCTCGAGAAGATTCGCGGTGTCACTGCGGACGACGTGGTATTTGTGAACTCCGCCCGTGCCCCGCAGGTGATGGCAGTTTGGACATGGTTCAGCCAGATGCCCCCAAACCAACGGCCCAGAGTTTTCATCGAGTTCGGTAACGCGGTCAGTATCGGAGTTGATGAAAAGGGGTTGGCCTGGGTTCCGGATCCCAAGCAGGACGCTATGCCCACCATGCTCCGCTACGTCGGGCTCAAAATGCGCAAAGAAGATCAATCCCGATTTAAGCTCGCAACATTCGCCAACAGGTGTTCGAATGCATATTCCACACTGATGGAATATCCCGTTATGACACTTCCTTTGCCTCACCGCGCCATCACGGATTGCCACAATCGATCGGGAAAGCGCATCCGGACGGTTTCGGTGATTGGGCAGCAGGGTTGGAATAAGGGCTATCAACTGGTTCCCCAGTTCGCACGCCAGCTCTTAAACCAGCGCGAGGACATCCGCGTACTAATTCACAACAACATTCCGGATCATATGGCTGCCGATCATTTACTGATCCGCGCTTTGGCGGCAGCGGATCCACGCGTGACGGTGAATGAGGACTTTGCCGACGCGAATTTGTGGGCCTATCTATTGAACGAATCGGATCTGCTGGTATGCCCCTATCACGCTCCCACGTATTCGACCAGCTATTCGGCCATTGCCTCCGAGGCCATGGCCAATGGAATCCCACTCATTGCACCGGCGAACTCAACCTTATCCGATGTATTGGAGGAGTTCGGAACCCCAGGCGCCACTTTCTCTGAATTCACCTCAGAGGCGGTGTTGCAGGCGACGTTGAAAGTACTCGACAACTTCGATGCCGCCGCAGAAAAGGCTTATTTGGCCGCACGGCAATGGGAAGCGACAAAGGGCGCGGGGAATCTGGTGGACGTGCTGTTGGGAATCGAAAAGCCGCAGCGCGCAGCGCGTAAAGAATCACGGTCCCGATTTGAAGAAGTGCCACAGTTGACGCATTAGTGGCTCTAGATTTTGCCGGCCTTCAACTCTGCCAATAGCTTTTCCAAGCGATCCTGACGCGCCATGGCTGTTAAACGCTCTGCCGGACCGTGACCGTTCGGTGCGGCTTTGCCATGTGCTTCAGCTTCCTGGTCGGCCACCTTCCCGCGAATACGGTCGAAAGTCGCGTCCGTTTCAAAATTGATCGCCTTTCCGTTACCCGCTTGAGCGGCCAGCCGTGCGCGCCGATGCTGCGCCAATACCAACTCCGCCCGCGACGTGGTTTCGGTCATCTTCTCTTCCAATTTTCGGAGCGCCTCCCGCAGTAGCGCAACTTGATGTGTCTGTTGCTCCACCTGTTGCCCAAAAGCCCGAGCTGTTGTCTCGTAGGAGAGAGAACGTTCCAACGCGTTTCGCGCGAGCTCGTCCTCCCCTTTCTCGAGTGCCAAACGAGCTTTGTTCATCCACTCCTGCTGCAGGTCTAGATTCTCCTTCTGCTTCTGCTCCAGGCGATGGCGGTCCGCGATCGCCATCGCCACCTGCGTCTTGACCTGCATGAACTGGTTTTGCATATCCAGCAGCAGCTGCTTCATCATCGAGTCGGGATGCTCTGCCCGCTCCACCAGCTCACGAATGTTTGCCCGAATCAGCGCCGCGACGCGGTCTAACAGGGCCATCCGGTTGCCTCCTTACTTATTGCCATTGGCGGTTACTCCGTCGCCCGCGCGGTCCCCGATGGTCCGCACCTTGCTAAAGAGTTCCGACATCTGCATCCCCGATAGCGTTTCAAACAATGCCGGCACCTGCGCCGCCATCTGCGCTAAGTCACCCGTGATCTTATTCAGTCCCGCCGAATGGCCATCGCCTGTCGAGACCACGGTGATCTTATCGACGTTCGCCAACGGTGCGGCCAACGCCCTCACTATCTCCGGCAGTGCAGTAATCAGTTTGTCCACGACTGCGGCTTGGTTCCACTCTTGATACGCCTCGGCCTTGACGTTCATCGCCTTCGCTTCGGATTCACCCTTGCGCAGGATGATGTCTGCTTCCGCTTCACCCTGCAATCGGGTGACGTCGGCATCGGCTTGACCTTGGAATCGGCGCGCCTTCGCGGCGCCTTCGGCTTCGATGGTCTGCTTGTGGCTGGCCGCCTGCGCCAGCATTTCAATCCGTTTCTGTTCGACTTCGGCGTTCTTTAAAACGGTCGCGATCAGTTCCTTCTCATGACGCAGGATTTCCGCTTCTTGTACTTTGATTTCCTGCTCCTTCTGGATCTGCCTGATTTTCACCTCTTCGGCAACCACCTGCTGCTGCATGACGTTGGCTTGAATATCGTATGCCTTGTCCGCTTGGGCTTGCTGCCGCTTGACGGTCTCGACATATTGCGCCTTCTTGATATCGAGGTCTCGCTGGGCTTCGGCCTGAGCCGCTAGCGACAACGCTTCCGCCAGTACTCGTTCCTGATCGGCTTGGGATTTCGCAACTGCCGCGGCCCGTGTCGCTTCGGCGCGTTTGATCGCGGTATCGCGTTCCGCTTCAGCGGCAGCGATCTCTGCATCACGACGTATGCGCGCCACATCCGGCCGCCCCATGTTGGTGATGTATTCGTTCTTATCGCGCACTTCTTTGATCGTGAATGAAACTACCTCCAAGCCCATCTTGCTCACGTCTTCGGCGCACGTGCCCCGCATCCGGTCGCCCACCATCTCAGGTTCTTTGACAATTTGTTCCACTGAAAGTTGCCCGATGATTCCGCGCAGGTGTCCTTCCATGACCAGCCGTATCAGGCCTTCGCGCTCGGCATCGCTCTTGGTCAAAAACTGTTCGGCGGCGGTTTGAATGGACTCCGGGTCGCTCTTTACCTTGATCTGAGCAACGGCCTCTACGGTCACGGCAACGCCCTGTTTCGTATACAGTTCCTGTTGCGGCGCAACGTCGAAAGACATCAATTGCAGCGAAAGCTGCCGCGCACTTTCGACCATCGGAAAAATCACGGTCCCCCGGCCTTTGATGATTCGAGTCCCGCGAAAGCCATACACGATCAGAGCTTCATGCGGCCCAGCCTTGCGAAAGAGTGTTGCCATCACCATCATCAGCGCCAACAACGACAGCACCGCGATCGCTGAGATGACGAAAATTTCGTTTACCATAAATCTTCTCCTTGTCACTCCCTCCGGAGTGTCACTTCTACTGGGTCATTGCTTCCCAGGTTCGTACGTACGCAATTCCCTTTTCGTAGCGCGTGACAATCACTTCCTGATCACGCCTAATATCGATCCCCTCTTCGCTGCGTGCTGGCAAAGGGCGCCGCGCGCCATCCCGCAGGTAAATCACTTCGCCTACTCCGTCTTTGCGGATTGTGGATGTCACGCGCCCCAGTACGCCGACCATGTCGTAATCGGCCGGGTCCATCGGTTTCTCTTTCGAATTGAGATAACGCAGAAAAGAGGCGATCGCGATCGCCCCCGCGTTGCCGGCCACAATCGCAATGGCCAGGACAACTCCAATACCCAGCTTTGAGTGCCGGCTGAATAGATAACCGGCCGCGCCGAACCAGGCAAGGAAGACGGCCACACAGCTCGGATTGATCAATTCCACCCACAATCCAGCTGCTCCGTGGCCGCTTGCGCCGTGAGCGCCGGCGTGTCCGTGCGCCGCCCCATGCCCGCTCACGCCGTGGCCGCCGTGCCCCCCGAATCCGTGCCCACCGTGTGTTGCATGCACCCCTACCTTTGGGATGTGCAAGTGCAGCCCCCCCAAAAGAAGTGACACGAGCGCCCACAGCGCGCCCACACCGAAACAAAGTAAATAGATGTTCGCCCAAGTCATGACGCAAGTTCCTCCTTCTGGTCGCCCCGAATCGGTCGTAATGCCTGACGCAATCGTTCTGCCAAATCCGACGTTTTAAGAATTTCCTCCAGCAGCAACAAACAGTCCCGTGAATCGGCCTGCCCCGCTAGCTCCAGTAGCGCCCTGGTGAGCGGCGCATCACGCCGGAATTTCTCTGCCCCTTCAATCAGCCACAAGTCCAAAGTGTCTTCCTGGAGCCGCAAGTCGCTCATCAACTCGGTTTGGTAGCCGTCCGGATCGTCCACCAGATATCCGGGATGAACTTTGAAAAACTTGGCGAGCAGGAGCCGGGTCGTATTTGTCAGGTGTCGCCGGCGGCCGCTTTCGATCTGCGATAGGTACGGTTGGCTGATCGTCTGCTTATGTTCTTCGGCAATCGCACTAACTACCTCTTTTTGAGTCATTTCACGTTCCAAACCTCGCAGCCGCCCTTCTACCGTCCGGAGATACCTGATCTTTTCGGCGATTGTCATATAGCAATCTGCTATCACAGTATCACAGAATGCTATATCCGGAGCGGAAATATTTTCGACCACTCACGGTTTTTTTGTTGCAATGCGGCTCAATCGTTGGAATAACTGACTTATGTCCGTTTGTCAGGTTTCTGCGAGATCGCGTACCGGTACGCCCCTTCTCAAAGAACTCTCGTGCCTTTACGAGCGGCGGTCTGCTATCGACGCAGCCATTCGTGCACTTGAAAAAGTTCAGCTCTGTCATGGGCACTCTCACCCGAGGAGGACTGTACGCCATGTGCAATCTCATCACTCGGCTCCCCGGCAAGACACTTGAGGAATTAAACTCACAGGCTTCGGCCGCTAACCTAATCGATAAACAGCCCACCGAAAACGTGAGCAGGAACTCGCCGCTTCATGCGACGAACATGCCCCCTCATGCCCTAACGGCTTGCACTTCAATGTGAGTGTCCTGCCTGTCTCAAAGCGGCGCTGCCGCATTTGTCCAGTCCTTTTGTCATCGCGTAAGCTTGGCTATCGACATTCGGCGTAAAGACGATTTCCGCAAGTTGTGGGCAGGGCAAACCATCTCGGCGCTTGGCTCTCGCATCACTCGCGAGGGGTTGCCCTTAACAGCGGTGATCGTATTGAAGGCGACGGCACTCCAGATGAGCGTTTTGTCTGCCATCGGCTCAGCCTCGGTCCTCTTTTTCAGCCTCGGAGCGGGTATCATTGCGGACCGTTTCCGCCGCCGTTCCATCATGATCGCGGCCGACCTCGGGCGCGCTGCGCTGCTCTCCATGGTGCCGGCACTCGCCCTCTTACATCGATTGTCAATCATTCATCTGATCGTCATTTCAGCATTGGCGGGCGTGCTTTCCGTGCTCTTCGATGTGGCGTACCAGTCGTATCTCCCCTCGTTGGTTGCACCCGGCCAACTCCTCGAAGGCAACCGCCTGTTGGCTCTCTCTGAGGCGACTGCCGAAGTGCTCGGCCCGTCACTCACAGGCGTTCTCGTACAGCTGATTACCGCCCCGTTGGCGGTTCTACTAGACGCCATTTCCTTCGTTATCTCGGCGTTATCGCTCACGAGCATTGGGACCCGGGAACCTGGGCCTCAACCCGCGAAGGCCGTTTCCGCGCGCCAAGAGATTTGGGAGGGGATAGCGGCTGTCCTTTCCCACCCGGCTCTCCGGCCGCTCTTTTTCCGCTCGATCGTCGCGTATTTGTCCTTAGGCCCCTTTCTCAGCTTCTACATGTTGTATTCCATTCGCACCCTGCACCTTAGCCCCGCCTCACTAGGCGTCCTGATTGCGCTGGGCGGCGTGGGCAGCCTGGCTGGCGCATCCCTAGCGCCACGGATTTCGAAACATTCCCCAATGCAGGCACTCTTCTTCAGTGCTCTTGTCATGGCTCTGGCAATGTTCCTTGTGCCTCTCGCTTCGATCTCCTCTTCTTTTACAATCCTTTGCTTGGCGGCGCAACAACTCGTTGGCGACTGCGCCTGGACTGTCTCTATAGTTAATGAAACAACGCTACGCCAAACCGCTGTTCCGAGCAATCTTTTGGGCCGCGTGAACGCCTCGGCACAATTAGCCTCACGGGGCATCCTGCCCGTTGGTGCGCTAGCCAGCGGCTTCCTTGCAAAGTCCCTCGGCATCGTACCCGCGCTCTGGATCGGCGCGACGGGTGTGCTGATATCCAGCCTTTGCCTCATCCCGCTTCTATTTCGCGGTGCACGCAATCAACCTCGAGCTTCGCGGTGACTTCTGCTCATATGCTTTCTTCCGATTAGTTTGCTTCGTTACAATGGGGTTCCCCCCGCATAAAATTGGGGATATTTGGGCGAGCATTGGACAACCGGCAACGAGTGGTCATTTTGGGCGGGAGCGGGCATGCCAAAGTCGTTATTGACATCCTTCAGTCGCGCGGCGATATCCAGCTGGAAGGATACTTGGCTCCAGTCGAGGAAGGCCCGGCATTGTGCGGCACGCCCTGGTTGGGCAACGACAATAGCCTTCCTATGCTTTTGGAGCAAGGCGTGCGAACTGCATTTGTGGCTATTGGCGACAATGCGTTGCGAAAGGAAAGGATGGAGGTACTTCTCCGCATGGGTTACCGCTTGATCAATGCGATCAGCCCGCGCGCGACCGTTTCGCGCCATGCAACGTTAGGCACCGGTATTTCGGTGATGCCGGGAGCGGTGATCAATGCAGAGGCCAACCTCGGCGACGGTGTCATTGTCAACACGAATGCTTCCGTCGATCATGATTGCCTGATCGGCGCGTTTTGCCATGTTGCTCCCGGTTGTTCGCTTGCCGGCCGCGTTCGGATAGGCGAGGGTGCGTTCCTCGGCACACAAACGGCTGTAATTCCGGGAATCAGCATCGGTGCTTGGGCTACGGTCGGCGCAGGGTCAGTGGTGATTCGCAATTTGCCCGATAACGCTACCGCATTTGGGGTTCCGGCTCGGTTGAGGAATAACAGACACGTTGGACGAAAACATGATTGACCGAAAAAAGATCGCCGTTGCGCACCCCGCGCTGAGCGGAAACGAAAAGAAATATGTGCTGGAGTGCCTGGACACGGGCTGGATCTCCTCCATCGGCCGATTCATTCCGCTGTTCGAGGAGCGTTTTGCGGCCTATTGTGGGTCGGAATATGCTGTCGCCTGCTGCAACGGCACGTGTGCGCTACATTTGGCTCTCGCCGCGCTCGGCGTAGGTCCGGGCGACGAGGTCATTGTACCGACCCTCACCTATATTGCTTCTGCCAATGCGGTGACGTACTGCGGCGCCCGCCCCGTGTTTGTGGATTCCGGAAAACGGACCATGAACATCGATCCCAATCTGATCGAGCAACACATCACGTCCCGTACCAAGGCGATCATCGCCGTCCACCTGTATGGCCATCCGGCTGATATGGACGCCATCCTTGCTATCGGCCGTCGGCATGGTCTCAAAGTCATTGAGGATGCCGCTGAATCGCACGGTGCACTCTACAAGGGCATGAAGACCGGAAGCCTCGCCGACATCGCGACCTTTAGCTTCTATGGGAACAAGATCATTACCACCGGAGAGGGAGGCATGGTCACCTGTTCCGATCGCACATTGGAAGAGAAGCTACGCATGTTGCGGGGGCAGGGAATGGACCCACGCCAGCGCTATTGGTTCCCGATGGTGGGCTACAACTACCGGATGACGAATGTGGCCGCAGCAATCGGCGTGGCCCAGCTCGAGCAAATTGATTCTCTCTTGGAACGGCGATTTGATTTAGCCGCTGAATACCGCAGGCACCTCAGTCGATTTGACGATCTGATTCAATTACCCGGCGAGGAGCCCTGGGTTCGCCACGCTTTCTGGGCATACCCGATCGTCTTACGCGAGCCCGTCGGCGTAAGCCGGGACGAGGTCATGCAACGGTTAACAGAAGATGGCATCGAGACTCGTCCGGTTTTTTATCCGATGCACGTTCTGCCGCCCTACCTCGAAGAAGGCTCCAGCCGCTATCCTGTGGCGGATAATCTATCGCAGCGAGGAATGATGCTGCCCATGCACACGTTGCTTGACTTCGACGATGTTGCCTATATCGCAACCCGCCTAATCCAGCACTGCAGTCCGCGGATTTCGACGGCTACGGCACGTTGATTGAACCGCCCGTAACCCAACCGGTATTCGAACCGCTGTTATTCCGGGCAGCCAAGTAAATCAAGCGGTTTCCGCCAAATGATTCTCCGAAGGTAATGGGCAGAATCAGATTCAATGTGTTGCCAATGGCGCTGACGTAGGCGCCGGCACCGCTAATCGAGCATTGGCTATTCGAGACCGTTCCGCTCCCCGGCAATGAAAGCGGCGCAAACGGACCACCTGCGTCTCCCGCATCATCTACGAGGTACAGTGTGCCGCCGGTCTGGCCATTCGTCACAAATGCAAAGTAACACGCGTGAAGCCCGTTGAGTGCCGCATTCACCAAGACGTCGAGAACCGCCAAGTCTTGCCAGCCATTGGTATCGGTGAAGGTAAAAGTATAGGTTTGACCGAACGTTACGCTATTTCGTTGTGGTGTCATTCCCGCCACACCTGGACCCGTCGTAGCGGCTACGGCAGGCACATTCCAAATGGCCAGGGCCTGCCATCCGGCATTCCCTAATCCGTTTTGAGCGGCGACATACATGGTTCGAACTCCCGAGAAGCCCGAACTAAACGTGAGGTTCAGTGTCACCTGTAAAATATTGCCGGAACCGGATATCGCACTCGTTCCGCCCGCAATGGAACATTGGCTATTTTGACCCGATCCTTCGCCAGGGAGGGAAACCGCTGCGAACGGCCCTCCGGCGTCGCCGGCATTGTCGACAAGAAGCACCATGCCGGAACTGGAAGAACTTGGCACAATTGCCAGATAACAAGCATTCAGGCCATTTAAATATCTATTAACCAACACGTCGACAAGACTTATGTTTTGCCATCCGTTCGGATCGGTAAATGTGAAGGTAAAGCTCTGCGATTGCCCGCTTCCTCCCGCAGGCGAGGCAAGAATCGCCTGGGCAAAACCGGCGCCTCCAAAGGTCGTCAGAATTTGCGAAGAAGCGGGACTTGAACCTCCGCCAGACAGATTGACGAGATTGGTGACCTGTGCCGGCGGCGGAGATGGCAGACTTGCAGTCACGATCATCGGCGGATAACTCGATCCGGGCGGCAGCGAATCGGTTCGCGTGCAGGTGGTCGTAGAGCAGGTCCACCCATTCCCCGAAATGGATTTTAAAGTCAAACCGGGGGCCAACGTTTCGGTCAGTGATACGGTTCCGCTACTCGCCGCCCCTAAGGGTGCGTTGGCCACCGTGACGGTATAGGTCACACCGGAGCTGAGCGAAACCAACTCCGTCTGGGTGACCGTCAACACAGAATGGAGATCCGCCGGCGAGAGCATCCGCACCGCCGAATTTGTGGCGTCGGCCAAATACAGGGTCCCTGTCGAATCGAGGACAAGAGAATGGATCTGCCCAATTTCTGCCAAAGTGGCCGCACCGTTGTCTCCCGAGTAACCATCCTGTCCATTCCCCGCAATTGTGGCGATCGCTCCGCCCGATACGCTTCTCACTACGTAATTGCCGGCATCTGCGATATAAAGATTCCCCGACGGGTCCACCGCCAGGTCAGCGGGAAAGTTCAATTGGGCGCTGCTTGGTGCGCCGCCGTCACCAGAATAGCCAGCAAATCCGTTGCCAGCTATGGTAGAAATCGTGCCCGACGTCGAGATTTGGCGGACTACGTTATTTAAGGTATCGGCGATGTAGACGTTCCCCGTTGAGTCCACCGCAACTCCATATGGGTAATTCAGTTCCGATGAACTTGCGGGACCGTTGTCGCCGGTATAGCCTGCTGTTCCATTACCCGCAATGGTCGTGATGATCCCGCCGGATACTTTGCGAATGCGGCAGTTGTTTGTGTCAGCGATGTACAGGTTGCCGGCCCTGTCCACGGCAATTCCCTGGGGGAAGTCTAACTCCGCGCTCGTCGCAGCTACGCCATTACCAGCGAAACCGCGCGTCCCGTTACCCGCCACCGTGGTGATCAGGCCGTTGGTCGCAATTTTGCGTACCCGCGAGTTGTACGAATCAACCACATAGACATTTCCGCTTGTGTCCACGGCAACGCCGGCCGGATAAGAGAATTCGGCGCTGGTCGCTACTGCATTGTCGCCTGCGTATCCATATACACCGCTTCCGGCAATTGTCGAAACGGTTCCCGTGATAGAGAACTTTCGAATCGTGTTCGTTCCGGCGTCCGCGACGTACCAGTTGCCGGAGGCATCCAGCGCGATCCCTGTGGGGTTGTTAAACGCTAAGTTACCGGACCCGGAGTATGCGCCATTTCCGGCGATTGTTGTGATTGTCCCACTCGTCGAGACTTGCCGCAGCCGCGAATTGTCAGAGTCGGCAACAAACAACATTCCCGACGATGTCACAGCTATGCCGCTTGGAAAATTTAAGTGCGCGATGGTTGCAGAACCGTTATCCCCCGCGTATCCGGCTGTTCCATTCCCCGCGACGGTCGAAATAATTCCGGACGTCGTCACCTTGCGGATCACTGAATTTTGCGAATCGGCGATATAGACGTTTCCGGAGCCATCCACGCCGACGTCCGCTGGATATGACAATTCGGCGCTCGTGGCCTGACCACCGTCGCCCAAGTACCCGGGAATCAGGCTGCCGGCAATCGTCGTAATTTCTCCACTCGCCGTGATCTCACGAATTACACAGTTGTACATGTCGGCGACGTAAACATTCTTCGCAGAGTCGACCGCGACCCCGGTTGGATAATCCAACTGGGCGTTAACCGCCGCGCCGCCATTTCCGGAATAACCTGGGCTTCCGTTGCCGGCGACTGTGTTAATTACGCCGGCGTTAGATATTTTTCTGATGGCGTGGTTCTCCGAATCGGCCACATAGACATTCCCGGCGGCGTCAACCGCAACTCCCGTGGGATTAGCAAGAGTGGCGGTCGTGGCCGGCCCTCCGTCGCCGGTATATCCGAAGGCGCCTGTGCCTGCGATTGTCACGATGGTGCCATTTGGATACACGCGCCGAATGCTGTTGTTTCCCGTATCCGCGATGTAGACGTTGCCCGCGGCATCGACAGCCACGCCTTCCGGATCGCTAAGCGTCGCACTGGTGGCCGGCCCTCCGTCTCCGGCATAACCTGGCGCCGACGAGAATCCCGCAACCCGGAGCAAAACTCCATTGCTTATCTTGTAAACAGCGTTGCCCGAAATGAAATAGGCGTGTCCGGAGGAATCGGCCGCCGCGGCATACGGGCTAACTGAAGCGGAAGATGCTGTTTGGGCAGTCGGCGCCGTCGTTCCCCCCGCCATGGTTGAGATCACATAGCTTTGAGCCGATATCCGCCAACTGGCAAGACCCAAGAGAGCGAGCCACGAGCACAATTTCGGTATCGCATTACGCGAAATCCTAACGCCGCCAAGGCGAAACAGCGTAAACAAAGAACATCCTCCGGCGCGCGCTCTGGACGAGCGGGCTCCAAATAACCACTCGGCATTTCGCCGGGGATGCCTTAGTCCTTGCTTAAATTTTTAGGGTGAAATATGTGGAAATTGCCGTGATCCGTTATGGAAGCGAAATAGACCCGATTGCCTGCCAGCCCGACGTCGAATTGGCCTCCCTAGCACCGACCAGAAAAAGCTTATTTCCTGTGAACGTATTACTAAAGGTGATCGGCATAGTCATCGTCAATGTGTTGCCGCCGCCATCGACTGTCGCGCCTTCAAGGCTAAGGGTACATTGGCTATTCTGTATGTTCGCTGCGCTGGGAAGACCCGCAACCGCCGCGTACGTCGGATCTCCAGCGGCGCCGTTGCTGACTAGATAGAGGGTGCCTTCTGACGTGACCGAAACAGCCAGAGCGAAATAACACGCGTTTCGCCCTTGCACGGCGCTATTGATCAAAATATCAATCACTGAAAGATTCTGCCATCCGTTTGAATCCGTCAGCGTAAATGTGTAGGTCTGTTCCGCCGAACCGGTACTTCGGGCCGGGGACATTCCTGTCACTCCAGGACCGTTGCTCGCCGCGCCGGGAACGTTCCACGTGGCCAGCGGCTGCCAACCTGAATTATTCATCGAAGTATCTTGAGCCGATAAATAAAAGACCATATTGCCTGCAAATGCGCTATTGAAAGTGATGGGTAACACCAAAGTTAAGGTCGTCGAATTGGCGCTGACCGAAGCTCCCGTAGCTGCGAGCGTGCATTGGCTGTTACTCAATGAGCCTGAACCCGGCAGATTTGTTTGGCTGAGGGTTCCAGGCCCGGAATCGCTCGCCAGATAAAGGTTGCCCGCGCTCGGACCCGTTGGAACTAAAGCGAAATAACAGGCCTGGCTGCCGTTCAAAGTGCTGTTAATCAGAACATCCAGGACGTTGAAATTTTGCCACCCGTTCTGGTCGGTGAACTTAAACGTAAAAGTTTGAGAATATCCACTTCCGGAGGCTGGAATGGGGGCAAGTGGCTGCGGAATGATAGTCGATGTATTGGGAGCAAGCCCGGCCAAAGCGCCTTTACTTCCCGGACTAAGAAGGCGGACCTGAGCGGTCGTGAAATTTGCGAAACCAATTAGCAATAATGCCGGTAAAATATTTACGCGAAATCGGATTAACATTTCAAAGTGCTCTCCCAATTCGTAGGAATTCCAAGAAACCGCGTACTCAGACTATCAATGACGCTGTCTCAGTGCAATGGAAATCTTCGATTTTCCCCCACTGAATCAGAGGCG